>CAUTUX010000045.1:0-2539 GCA_963542015.1 uncultured Clostridia bacterium | reverse complement strand
TTGATCTTATGCAGATGCTTGAAACTCATGGACTGAATTCCAAGATTCTTGCTGCATCATTTAAGAATACTGAGCAGGTTCATGCGCTTATTTCTGCAGGTATCGATGCAGTTACTCTTCCACCTGATATTGTCTACACTATGATGGACCACCCTGGAACAAAGTTTGCTGTTGACGAGTTCTCTGCTGCCTGGCGTGAGACTTACGGTAGGGATACGCTGCTCTAGTCACTTTTACGTACTCAACACAAAAAGAGCATCTACGCCATGTATCGACCTCCTAATCGTTAGATTTTGGTCTAACTTTTGGGAATCGGTACATTTTACTCTCTCGCTCTGAACTTTGCACCAAATATTATATTGTTTTTGTGGCATTATTTAATTTTGTGTATTTCTTTTTCCAGTTCAAGCACTAAATTCATCAATTCATCAAAACTTGGATATTCGCCAAAGAACATCTCAGTCATATTTTTATAGTCTTCTTTAATTTCCTTTAGACGATATTCATCAGGCATAAGTCTTATTGTTTTGGTTGTGGCTTGTTCGTATTTTGCCCATTTCCTCGGATAGAACTTCTGCTTAAAATGAACAACTTTTCCAAGAAGCTCATGGCTCTTAAACGCACTGTCTTTATATGGCGAATTTGCGATGCATACTAAATCATAATAGTGTCTTGCATATCTTTTAGGTATTGCAAGCTCTTCAGGTCTGTTTGCTTCATGATGCAAAATAGTCGCTTTCTCCCAGAATGTTCTTTCAGGAAGAACGGTTCTCACTTCTATAAAATCACCATCAAAGAGCATAGGATATATTGTCTGTATATCAGGCACAATCTGAACAGTTTTCGATGGCGTCCATGCAGCAAGCGTTCCAATCTCAAGTCTTACCGCCTGTGTTACATAAGAAGACTTAAATGCTTTCGGATATTCAAACAGCACTGTCTGAGGATCACTTTCGTCTATTCTTATATGAAATTCCTCACTAAGCATATCTCTAAAATCACTTTCTAACTGAGGAACAAATTCATTTTTTAGAAAGTCTTCCGTCTTCTGATTAGACTCTTTATTAAATTTATCTTGCTTTGTATTGGAGCGTTCTTGCCACGGTTCATCAAAGCTATATCCAATTACTCTCCAATCAAGGATTAAATCAATGTCTTCGGAAAATCTGTGAATTAAATTGAAGCATTTTGAAAGACTTGTGCCACCCTTAAAGGTAAAAGCCTCTTTCCACTTACACTTAGAGAAAAGATAATTAAGAACAAAACATACCCAATAATCTTTTTCAAGAATTACCTCATTTATACCAATTTTCAAAGAAGCATTTTTGATGACTTGCTCCAATTCATTTTTTGACATCTTTTTGTATTCAAACATATCTACGCCTCTGAGATTTTCTTAATAACGCCATATACCCAGGCACTTGTGGTTTTACTGTCCGAAAGCAATTCCGACTTTTCTTTATCAGATAATTTTTTCTTTAGGTAGTCGATCTGTTCATTAGTAATCTTATCTTTTCCGATTGCCTTAATAGACTGTATCACCATTGAAGTCAAGGTTGACATTTTAGAAATGTCTCCATTACTTCTACGCTTAAATTCAATTGTTACATTACCGAAGCTGAAATTGGCATATCTTCCGTCTGATATATATGTCCACTTTGCCGGTACTTGCGTAGATAAGCCCAATAAATTAAGAGCTGTATTGCCCGATGGAGCAATCGTCCAGTTATATTTTCTGGCAATGGCATTCACAACTTCATTCACGGACGGTGCTTCATACTCTCCGATCAGTTCTATATATTTCGGCTTATAGTAGATCCCTTTCATAATACGGATAATCACTTTATCTTCCACTAAACGATTTAATGTACTGCGAACCGTTTCATATCCTGCAATATCAAAAAAATCATTGGCGATAAAAACCTGATTGGACTCAAAATTTTCTATCCTATTTAGTATTTCCCGCTTGTAATTCATTTGCTATGCCACCTCCTTTGCACCAAATATTATATAATATTTGGTGCAAATATTCAATGGTAGTAAATCTCACAACACTTTATACATTAAATATCTTCTGTTTCAGAACCTTCGCTTTCCTCGTACTCCTCAGCTTCTGAGAAAAAATCGTCTTCTTCTTCAAGATTTTCAAGTTCCTTTTTCTCTTTCTTCTTTACAACCTTGAAATAATATCCACCACCTAAAGCACCTGCTACTACAAGGGCTAAAAGGCAAAACCTATAAAGGTTCAAAATATTTTGTTAAAAATGAGAATAGTGAGGAAAAGGTACTATAACGATTTGCCAAATAGGTAGAGGCTCCATCAGATTTGTGAAGATAATATTGTCAAATTGTTGTAGTTTTATGGATATATCTCTGCTCTATATTGAGGCATGAGTCCTGCTTTTATAGTAGGCAAAGAAAAAAGAACCAAGAAGATAAAAATGAACTTTCTAAGACTTCTGATCGTCTTAGTAAATAAGGCAAGAGGAAGCGAGAAAGGATTTACAAATGTTTAAGAATACTAAACAGAAAGTTATCG
>CAUTUX010000044.1:0-2593 GCA_963542015.1 uncultured Clostridia bacterium | reverse complement strand
ATATTGGGTTTGAATCCTTGTAAGTGCAAATGATTGGAATGATTACTTCCTATTCCCCTATCTCTTGCAGAACTTGTATAAGGCAATAATTTATTATTGTATTTTTCTGAAATCATATCTTTCCAGCACTGGTGTTACCACCCGAGAACTCGGAGTTGACATAAATAGCTTCATTCTCGCCACTGGTCTTCACCGTGCGCTCACCGTCAGCATCGTACCAATAGTTACTCACAAAACCGTTCTCATCGGCAGCCAACAAGCGATTTTCCTCGTCCCAACGGTACTTCTGCTCGGTTGCCTTTTCATCTTCCTTGCCGTCTTTCTTTATACGAGAGGTATTGATGTAGACAAGGTTTCCGTTGGCATCATAGGTGTATTTGTGTCCGTTGTTGATGTTCGTGCTGTCCGTAGGAGTTTCTTCCGTGCGGTAGTTAATATCACGCACATTGTCGAGTTGGAACTTCTTGCCCTCTGCACTACTATAGGTGTAGGCGAGTTCATAGCCTGCGTTGAGCGTGCCGTCAAACTGCACACTTGTCTGTGAGAGGTGTTGCTTCTTACTTGTTATGCGGTGCATATTGTCGTAGCCCATTGCAAGGCTATAAGATGCCGTCTTGTTGTCCGCTCCTGCGTGGCGATACTGCAAACGCTTGTTGTATTCCCGCACGATATTATCCCAGGGCAGGTTGTCGCCAAGTTTAACCCAGCGATTGGACTTGCAAAATCGTGAGAGTAGCTCCTGAAGATCAAACAAATCATGATTACGATATTGAGAGTAGTACTTCATCTTGCTTCTTGTTGTTTTTAACATCCAAAGGTAATCATTTTTTACAAATTAACCAGACATTAAGAAGTATAAATAATTAATGATTAACGAGTTATATTTAATTAGCAAGACCCTACGTATCTCTTTTCCATTCATAAATATATTCATCTTTTCTATCATCATAGGATGATAATGATTCTATTACTATCTTAATTGAATTATGTTTATAATTAAAAAAGATATTGAGAATATTCCCTTCCAAAATATAACTTATTTTTGAGAGCCTTCCGAATTTAATATATAACTTTATGTCTTTTATTGTATTGTAGGACAAATAAGATTGTAATATTACAGGACTAAATAAAACATTGAAACGACAATTCAGATTACGAAATGTTACATGGGTGCTATTTTTGTTTATAGAAATCGATATATGATTTGAAACTTCATCACCATTCGGAAGAATGGATTCATAAATGTTTTGCAAATCAGAAATATACTCCTCTAATAGGAATGCATGTTTAACATAAGGAGACAAAAAAGTCTCCTTATGCAGTTTAAATTTAGAATAGAAATTTATGACACGAAAATTAGAGTTCTTGTACACTTTTGTTTTTGCAAAAGAATAAACATAAATATTCTTTTTATAAATTACAGAATCGACCTTATTCCCATCGTCATCGCTTTGCACAAGATGTCTCAACTGTCCTTTAGATGTATAACTCCTAATCTGGACTTCTTTTGTATTGTAATAAAGTTTCCAGACATTTTGAGCTTTATTATCTAGCAGACAAGAACAAAGTAAAATGCAAAAAAACGCTCTTCGAAGCCATAAATTTGAAAATAAAATCATTTTATAGTCCTCCAAAAAATAGTTAATCCATATTGTGCAGTGGAAGTAAGCCTAATTCTTCCCTTATTCTTCATACCTCCATAATTGTATCCTGCAGTTTTTTTCTGCGGAACATTAAATGATCCATTACCAAATTTTTTATTTACAGCATTTTTCCACGATGCATACTCCTTATCACGCATACTCCACCCCATGACGTTCATTTTATACATAAAAGTACCATTTGATGGCTTATTCTGAAACTCCTTAGGAATCATTGCTTGTTCTGCACCATCCCATTGATCTGCTCCATTGCTATAATCTATAGAACCTGGTGTAAATGCATTTATAACAGCGGCATTGGCTGTTTGCATTGCATTTGTTTGTTTGCTTAACGTTGTTCTTCTAAATGCTTTTGCACTCGGAGAGTCTTTACCATACGCTACTTTATTCTTGTTCACATGAACAGAAGCTATTGCAAACATTTCTTCTTTGCTAAATATACCATACCCTATAGAACTTTCTGCATATACAGTTGATGCCAAAGTATTAAGCTCTTTCTGACCAATAGACAATTTAACAGGGTGTTCGAATACATTCACTAGAGAGCCATTCTTGTTTTTTTCTTTACGTACACCAGTTGCTGTATATGCCATATTATCCTGTTTCCCATCACTACCAAGCCATTTACCAGCATCTGTATAATAATCTCCTTGACCATCAGGATCAAATAGATTTATTGGATTATTATGACAATAAGTGTATGCACTTATGTCAATATATTCCTCAGCAAGCGGATCCGCACTCATCCACAAACTCAACCTCGGCTCATAGTATCTCGCACCATAGTAGTACATACCTGTTTCCTCATCAAATTCTTTTGCGTTGAAGAGGTAAGGGGTATTCCATGTGTTGTTGCGTTCTTCAATGAACACCTCACCGAACGGCACATACTCGATGTGCTGCGAAACTTCGCCATCAAGGTTGGTGATGTA
>CAUTUX010000043.1:0-2670 GCA_963542015.1 uncultured Clostridia bacterium | reverse complement strand
AAGGAAATCCTATAAACAATCCAACACCTAACTTTACAGGTTATGATTACGATGAGGAAGGCACATTAAAACAGAATTCAATGAGAAAGAAGGATGGAAAGCTTTATTACACTGTTGATACTATCGGAGAATCCATTGCTAAGATTAAATTTAGATTAAAGAGAGTGAAAGCGAGATTTATAGCAACTCAAGAATATGATGAATGTGAATTGCCGGAAGATATAAACAATATTAAGTATGGGAGCAATGTAAACATTCCAGCAGCTAGCTATTTACGCACAGGTGCTGGAGGAGTCGCAGATTTCAGAGGATGGAGCCTTGAAGATAGGTCTGATGCAGACATTATCGCAGGTTCTTCAACCTTCAAATTTAATAAGGAAGAATATTTTAAGGACTCAATAATGACATTCTATGCAAGATGGAAGAAGCTTGAAATTGACTTGAAAGCGAATGTACAGTTTGAAAAATCAAATGGTGGAAAGGAGTTTGGAGTACCACATTATATTGATGAATCAGAATTTATTATTAAAAAAGTATTTGCGACATATGATGGTCAAGAAGGAGAAAAAGCAACACCTAATAACTATCGTGACATTGTATTTAATAGGATAAAAGATAAGAATCCGTTTGCAGATGCAGTTTACGATGAAGGAGATGGTTCACAACAGCTTGATATTTCAGAGGATGACAATGTTTTCAATTATACAATTAGAAGAAAGCAGTGGACATTTAATTTCCGCTTACCAGCACAATTAGGGAATGGTGTAACAACAGTAAAAGCATTATATGGAGCAAAAATTGGTTCCAGCAGTATTCCTAATCCAAGATTCAAAGATGTAGATTTATTGGGTACAAACGGATATGCAGAGGTAGATCATTGGACAAGAGAAGTTCCAAGTAGTGCAGATGCATTCGTTCAAAGCGGTGCCAAATTTGATATTGAGAATGTTAACTTTGATGATATTAATCTTTACAACAATACTAGCGGCACTATTGATTTATATCCTGTATGGGGTGCTGTAAAGAGAATGGCGACGACCCTCCAACTTTTTAAAGAAAAAAGTGATTTTACTTCTGAAAGTAATAGATGGGAATTAAAAGAATTTAAATCATCAACTTTAAAAACAGAAAATGATGAAGTTGATTTTGAGACATTTAAGGATGATGTGCTAACAGCAATTGATGAGAGATTTAATAGTGATTTTGATCAAATGCAGTTTAAGTTTGAAAATCAGGTAAAAGATAAGAACTTTAAGACTAATGTAAAAAGAAATCTTAAGCTACAGTATTATGTTGCAAGGAAAAAGGTTAGATTGACATTATCTACACAAGAAACACCTACAGAGATTCCTAATGTTACAGTTGCAGATTCGAATAATAAGATATTGGAATATAGATATGGTCAGAAGCCAAATCATGCGGTTCCTTCAATTCCAGGAACAGCAACACATAACTTTATAAATATGTGGCTTGATGAAGATGGTTTTAAATTTAAATTTAATGGTGATCGTGAAGTTAACAAAAACATGACACTGTCACCAGTTTATGAAGTGAAGTATGCCAAATTTACAATAGAAAAAGGCAATATGGAAGTAGATGAGATTTACTATGAAGATGAAGACGCTACTGCAAAAGTAGTGGGTAATAAAATAGAAGTCACATTGCCAATAACTAAATATCCATACAGTATTAAAGGTCTTAAATCTGGAAATACTTATGGTTTATCATTTGGTGGAACTGGAGTTCCATATGACAAGATAAGCCAAAGACCTGTTCATAACTTTACATATACAAAAGAAATTGTTCAGCCAGGCGATACTTCAGTTATAAAATTTGAACTGTTTAATCAAAGATTTGTTAAGTATTATCCTCAAACAAAGACATTTCAACCAATAACAGATCCAGCAGCAAAAGAAGATACTCAAACATATGATTTTGTTGCACAAGAAATAGGTAATATTCATATGGAGATAACGAATGTTTATTACAAAGGCGAAAAATATGAAAAAGTTAAAAAAGATGGTACAGACCACTATTTTAAATATGAACAAGTTTTCTTTGCTCAATCTGAAATAAATACAAAACAAAAATGGGCGGAAAGTAATATTGATGTTAGTTTCTTTACGAGAGCAGTGAAATTTAATGATGGTAGATTATATGATTATGATAAATCATATTTAAAAGCATATGTCGAAAATGTAGTAAGGAAAAAAATGATGTGCGAAGATATAATGATGCCTACATTTGAAGATGATTATGATGTTAATTCGAGTTCAAATTCAGTTTTAGATGAGTACACAAAAAGATATAAAAGTGATGAAATAAATGTTAAAGGAATTACGGAATATGCATTATTTATTTATGATATTCGAGAAAATAATAATGATCCATTAAATGGCACGTTGTATAAAGAAGTGAGAGGCATGGAATTGTATGTTAATAGTGATCCAGTAACATATAAAATTAACTTTAGGAGTAGTTTTACTGAAGTTTTTTCAATTAACAGTAAGGCTCAAACTTCTATTATCACATTCCACTATTGGCAGCACAAGTTTGTGTTTAATTCTTTCAATGATGTAATAGCACTTAGAGTAGCGGTAGCTAATTAGCAGTTATGGCTGTATAAAGGAAATAACAGGAGAAAAATGGAAAATAGAAAAGGGAAAATGC
>CAUTUX010000042.1:0-3032 GCA_963542015.1 uncultured Clostridia bacterium | reverse complement strand
TATTTTACTTTTTCTAAGGTTTTTATTTTACTTTTTCTAAGGTTTTTATTTTACTTTTTCTAAGGAAATAAACGACAAGATTGTCTAAAATTTTTAGCTAAACCTCTTTTTATTTTCACCGTTTAAAATTGAATCTATTTGAGTATTGTCCATAGGTAGACTATGTTGGATAAAATTCTCTCAAACCTTACTATATCCATTTCATCGTACTTCTGAACAATGTGCCTGGTGTGTAGTGATTTGATCATGTAAATAATCTTGTGTAAAAACTATTTACTAGAATTTTTCATATCTAATAAATACTTTTTACACAATAAGTCTTAGATTCCCTCTAGGAATAGGGGCTTTTTTATTTTCTATGAGTCTTTTAGTAATTTGAACGATTATTTTATGTATTTTTCATAACCTAAAACTTACTAAAATATTGACAAAATAAAATGGGGGTACAATATTGTAAATGATAGGAGATGTGTTATGAAAAAAAGTATTAAGTTATGTCTATTGTTGATATTAGTTTTGACCATGGCTGTTTCATTATTTGGGTGTGGAGATTCAGCGACACGTAGTTCAACAACTCATAAAAGGACGAGCGATTCTGATGTAGAGAAAAATTTCAAGATGAAAAGAATAGAAGGTGGATATAGCATTGAAGAATATATTGGGGCATCAGAAAACGTCCACATCCCTAGCGAATACAAAGGGTATAAAATTAAAAAAATCGAGGAACATAGTTTCCAGCACAACAAATTTGTTGAAAAAATAACAGTGCCAAGTTCAATTGAAACAATTGGCGACTATGCTTTTGCATGCAAGAATTTAAAAAGTGTTGAATTAAATGAAGGTTTGAAAAAAATAGGGGACTATGCTTTTAGTGATGCAAAAATTAATTCAATTACTATTCCAAAAAGCACAGAACAAATCGGAGCATATGCCTTTTCAGGGTGCGAAAGATTACAGACTGTTGCTCTAAATGAGGGCTTAAAATCTATAGGTGAGATGGCTTTCTATCAGACCGATATTAGAGGAATAACAATTCCCAAAAGTGTTGAAAAAATGGGATCTAGTGTTTTTCTTTCTTCTGGACTAGAGGAAGCTAATTGTAAAGTAGGTGATAAACCTGATGGATGGCATGAAGATTGGGATGTAGTAAATATTAAGAAGATTGGGCTTGCTATTGGAGGCTATAAATTAGAAAAATCCAGATGTAGGGTTAATTGGGGGTCGTAATTTTTAATCGAAAAAACAAACAGCAAGTCTGGAATTTAGCGATATGGCTTTCTTAACACGAATCCATATTTTATTTATGTAATCATTTTCCCCAATTCTAGGGTTTATTCATGCACCGTTGATATTCCATCGAAAGAATTCAGATCGTTAAAACTGGAGTGTGTAGGGACGATATTTGGGTGAATTCGATATGATCAGGTAGCATGCTGTTGTGTTCGAGTAGATAACGTTTAATAATACTTGCGGGGTGAGGGTGTTGAATTTGGGGAGTTGAGTTGGTTAGATATGCGGTTATTGATGAGTCGAGTTGTTGGGAGAATAGGGTGAAGACTTTAATACTATGGCATCTAGAAACAGGTGTTATTTTATTTTTCCATGCATTGATGTGTTAATTTGGTTAGATTTTTGATGCTGTCTTTCATAACATAAAATCTACATTGGTATGTAATTTTTCCCCAAAGAATGTGTTTTAAATATAGAGAATTATATTTTTTAAGTCAATGGCTTTTGCGGAAAAAGTAGTTTTTTCGATAATAAATATTTTTAACAAGTCAACACCTTTCCCCTAGGGGAAAACCGCCCGAGCAGTATGCTTAATCCGATAAAAAAGACATAAGAAAAGCACATTTATAAGTCAATTTTTAAAAAAATATAAAATAAAAAAATTAAAAAATCACAAACACATAATCTTCTAAATTAATTCCTGAGAATATTAAAGTTCTAAGTTTTGCCATTTTTTGAGAACCACGCTTAGTCCAACATAGTGGTCTTGATGACATTCTGTCAGCATAGACGTGTGAAATATGTGCTTCTGCTGAGCATCGATATTTTTTGGACAAATCAATAGAGTCTAAATTATTCATAATGTAAGTTTCACAATTCCATTTATACTCATCAGATTTCTCCCAGGTATAATTGAGGGCGTCGAAAATATCTTGTATTTTCTTTTTATCTTTTACTTTAATGGCAGCATATAATGTTTTTTTAAATTTCTGGTTATCCCCACAAATTTTAGAAATCGCTTTAATCGCATGAAATTTGTCTAAATTATATGTAGCATTTTTGAAATAATCTAGACCGCTTTTTATCCAGTTAGCACCATCACCAGAAATAATAACATTAACATCCTGTCCATATGTTGTATGTACATATTTAGCCACATCTTCCCATAATTCATTTGTTTGTTTTCTTCCACCGAAATATTTAGTATTTATTAATCTTGTTCTTCCATTTTTTGTTTCTCGTCCTTCGTGGACATATATTAAGGCTTCCCAAAATGTATGTTTTCTATTTTTCCAGCTATTTTCATGATCCTCATCTGCTTCTATGTAGATAGTTTGGATGTTTTCTTTTTGCCCTTGGATATAATTAATTTTATCTAATTGAGCTGACTGCAAAATATTCCAAGCTGTCTTAGGACACATTTGCACATGTTTTAGCTCTTTTGCAGCTTTTGAAAAGCTCATGCGTGATACTTTTTGTAACAATTCACCATATACTGAAGGATGGTATCGTTTTGATTTTGGTATACCAAAATACTGGTCGACGAAGTAAAAAGT
Source organism: uncultured Clostridia bacterium (assembly GCA_963542015.1). Classification (GTDB taxonomy): domain Bacteria; phylum Bacillota; class Clostridia; order Christensenellales; family CAG-917; genus CAUTUX01. The sequence continues at coordinate 246 of CAUTUX010000042.1, read as the reverse complement.
TTCGTGAGTATATGTGTCATAGTATGAATTACGTTTATATGTCAATTTACCTTCTGGCAAATAGATAGTTCTTTGTTCGTTTGATTTAGTTACTTTAATATTCTTTGGTTTGTTTTTACAATATTCCTTATCTTTTTTGTTGAGCATATCTGCAATCTCGTCCATATAATCTTGAGTAATATCTTTTAAGGAACATTTAGTTGCTTTTCCTAAAACTTTATAAAAATCTGCATCATCATTTGACCT
>CAUTUX010000041.1:0-3353 GCA_963542015.1 uncultured Clostridia bacterium | reverse complement strand
GGCTCTTTTTTTTATTTATCTATTTTTCTTTTTACACAAGATTATTTACATAATCTAACCTTTTATTTGAACATTGATGTTTTTGTAGTATGGTAGGGAAATTTGTTCATCTGGATGGATTCTTTCAACTGCATATGGATTATTAGCTTCATTTTGTATAAATTCCCAATTACCTTCTCTAAATCCATAACTATCACGTATCATGCATTTAGCTGAAGCTGTGCTTTCTTCATATATACCATTTAAGTTTCTATTTAATGGAGATATATATTTAAGAGCATAATATCTAAGTACTAATTTATATGTGTTGATATCTCTATATATTTGCATCGCCTCTTTATCTCTTTGCTGTCTTGTGAAATATTTATACTCGTTATTACCTAGATCTTCCCTAAATGTGTCTTCTTCCATTTTTTCAGCAAAGGCTAATGCATCAGAATGGTTCAAAAACAAGTATTTACCTTCTTTATCTCCGAATTCTTTTGGTAGGGTAACTCGATAGTATTCTGTTTTTGTGTATCTATTTTTAAATCTATCTGTATCTTCAAATATTGGCATAGTCCAAGTTTTAATAGTGAAAGAGGTAGAGTTATTAGCAAAATCTGTAACTGTTATTTTATATATAGAATCTTCATCAACTTCCCATTTGAATAGAGCATCATAACCATTTTTTATTTCTTTTAATTCATCATTTGAAGTATATGATGACTTTTCATAACGAGGATTGTATATAACTGTATTTTTAGGTGGCAATGGGAAAGCTATACCTTTATTACTTTGCCAGATATGTTCTATTTCTACTTTTAATATAGGAGAAGTGTCATCGTTAAAGTTTATTGTTTGAAATTTGTTGTTATATAAATAATCCCCATCAGCATTCTTATTTTTACTTTCTGCTAAATATGTTGGGCTCTCTTTATCAAAGACTACAGTATATTCTACATATGAACCGCCCCAATAGTTTGAATTGGGTTTTCTACCAGCATCATCATAAATAGATATTCTCCATTCTTTTATATGTTTATATCTCTCGTCTCGTTTAAAAACGTATTCTAGAGTGTCTCCCTTGGCGAATGTGTATTCATTTATCCACTCGGGCTTACCATTTATTATTGGATCTACTTTAATATGTGGTCTATGTCTGTCTCGCATCCAGAACCGCACAGAATCGCTTTGGGTGTAGATAGTGTGAGTATACGATCCATGATTTATTAGATTTCCTTCATAGTTATCAGCAGTGGTAGAAGGTAGGTCATTATCTACTATTAACCTTAAAAATAGAGTTTTGCGATAATTTAAACATCGCAGTATTACCATATGAATTCCTGTGTTTAGTTCAGTAACTTCTTTTACATCCTTTTGTACTTTGTAAAATTTTCCCGATTTATCCCATTCATCATATGAAAATGAGTATATATCCATTTCCGCAAGACAATCTTCTGTGCCCTTTTCAAAACTAAGTGATTTAAAATTTTGTGTATAAACTTCACATGCCCCATTTGGTTTTTGTGCCTCCCAATCGCCCGCATAATTTTGTATATTATGTTTTCCCATATTGTTTTCTAGTATTAATCCTGTCTTTTGGTTGTCTGAGGAGTGATAGTAAAAAGCTAAGATTTCAACACCATATTTTATTAATTCTATAGTAGTGTCGCCTACAGTTAATGATACTTTTAACGAATACATGCCACGGCCATATTTTTGGCGTAATTCTGTATCTGTTGGAATTTGAATTTTAGCAATACCTGATGATTGGTCAGGACCCGCCCATTTGTCTTTCACTGTAAGAGAATATTTATTAAAATCTTTAAATAAATTAAACCCCTCATTGTTGTAATATGTCCATGTATACGAATATCCTATGCTCCTATATGCTGGAATGTCGTCCCATGTTGTATGAACAAAAAATGTTACATTTGAAAATTTATTCATGTCTTGAATTTTATGGGGAACATCAGTATATTTATCGCCTTTATCAAAGGTTTTAAAGTTATATTCATCGTTAAAATCTGCAGTAACTTTAAATTTATAAAGAGGATCATTTTCGACATTTTTCCACCCTGTCGATATTTTATTGATAGTTTCTCTACCGAAAAAAGGGCTTCTTATATTTTTTTTAATTTCTCCATCAAATTCATTATCATATAAAAACGAAGTATATAAATGTTTGTCTGGATCCCATTTTTCTATTGGATCAGGCGATTCAGATTCATTTGTATAATTGGATTCAGCAAATACTGGTTTGCTATTTTTGCTAAAATTCACGAATAAAATCGGAAGTGTAACTAAAAAAGATAAACAAATTAAAATTAAAGCAAGTTTATTTATTTTATTTTTCATCTTTAATATCATCCTTATTTGCATGAGTTTTTGAAAAGTATTCCTTGTGTATAAATCTTTGGTTGAGTATCCAAGTAATAACACCAGCTACTGATGTTAAAACCCAACTAATTACAGTACAGATAGTTAATGGGGTTAATTCTTTAGGTGTTTTCGTCTGTTTAAAATGTGCCCATGTGCAAAACAATCCAATAAATATAAGTCCCACTATTACCAAGATTATTGTCATTATTTTGTTTGCTTTTATATCTAATTTTTTCATTTGTGTAATTCCGTAAAAATTAATTTTTAATCATTTTCCAACTCTTTTAACGCCATTGATTTTTCAAGCTTTTGATTTTCTTTTTGAAAAATAGTGAGTCCAGTTAATAAAAAACCAAATATTCCTGATAAACCGCCGAAGACTCCGAACACAATTTTTATAATAAACACTTGTTTTTTTGTTGTGATTTTAATTGTTGGAATAAAAAGACTTAATCCAATTAATACAGCAACAAATAAACAGAACAGTGCCATACTTATTTTTGTCGCTAAATCAGTATTTATTTTCTTTTTCATTCTTCTATATCTCCATACTTTAATTTATTCACTTCATTTTTTAATGATTTAAAACTCTTTGCTGTAAGCTTTTTTTTAGGAAACTCATCAATATAAGCAACTCCTTTCGCATACTTCCACCGATTATCTTCCCAAAGATAGATATATTCAATAAAAGGATTATGATTTAAAGCTTTAATTAATGCTTTTTTTGATTTAAATATTTGAGCTCCTATATCTTCACATTGAGCATCTCTTCCATATGCAACGCATACCCCTGGTTCTGGATGATCTATGTCATGTGTCGCATTTGTAGGGGATATTTTTTCCCCAAGAGATGACAAATCTCCTAATTCGATTAATGCATCAACTTTTTCTGGAGTGTTATAATATTTAGGTAGTAAGACACTATTGTAATCACCATCAAACCTGTCTTTTTGACTTCGACGTAAAATATGGTGCTATGACACTATTTT
>CAUTUX010000040.1:0-3600 GCA_963542015.1 uncultured Clostridia bacterium | reverse complement strand
GACGCTCTTTAGATACCCATCCCCAATTGGGGATGGGTATCTATTGTCATTATGACAGCTGTTTCTTTAAATTATATAGATATCCTTTGACCTTCTTTGCTTAAGCAAATAGACTGTATTTAGATAAGTTATATATTAGAATTTTTTTATATCTAATAAATGCTTTTTACACAATATTTCTTACATTCCCAAAAGTTTTTAAGAGCATCCTTATTGGATGCTTTTTTAATACTTAAGATTCCCAGAGGTTATTTCTTTCAGGATGATAAATTGCACCTAAGATTCTTTCTTTTGCTTGTGGAAAATCCTTTAAAATTGAATTTAAGAGCTCTTTGGTGTTTTGACGCATCGTTTGTTTATTATATTTGCATCCACTGCTTAAAATTGGTATTTGAAGCTTTTTTACCGTATTTGTAATGGTTTGTTCTTTAATATATATAAATGGTCTTATTAATGTTATTTTACTTCTCGACATATATGAGGTTGGCTGGAAGCAAGACAATCTACCTTCAAATAATAGAGACATAAGGAAGGTTTCAGCGACATCATCGGCATTATGTCCAAGTGCCAGTTTTCCACCGCCGAGATCGGTAATTTTATTGTTGAGGGCACCTCTTCTCATTTTCGCACAGAGAGAACAAGGGCTTGATTCGTTTCGCAGTTCTATAATTTCTTCAATATCAGTTTTTACGACATGAAAAGGAATGCCTAAGCTATTAACATATTCTTCAACCGCAATAAATTCTTTTTCATCTTGTTTTTTAAATCCTGAATCAATATGAATTGCAGAGAGATTAAAGTTGATATCTTTAAATTTCTGCATGGAGCGTAGGGCAGTTAAAAGTAACATACTATCCTTACCGCCTGAAAGACCAACAAAAATATTATCGCCATTGAGAATCATGCGGTATTTTTCAACAGCCTTACGCATTAAACTTAAAATGTGTTGCATTTTAAAACTTAGATTATGCTTTTCCGTTACAACCTAAAACATCAATAATTTTATGTTTTACAAGAGCTTTTACAGCTTCACGGGCAGGTCCCATATACTGTCTAGGATCGAAGTGTGATGGATTTGTTGCTAGATGTTCACGAAGAGCAGCAGTTACTGCGAGTCTTAAATCACTATCAATATTTATTTTACATACAGCACGTCTTGCAGCTTCTCTTAGCATATCTTCAGGAACGCCTTGAGCTCCTGGCATACTGCCTCCGAAGTGATTAATTTTTTCAACTAAATGCTGTGGTACTGATGAAGCCCCATGCAAAACTATAGGGAATTCAGGAAGACGTTTTGCAACTTCATCTAATATATCGAAACGAAGTTTTGGTTGACCTTTAAACTTGAATGCACCATGTGATGTTCCAATTGCAATTGCCAAAGAATCTACACCTGTTTTATCTACAAATTCTTGTACTTGATCAGGGTCTGTGTATGAAGCATCTTTTGCAGCCACTTTAACATCATCTTCTACACCAGCAAGTTTGCCAAGTTCTGCTTCGACAACAACACCGTGGTCATGAGCATATTCAACAACCTGTTTTGTTATTTTTACATTTTCTGCAAATGGATGTGCACTTGCATCAATCATTACGGAAGTAAATCCATTTTCTATACAGCTCTTACAAAGGTCAAAACAATCACCGTGATCAAGGTGTAAGGCGATAGGAAGACCGCTTACCTCTACAGCAGCTTCAACCATTTTTCTTAGGTATACAGGGTTTGCATATTTTCTTGCACCAGCTGATACTTGAAGAATAAGAGGAGCTTTTTCCTCTGTTGCTGCTTCAACGATACCTTGGATTATTTCCATGTTATTTACATTGAAAGCACCAATTGCATAATTTTCTTTATAAGCTTTTTTAAACATTTCAGTTGTTGTAACTAATGGCATTCTTTACCTCCAAAACCAATATATTCAAGTATACAACAGCGAGTGTTAAAAAACAAAAAAGCACATGGAATTATTGGTTTGAAAATAGAGAAAATATAGGCAAATTGTGTCTAGTTAATAACCTTCTGATGAAATTAGCGTGTGGGACTAAGAAAAAAGAAAATGTCTGATATAGCTGAAATATAGAGAATGTGATAAAGTGAAATTAATCTATTTGAAGGACATAATTTATGGTATACGCATATGAAGAAAAATATTTAACAAGAATAGCAGAAATAGTGGGTGATATATTTCGGAAGGCTACCTGCATTGAAGATTTCGAAATTGATAGATTTGCTCAGGAATTTGCAAAATCAAAAGCTGCACATGCAATTGAGTATGGAGATTTAGATTATCTTATATCTGAAGAAATAGAAGATGATATAGCCAGTTTAATATGCAGCGAACCCAATAAGGAATATTGTGAAGATATAAACAGTCGAGAGTATTGGGTAGGATATATTTTGGTGTTTATACAGAGAGCAGTGAGAAGGAGTTTTAAAGAAATTTTTGCACTGTATTTATGTAGTAGGCTCTTAAAGGATTACGACACATATGGGGATATGGATCCTATTGAAATGGTGAAAAAGATAAAACAATACATTTCTATGGGCAACAAACTTAAACAGTTTCGTGAGAAGAAAAAGATGACACAACAAGAGCTTTCGAATACTAGTAATGTTACAGTGAAAAATATCAAGGCTTACGAAGATGGCACTGTTGATATTTCCAAAGCACAAGGGGACACATTATTTAGATTATCAAGAGCCCTTGGTTGTACGATAGAAGAATTACTAATATAGATTGGTATATAATTTTTCCCCAAAGAATGTGTTTTCAATATAGAGAATTTAATTTTTTAAGTCAATGGCTTTTTTAGGGAAAATAGTTTTTTCGATGAAAAATATTTTTAACAAGTCAACACCTTTCCCCTAGGGGAAAACCGCCCGAGCAGTATGCTTAATCCGATAAAAAAGACATAAGAAAAGCACATTTATAAGTCAATTTTTAAAAAAATATAAAATAAAAAAATTAAAAAATCACAAACACATAATCTTCTAAATTAATTCCTGAGAATATTAAAGTTCTAAGTTTTGCCATTTTTTGAGAACCACGCTTAGTCCAACACAGTGGTCTTGATGACATTCTGTCAGCATACACATGTGAAATATGTGCTTCTGCTGAACATCGATATTTTTTGGACAAATCAATACAGTCTAAATTATTCATAATATAGGCTTCACAATTCAACTTATACTCATCAGATTTCTCCCATTCATAGTTTAGGGCGTCAAAAATATCTTGGATCTTCTTTTTATCTTTTAATTTAATTGCAACATATAGAGCTTTTTTAAGTTTTTTGTTATCTCCACAAATTTTAGAGATGGCTTTAACTGCATGGAATTTATCTAAGTTGTAGGTAACATTTTTAAAATAATTGAGGCCGCTTTTTATCCAGTTAGCACCATCCCCCGAAATAATAACATTAACATCTTGTCCATATGTTGAGTGTATATATCTAGCCACATCTTCCCATAACCCATCTGTTTGTTTTCCACCAAAATATTTAGTGTTTATTAATTTTGTTCTTCCATTTTTTGATTCTCGTCCTTCGTGAACATATATTAATGGGAATGTAAAAAATCTTGTGTAAATAGAATTTATT
>CAUTUX010000039.1:0-3773 GCA_963542015.1 uncultured Clostridia bacterium | reverse complement strand
ATGAAGCTGAATGTATTCAAAGAAATCTAAACACAAACAACGCACTTGCACTTGATCTAGGTGTCAACAATCTCGTAACAGCCGTATCAAATAGTGGTAAATCGTTTATTATTGATGGAAAAAGACTGAAATCAATCAATCAGTGGTTTAACAAAGAAAATGCCCGTTTGCAATCTATAAAAGATAAACAACATCTTGGCAAGAAACCCACAAGTAGACAAAAAACGGCTGCTCGTAATCGCAATAATAGAGTGAACGACTATATGAACAAAACTGCTCGTATGGTGATAAGTTATTGTATCAACAATGATATAGGTACTCTTATTGTTGGATATAATGAGACATTTCAACGTGGCAGTCATATCGGAAAGCAAAATAATCAAAATTTTGCAAATATCCCTTATGGACAGTTACGTAACAAATTGGAATATCTTTGCAAACTAAATGGCATTGTTTTTGTAAAACAAGAAGAATCCTATACATCGAAATCGTCTTTCTGGGATAGAGATAATATTCCTGTTTACAATGCTGATAACCCAAAAGAATATTCGTTTAGTGGAAGAAGAATACATCGTGGTCTATACAAGACAGCAAGTGGTAAAACATTTAACGCAGATGTTAACGGAGCGTTGAATATCATGCGTAAAAGTAGAGTTGTGGATATGAATATCCTATACAGTAGAGGCGAAGTGGACACGCCTATAAGAATAAGGATTGCCTAATTATTTAGGTGGAAACTTAAATATCAAACTTCTTAAATAGAGTTTTTAGACTCTTAGAAGCAAGCCTATTACCTTTAAGTGATGGGTAGTTCACTTATTTTTATAAGAATTTCACTTATTTTTATGAGAATATAGCATAATATAAGTGTAACCATTTTGGTTTCACAGACGTGAAGAAAGGAAAAAAGAAAATGAGTACAAAAGAAATTGCAATGCAATCTATGATGTTGGCTAGAAGCAACATGGCTTCAGCACTAAACAAGACAGAGAAGTGGCTAGAAAAGCATAAGGCTGTATCATTTACACTTGCAGCAGCAACACTAGCAGCACCAATTGCATTAGCTCCATTTGGTTTTGCAGAAGGAGAAAAAGAAATTGCAAAGGGTATTGCTAAGACAATTATCACAATCATCTGTGTAGTCTTTGCAGTCATCGCTGTATTTAACTTGGTAGTTGCGATTGGAGAACTTTCCTCAGCTGGTGCTGATGACGGTCCAGCTAAGTCTAAGGCTACAAATAAGATTGCATGGTCTATCGCAGGAATCTTTATTCCAGCCATCATCTTTAACTTGCATTTAGAAAACCAGATCGTCAAGTTTATCGACCTTGTTAAGTAGGTAAAAACAGAAGGAGGCAATGAACTTGCCTCCTAATTTTCTAAGAAAGGAAGTTTTATGTTATTCAAAATGAAAAAGTTTAGACTGCCACATATATCATTAAAGGTTGTGGCAGGAGTTATATGTTTATGCTTGCTACTTGCAACTCCAGTGTGGGCTTCAGTAGTAGATAGTGCTACACTTGCAGCAAAAGTTGTCGCCTTTATGGAAGGATATAGTCAAACAATGTTTGAACAGATGAAAGAGGCGTATAGCTCTTTTAATGGCTTTTTGACAACTGGTCAATATACTTTCCCTAATACAATGAAAAGTATCATGATCGGATTCGGATTGTTGATTGCTACTTTGCATGGCTTTATTTTGATCTATGAAGAAGCAAAAAAGGGCGATCTATCACAAGAATTTTGGCAAAGAACATTATTTACGATAGGCTTTACACTCATTGCGATCTTTATGATCGGTGATATGCTGGATCTCTTATATAAATTAGGAGATTTAATTATCCAGAGAGTAAATGCTGTAATTGAAAGTGTAAATACAATCAAAAATGCAACGATTAATATCACAAGTGGTGGAAACCCACAAGCATACAATAAAGTAATTAAGGGATTGGAGACGATCCCAATGCTTAATGGTCTTGGTGACGCTTTGGATCCTGCAAATACACAAATCAATTATTACAATCTACAATCGCTCGGTGAATCATTTGATTTATTAACGATTGTTGCATGGGCACCAATCTTTGTATGTTTATTTTTGACATATACAGCAATCATGGAAATCAAACTAAGACAAATGTTTGCTCCTATTGCACTCTCGTCCATTATTTCAGATGGCTTTAGAGGGTCTGCAATCCGCTTTGTTAAGAAGTTCTTAGCTTGTATGTTGCGAATTGCAATTTACTTTGGTATTGCTGCAATCGGTACATTTTCGATGTTATATTTCTATAATAAGGTCATCACCTCTTCGGTTATCATTGAAGGCTTAAATATGGATATGATCCTAATGCTAGGTTCACCTGTTGTTACAGCTCTTATGATGATGCAATCAAGTGGAATTGCAGATGAACTTGTAGGAGTGTAATCTTATGGCTGCTACATCAATTAAAGTGGCTATTCCAAGAGATATCCAAGATTTCGAAGCACGCTTTATCGGACCATTAACAAAACGCCAGACAGTATTATTTGTTATTTCTTCTGTAATTGGATATGGTCTATTTAAGCTATTAGGAATCTTTAAAATGGAACTTGCGATGCAGATCATGATTGCTGGATCCTTGGTAACACCTATTCTTGCATGTGGATGGGTAAAAATGCTTGGAATGCCACTAGAAACATACATTATAAAATGTGTATTACCATCTATTTTTGTAAGTAAAACAAGACCATATAAAACAATCAATAAATACATCTCTGGCTACAAACCAGAGCAACCGCAGACAAATATAAAAGAAAGTGAAAAAGAAAAAATTAGAACAAGGTTATTGCTCAAAAAATATGATGCAAAATTGTGAAAAGAAGGGAAATAAGAAATGGGATTATTTGGAAAGAAAAATAGTTCAGTAAATGGAATCAAGGAACTGCCAAAAACAGTTCAAGAAACGATTCCATATAAGAGAATCTTTAATGATGGAACAATTGAAAATAAGGAAGGATACTATACAAGAGCCTTTAAGTTAAATGAGTTAAATTTCTCCAAAGAGTCTGAAGAGAGACAATTGGAGATTTTCAGTGTATTTAAAGATGTTTTAAATACGTTTTCACCTGAAATCAAGTTTCAATTTATTATTCAAAATAGTTCAGCTAAGGACATTAAATTATCTGATACAAAGATGAAGATCAAGGGTGATGGAAGTATTGAAGATGCGATCAGAAATGAATTTAACCAATTAACATTGTACCGTATTAAGCATGGAGCTAAGATGTTACAGCAGGAAAAATATCTGATTATTGCTTGTAAAAATCCAAATATTCAAAATGCTTTTCAGCATTTAGATAGTACAGAAAGAGCTTTGGATACGGTTATAAAGAACTTTGGGAAATCATCTGAACTTACAAGATTAACAATTGAAGAACGATTACATACATTATTTGATTTTTACAATCAAGATGGAACAAGCATCTTTTATAATGATTTTGATGCAAACAATAAACCATTCTTCAATTATAAGAAGATTGGCATGGGTGGATTGACATCGAAAGACATCATCGGACCATCTGGCTTCCAGTTCTTCTCTGACTATTACATGATGGGAAATAAATTCGGAAGAGCCTTGTTCTTGGAACGATTGCCAACATCCCTTTCTGTTGAGTTTTTAGCTAGTATCGCTGACTTGCAGTTCAGCCTTAATATTTCTATGCAATATAACCCTATCGACATTGCAAAGGGTTCTAAGATGGTTAAAAATCAATTTATGGCAATTCAGGGACAGATT
>CAUTUX010000038.1:0-4022 GCA_963542015.1 uncultured Clostridia bacterium | reverse complement strand
TAGTCGTAGTAAAATACTTTGAGGGTATGCACGGCTGGAAGAATTATCCGTATGTTGGATATGGGCATCAGCTGCAACCAGGAGAGCGTTTCACAGCGGATATGACGGAACGGCAGGCAGACTCCCTGCTCCGTGCCGACCTTTGGAAATGCTTTGAACACTTCAAAGGGTATGGTAAGGATGCGCTACTACTGACCTTACTTGCCTATAATGTGGGTGTGGGGCGATTGCTCGGTTATGGTAAGCATCCTAAGAGTAAGCTGCTGCGAAAGATAGAGGCTGGAGACAGGAACTTCTATAGTGAGTATGTTTCGTTTTGCCGATACAAGGGAAAAGTTTTGCGTGGATTAGTTAAACGGCGAAAGGTTGAGTTTGCGCTGTTTTATAAATCATGATTGTCAAAGACGCCTCTTGCGACATTTTATGCTTCGCAAGAGGCGTTTTTCAACTGTTTTATTCGACTTTCTCACTATGAAATAGTAACTTTGCAAATGACAAAACACTTCTTATATATAGAGGAGTTTTCAATGAACTTAAAGAAAATTATATATGAATCCTTTTCGTTTAGACTTTATAAGAATAAGCGCATTGATTAGCTTTATTCTAATTTCCATTTGTAAGTTGAAGGAAAGAGGTAAGGTTACTCCAAATACTAAACGAACTGTTAAGATAATGGAAATAAATGATTTATTTGATGAAACCACAGAAAAAAACGAAATAAAAACAACGGATAAAGTAGAGCAAAAAGAAATCAGAGTAAAATTAAAGAACAAGACTTGGTGGAAAAGGAATCATTATTTTTTCTTGAGTTGGTGTGCTATTTTATTCATAACTGTTCTAATATTTATTTTGTCGAGTGTTACCCACAGGAGATATAACTCTTTACACGAAATATCTATTCAGAAAGAATATCAAAAGAAATTATACGAAGATTCCATACAAAACAATAAAGACTCTATAAAAAACGAACAAATAAAACTTATTTCTTCCGAAGTCTCAGATATTGATAAGATCATCAGGGAGACAAATAAAATAATTCGTAGAGTAGAAAAACAGATAAAAGACATAGGAGAAAATGATTTTTGATTTTACAAATTATACTTTTAGCGGATTGCTTTCCATTTTAGCATCTCTTTATGGAGTTGGCTATCCTTTGATAATGCAGAGTATCGGTAGGATATATACACAATATGATTCCACATTACTTGCGAATAGATTTACGAGAGAGACAATATATAGGGTGTTCCAAGTCCTTCTTATTCTGAATTTGTTATTCGCAGTATCTACTCCTTTTCTGCTACATGCAGAATTGTGGAATATAGGTTTTGTGACAATCCAAGCCATTCTTTTGGTACTACTGATGGGATTTACTTTCCTGCTATTCCAGTTAATGATAAAGTACGAGAACGCAGGAGAACTTCTCAGGCACATAGAAGGAGGACAAATTGACAAATCCAACATTATGGATATTTTTGACTTGGCAATCTATGCAGATTCTAAAAACAATCATCAACTTTATATTGATGCCATGTCAAGTGTGTTTTCATACATAACTGTACAACAGGGCGATGATAATAAGAAGCTGAATGATAATGACATTTTACCACCAGTTGAATATGATAAGCATGTCTGGGAAATAATTCAAAAACTAAAAGGATTCATCAGAGAGGATGATGGACACCATTTGTTACATCGAAATAATGATATAGTATCAGCCTTATATAACCAGGTCTCAAAGTCAAGAATTAGCCTACAAACTCATCAGATGATGTGGTTTTTACTAAATGAAGCTATAACATATAACAACTACTCTTGGTTTAAACAATATTGGCAGTTCGCTGATAGTTATTCAAGTCTGCGATATCGCTTTGTAGCTAATGAAATATTAAGGCAGGATAAAAAAGAATTTATGCTCCGCCATGTAATGATAGGAACATTACTACTCCATAATGAAAGATATAAATGGCTCAATGATATATTCCTTTATACACATTCAGAGCCAGAATACTATGGCTTAATTCCAAGCACATTTATAGAGATTGTTGAGATGCTGGAAAACATAGATTCGATATGTACTATTCCTGCTTTTCGCCTGCAAAATTTCTATTTTGCAGGCGAAATGGGAGGTGTAAATGATGAAAAGTTTATATTTAGGAAAGCGATAAAGTACCTGTCTTTACTTGTAATTAGGTTATGGACTTTACAACATCGGAATTTTGACGACATAAATTCTCTCTTTCAAATACCATCCTCTCCAATATTGATAGAAGATGATGAAAGAATGGCAACTTTAATGGAAATGATGAAAGATGATGTAGAGGAATTTTATAGTAAAGATGTTTTTCAGATGATCCCACGATTACTTTCTGTTAATAAGGCAGATATATTATCCTTACTTTTAGGGTATCGAGATCAATGCTTAAATATCAAAGAGGCCCACCAAAATCATCCTGCCGTGGATTTTGAAAAATTCTCTAAACTAAAAGAAGAGATAACATCCTTTGTCAGCAGTTTTACTATCACACTTCCACAAAATAATATCATAACAAAGGTTGATAACCTCATAACAAAGGAATATGTTGTAGAAACGAAAGAAAGGTTGGAGACTCTTTATTACTCTCCATATAAAAATATTGGGCTTTGTGAGCCTCTTCTTCTGACGAATTTTATGTTTGAGTTATATCGTGTGTATCTGCGAGTTCTTGACAGTATGAGAAAGTTAGCATCGTATAAGATAAATCTGGGTCAAATACAAGGATTTTTGGAAGAGATTGAATATAATGATTTGAATTACGCAATAATTACAACTGACAATATTTATAAAATAGAAAATCCCAATATTGGTTTATGTGCAGGAATTCGACCATTTGGGTTCTTTATTATGAAAAAAGAAGACATTCCGTATGTATCATTTGGTGAAGTTCAAAAGGATGATTTGAAAATAACAATAGCAGGTAGTAGTATTAGTTCAAATATAGACTCTTTTATAGATTGTCATGAGGCTTATTTTAATCTTGTTATGGCAACAAAGATGTTTGTGCATATAAAAGAAAAAACAGATGGTGTAGTTTATGTTTCTATAAATGAAGAATATCCAAGACAAGAGAATCCAATTACTATCAATACCACTTTAGCCGATTTGTTTGATAATTAATTTTTATATATCTAATTGGAGGTCTTTGTTAGTTTTGATCCGTCTCAACTTACTGTCAAAAGTAACGAAGTTCTTTTCTGCGACTTTCTTTTGCTTCTTTTCTTTGGTCGCCTGCTCGTTCAAAGAAAAAAGAAAAGAAGCCACGCAATTTTTTAAGGTTGCGTGGCTCATTGTGTTAGGGATTTTCGGTTGTTTCAATTATCCGCTCTTCGGGGTGGGTATCAAAAGCCCAATTGATTTGTTCATCGGGCAGTGTGCTGTGTACCCCTCTGCCCATCACCATACCACAATCTTCAAGGATTTTGCTCTCGACTTCCTCTAGGTCTGTGGCAGTCACCTCAAACACATCTTCAAAAAAATGTATTGGGCGTGTACTCTGTAAACTTTTTTCCATATTTTCAAAATTCAGCAATGAGTAATCTGTGTTCCATTGGCTCGCCATTCGATAACCTGCGGTGGGTGAGCCAAAAATGGTGCGCTCCGTAACCATAGGTAAAGAACTTGTCAAGTTCCGTTTCTTGGGAGATTTGGAGGAGTGCGGTCTGCAACTCCTCCTTGTTCTCGGCTATGCTTATGGCGTTGATAACTCTCACGATGATGTTGGGTATTTTGTCTGCCCAATTACAAATAATGCCTTCTACCTGTACTTTCATATTCCCTTGTTTAATGGATTGTTATGCGGTTGCTCTCTGCTCTATCATTCTCATATTCTTTTGCATCAAGGCTAGTATCTGCTCGTGGTACTCGGTGTTCTTGTTGCACACTCCACGACTTTGCACCACTTTCATCGTTTCCAATGATACCTCGATGGTCTCGATGCGCTCTCCGTCCTTTGTGGCAGAGAAGATAAGCGACTGCGGTTTGCTGT
>CAUTUX010000037.1:0-4614 GCA_963542015.1 uncultured Clostridia bacterium | reverse complement strand
GGCTCTTTTTTTTATTTATCTATTTTTCTTTTTACACAAGATTATTTACATAATCAGTAAATCGTCTCACCTAGAGTCATATAGTTAATATTTGGCGGTATTCTAAAGCAATGTTTTCAATATTATCAAGTAGTGATACTAGAAACATGGGTGTATAGATTAAGCTTAATAATACTTATGTAATGTGGTTTTTAATTTGGGCAATTGAGTGGGTTAGATTGTCGGTTATTGACGAGTGAGTTGTTGGGAGAATATTGTGAATGCTCTCAAATCATGGCATCTAGAAATAGGTGATATTTAGTTTCCTATGAATTGATGTGTTAATTTGGATAGATTTTTGATGAGGTCTTCTTAATGTAAAACACCCTAAACTATTGACAAAATCAAACGGGGGGGGGTAGAATTTTTATAAAATTAAAAAGGTCATATAGACATTAATAAAAAATAGAAGTGAGTTTTAATATGCTCGAGTTAAGATTCGTTTCTAGGCTTTAGGAGTTGGTTAACGTCTATAGATCGAGGAGCAAAAATGAAAAAATTCTTAATGAAACAAACACTTATAGTTTCTATCATATTATGTCTTTTAGCACTTTTTACAGCATGTACAAGAAAACCGAAAGTTGAGAATAACACAGTTACCGTTACAGATATGAGTGGTGATAAAATAACGATTAAAAAGAACCCACAGAAAGTAGCGTGTTGCCGATCTGCTTATGATTTATTGGTTGGCTTTGGTTTAGGGGATAAGATAGATGGTGTAGACAAAAAGATTTTGGCAAATCCATGGACGAAAGTTTTTTATCCTAACTCAAGCAAACATTATGCATATGAATATGAAAACAGTTATGAAACATATCTATCACGAGGCGTAGATTTAGTTTTTAGTCCAGAAAAAAGAATAACCGATGATTTGAGAAAGCATGGAATAAATGCGGTGACAGTGAGCCTATATGGAAAGCCAACATTTGATAATTATACACATGCATTTGCAAATATGATTGCACAAATATGGACTGACAAAAATGTAAAAGAAAAAGTTTACAAATGGAATGCCAAATTTGACAACGCTGTTAGTGAAGTTGCTAATGTTATTAAAGAGAAGAACATAGAGAAGAAAAAATTATTCTATGTTAGGGGAGATAAAAATCAAAAGATAGGATATACAGACTTGAAAGGGTCATTTGCCGAATACGCCTATAGAACACTAGGATTTAACTGTATGAGTTCAATACTGGAAGGCGATTCAAATAAAGTATCACCAGAAGCAATTTGTGAATTCAATCCAGATTTATTTGTTATGGGCGGTATATATCAAAGAAGAAATGTTGAGGCAATTAAAACAACAGCACCGTACAACGCATTAGACGCAGTGAAAAACAATAAAATATATACGATTCCGCTAGGGCTCACGCAAATGGAACAAATTAACACACTATCGCCAGAGTTTTTCTTTGATCAAGCAAACAGATTGCATTCGGAGCATTTTAGTTATGATATTGAAAAAATGATTAAGACATCCGTAAAAGAGTACTTTGGCGTTGAATTAACGGACAAACAAATAGAGTATATGCTCACAGGATTAGATCCTAACGGGAACAAACTGTATAAATGAATAGAAAGACATGGCTTTTTCTAATATTGTCCAGCCTCGGTGTTGTGATAATTTTTGCAGTTGCCCTAATGGTTGGGAAATACTATATAGCACCAAAAAATTTTTTTAGGGCAGTGTTTACGAAAGATAACACATTTTTGATTGAACGGACAGTTATAGTTAAACTAAGATTACCAAGGACTCTCATGGCTCTGTTAAGCGGTGTTTCATTGTCAGTGTCTGGGTTGCTGTATCAAGAGATTTTTCAAAACAAACTTACATCTCCAAATTTACTAGGCGTTAGCTCGGGTGCGGCATTAGGAGCGGCTGTTGCAATAATATTGGGGCTACACTCAATTTTGGTTAGCACATTTGCGTTTGCATTTGGAATCACAACAGTTGTAGTTACAATTTTAATAGCACGCTTATTTAAGAATGGGTCAATTACTTTGATTTTGTCAGGAGTTATTGTTGGCGGATTTATGTCAGCATTGCTTTCGTTTGTAAAATATTTTGCTGATCCAACTACGACGCTAACAAGTATCACATATTGGCTCATGGGATCTTTTGAGAATACAACCATAGAAACAGTGTATATCATGCTTCCAATAGTGGTGATTACCTCGGTAGTGTTAATTGTACTCTCTTGGCAAATTAATATTATTGCTCTAGGAGAAGAGGAGGCAAAGACAAAAGGACTAAATTATAGGGCATACAAATATTCAATAATTACGATTGCAACTTTATTAACATCGTTGGCAGTGGCGTTTAGCGGTACAGTCAGTTGGGTAGGATTAGTAGTGCCACATATTGTTAGGTTGATAAGCGGACGTGACTCGAGAAAATCAATTCCTTTATGTATTACATTTGGGGGAATTTTTATGATAGCAGTTGACATGATTTCGAGATCGTTTACAAAGGCTGAAATACCACTTAGTGCGGTTACGGGAGTATTAGGGACTATAATTTTTATCACTATATTAATAGTAAAGCGGAAGGAGAAGAGTGAAACTTAATGCGAGTGGAGTCCAGTTCAAATATGGGAAGAAATTATCAAACATACTAGAGGACGTAAGTTTTCAGGTTGAAGATTCCTCAATATATGTCTTGCTAGGATTAAACGGATGTGGAAAGACCACTCTTATTAAAGTCTTGGCGGGATTATTGCCTTATAGTAAAGGTTTAATTAAATATGGAGAGTTAGAATTATCTAACATTAAAATTAGAGATCGAAGTAAAATCTTTGCATATGTCCCTCAAAAGATTTCAGCGGGCGACGAGGTCATCGTTAGAGACTATTTAGCCTATGGTTTTGCGAATAGATTAAAGTTTTATGAGAGACCTAAAATCACTCAGCTAGAAAAAATTAAAGAAATAAGCGAAGAAGTTGGGATTACTAATTTATTAGATAAACAAATGAATCGGATAAGTGGTGGGGAAAGGCAAATTGTTACGATTGCGTCGTGCATACTGCAAGATACGCCGATAATATTATTAGACGAACCTATGTCTGCATTGGATCTTAAAAATCAAAACTTGGTATTGTCACTGCTTAAAAAGATATCAAGCGAAGGGAAAACGATAGTCTTATCATCACACAACCCAAACCACGCATTATTTTTGAACGGCAACGCGATATTGCTAAATAAAGGCAAAATTGTAAATTCAGGATTGGCAAAAGAAATAATAAAAGTAGAAATGCTAAAATCAATTTATGGGGATGCAATATGCGAAAGCAGTGAACTTGACTATTCAGAAATATCTTTTAAACCAACAAATATCCTCTAAGACGTGAGAAGAATGATGTTTTGGGTGATTTTTGTCAACACTACTTATGGATGATATAGGGAGTTGTGTGTATGAGTAAAAACGGACAAGAATAATGTGATGAAAATTTAGTTAAGTGGTGTGAATTTCTTGTTTTTCAAATAACCATTTACCGCATTCTAAGGTCTCTGCATTCATCGTTGATAATCCCCATCGAAAGAATCAAAATCGTTAAGTTTAGGGGATATATTTTGGGAAAATTCGATATGATCAGATAGCAAATTTGTCGTTGTGGGTTTCTAGAGCATCATTGATAATTTTTTTCGGGTTTGAATTTATAAATTGAGTGGTTTAGATATATGGTTAATGTTTAATTAGACAGTGCACAGTTTGATTATCAAATAGAATCACTATCTTTATTTCCAACGAAGTTTGCGACACTATTCTTGTGGACTTCAATTGAATATCTACACTCTCATCTTTGACAGTTGTTGGCATATCACCTACGAAAATCCCAGTAAAACAGTCACTTTTGATCAATTTTTTGCCAAAAGTTTTTGTTGTATATTTTCAAAATCACTTAATCAAAGTATTGCCTTTTAGGCGGTTCAATTGGTTGAAAGTGTGCATGTTCAAGTTTATATTTTTCAAAGGCATCGTCCAAAAAATTTGACAGTAAAAAATGTCTATAGTGGGCAAATACATCTGTTTTATATTCAATTGAGGGTATTGATTGTTAACTGGATTAGAAAATTACTATGTTTTGGGGCAAAACTCTTTCATGGAAATTTGTGCAAGTGTCAAAGAATGGAACATATGTGTCTTTTGTAGTATTGACTTTTCGGGGGGGGTATAAGATGTTTACATGAAAGCGAACAGAATGTGGTTTTTTTCAGATGTCTTAGAGAAAAACAAACGAGTTTTTAAGGTGCCTGTATACCAGAGAAATTATGATTGGACTAACAATCAATGTGAAAAACTTTATAAGGATATAATGAAGGCAAGTCAGAGGAACTGTCAGCATTTTACGGGGACTATTGTTTATATTGATGATATCAACGGTGGAAGTGGATTAAACGAAGTTTTGATTATAGATGGGCAACAACGTATCACTACTATGTATATTCTTCTTAAAGCACTGTACGATGCATCAAAAGAAGTATCTAGCAACATTAAAAGCCAAATAGAAGAAGTAATGTTTAATAAGTAATTCCCAAAGAAATACCCTATATTTTTTGTATTAAAACAACGAAAAA
>CAUTUX010000036.1:0-5046 GCA_963542015.1 uncultured Clostridia bacterium | reverse complement strand
TCATCGTAATCATAACCTGTAAAGTTAGGTGTTGGATTGTTTATAGGATTTCCTTCTTTCTTTGTATATTCATCTACATCTATCTGCTGACCAAGTGCCCATTGTTCTTCATCTGGCCCTATTATTTTGTCTGAAAGTGCTTTGACTTGATAACTACCATCTTCTTGTTCAAACTCAAGTGCGACTTTTACTATAGCCTTTTTAACTTCTACCCATGATGGTTTCAAGGTTACATTTGTACCAGGCATTAAATAATTGTTACCTTCAGCATGGTCTGTAAGCATCCCATCTGATACTGGTGTTCCATCTTCGTATTGCCAACCATTAAATTTCCATTTCGTTTTATCATAGACTGTTTTCTCACTGTTAATAGGTCTCTTCAGCAATACTTGTCTAAGATGCATTACATCTCTTTCTTCTTGATTGTTTAAATTAATATAGTTATGTGGATCACTTCCTCCTTTTACTATCTTTAACTTGAATGTATTTGGTTTATATATATAACGAAGTGTGAAGTTCAAATCATTTTCTTCAACTTCAAATCCACTAGCTTCATCATATTCAAACTCATTCCCATGAATGGCAACTTTATCAATCAAGAAATGGCTTGATTGATATTGCGGATCAGTAGGATTAATTCCTATCTTCAATTCTTTATATTTATTCTTTATAAAGTCCTTTAATTTAAATATAAATTTACCCGCATTATCCTTACGTAAGGTCGCTTTATATTTAATTACTTCCTTTATGTTGTATCTTAACGCTGCTGCTCCTGCTAACTCTGTTGGACTATATTCACTTGTATCTGTACCAGCAAAATTCTTAATGTTCTCTGCTATATCTGAATATTGCTGTACTGAAAAATCATGCTCTACATTTAAATCTCTTACTATTCTCTCAATCTTTACTGTAAATAAATTTAAACTATCATGAGTAACGCTGACTTCTTCTTCATCGCCAATTGTCTTCTCAAGTTTACTCATATCAAATATTGTGTCGAAGTCTGACCAACCTCTTCTTGTTAACTCTTCATTAATCTTCGCTTTTAATTTTTCTCTAAGTTCAGTGTTTTTAATTGAATATCTGCTTCCAGATGCAATACCTGATATTTCATATTCAGTGTCAAACTGAGGATTATCGCTGTCTGTTGCGTATGTTTCACCATTAATATCTGCCAACCTTACTGTTGTCTTGAATTTCGCAATATTCTCCCACTCAGCATATATATCAAGATCTTTGACTTTATCTTTATTTTCGTATGTCTTTAAATCAAACTCTACATATTTGCCATTCTTTAAATATACCCAACGCTTAAATACTGCACGCATTCCTGCATGTTCTATTACTTGTCCGTTAGGTGCATTTTTAGCAATCAATGATGCTGTTGGTTTTGCTCCATACAATACAGCACTTTCAGTATCAAACAAATCATTGAACTTATCGTCATCAATCCAATCATCAACATTGTCTGGCTTACTCTTCTTGAAATGTAATTTAGTCTTTATCTTCTTAAATCTGACATGAATATTCATTATGTCATCTCTATCTACAACATTTGATGTATATTCTGTGTTACTTATAGCATCCCAATATTGAGGAGCCTGCTCATATGTTGATAGATCTGGCGGTGTTTTGGTCTTAACTAGACTCTGAATACTTACCGGACTTCCCTTTACATACTCTCTTATTATCTGTCTCTTATAATCTTCTCCTTTTGCTCTTTCGTATTCGTCTTTCTCTTTTTCTACATAATAATCAATTATTATTGATACTTTCGGAGGCTCTTCTTTCACTACCTCAGCTCTCAATATCAGCTTGTTTGAACCGATAAAGTTCTCGTCAAGTACTGCTCTTCCCTGTGTAATCTCATTCTTTACATTTCCTGACTCTGTCTTCCATCTCTTAAATGTGCCATATGGAACCGTATTATCATCTATGTACATTTCATCGCCAAACTTGTATTTATTTCCTTTAAGTCCAAGCTTTTCAAGATCATCAATTTTATTCCCTTGATCATTGTATGCTTCTAGCTCTATCTCTTTCCTGTTGTAGTAGAAGGAAACTTCATAGTTCTTTATTCCTGTCTTCTTCTTCAATTCATTCGTCTCTTCTGCTTCTCCATCTCCTGGACGTACTGTCGTCTTAACAAGTTCATAACCTATTGACTTTCTCTTATATCCAGCTTGTGTTGGCTTGAAGTGCTCTTCATTGAAGTTTTTATGGAACACATCATAGTGCTCAATGTTTAATGTCTCGCCTTTCTTAACTATAAATACTTCTGTCTTTCTGGTTAGCTCTATTACTTTGTCATCATACTTGTTAGTATCAAACTCAAAGTTATGCTTTACTGTAAGTTTTACTGGTTCATATCCATTCATA
The DNA here is from genome assembly GCA_963542015.1 of uncultured Clostridia bacterium. Taxonomy (GTDB): domain Bacteria; phylum Bacillota; class Clostridia; order Christensenellales; family CAG-917; genus CAUTUX01. Next base: position 2,667 of record CAUTUX010000036.1, on the reverse strand, counting down.
ACTCCGTATACATATGTATTACTTATGATATCCGTTATATTCTTATCTGGATCTATTTCATATTCATCATCAAATGCTGGTGTTCTGCTGTCTGGATATGCAAACCAATTTCCACAGTCTCCTTTATATTTTTCATTTAATTTAAATGATTCACCTTTCTTTACAATCTCTAGATCTACTAAATATGTTCCTTCATCATTCAATTCATATACTCTTACTGTAACTTCTTTGTCTTCTGGCTTGCTGTCCTTCCTATATAACTTAAAAGACCCATCCATTGAGTCTATATATTTCTTAATCTTTTCTTTATCTATTTTATCTGTCTTGATTTTCCCTTTTCTTATTAGCAACGGATTTTTATCATGAACTATCATATCGTAGTCACTAATATCATCAACCGTCGTTGCCTTCATTTCCTTTCTCGCTTGATATGCCTTATCTATTACATCAAAATGGGCTTCTTCTTTTAGCCTATTCCTATTTATGGCAACAACCTCTCTCTCTTCCCCATCTTTTTCAGCGGTACCAAAAATAATGTTTTTCCAGTTTATTGTGAACCGTACTGTTCTATACTTTTTGGATAATGTTCTCTTTAATTTAACATTTAAATCCATGTAGCGGTTTTCTCTTGTTAAAGTAAAAAAGTCATTATCAAGTTTCGCTGTACCAATTGTTTCAAGTGAATACCTTCTTAATGACTTATTTATATTTTCAAGAATTTCGCTGTACCTTATTCTCGGATCTTGTTTGTCCGTTCCACCACTTCTTCTCCCAATTATTTCTTTTGCCATGATGTCATCAATAAATGGCGTGAACTCTTTATTCCTTAAATCTAAAATTCCATATTCCGTTTTTTTAACTTGCAAATCTCTCCCAGTTGCAGCAATCAATGTAACGACTGCCAGCATAATTGAAAGAATAACAAGAACGCTAAATATTGCAGTTACAGATTTCTTTAACGCATTGCGTGAAATAAGTGTCATTTGTGCTCCTTACTCCTAATAAATGGTTGCATAGAGTATTAGGAAAAACCCTACTCCAATTCCCATTACTGCTAGAAGGTATAAAACAAGAACAAAAATCGAATATCCTTGTTGTGGCTGATTGCTATCGCCAAACTGATTCATTAGTGAGAACTGTAGCCCTTCTGTACTGATAGGCAATCTATTACCTTCACTGTCTACAATGTAGACCGCTCTTACATCCTTCTCTACCTTCTCTACTACTTCTGGCAAGTCATCATACCCTTTTACCGCAGCCTGGTTGTCAAACTGTCCATAAATATCATTGTTCAGTTCTTCACCACTTCTTAATTCTAAAACCGACAATTTATCGGTTATCTCATTTAATTTTTCTTTTGTTTCTGCTAACTCAAGTTCCTTTTCTCTTAATTTATTCTCCGCCGCTTCCTTATCTAGCCCACTCAAGCCTGTTATTGCATTTTGTAGCTCCTGAATTTCATCCCCTACTTGTTCGTATTGAAGTAACAATGTTGAATATTTCTCTTCATCTGGATTTATTGGTATCGGCATTTCATATACTGCATTACTCTTTGGCTCTTCATAATCTGGAAGTACTCTTTCTAATACATATTCAATACTTTCTTTTTTATTAAGAGAAATTACATTCTTAACTCCATTCTCAACAGCTATTTGCCTTACCTCAGCAATTTTACTTGTCTCTATCTTTTCCTTTAACTCATCAGTTAGCTGATGTCTATTTTTTAATTTCTGTATTACATAATCCCTAACGAGATCTCCACTAAACTTTTCTGGTACTTTAATCCCATATTTCTCACCTAATGCATTGATGTTTTCTTGGGTTGCACTGTTGTGAATAATAGCTCTGAATTTATCCAAAGGTATTCCTTCAAATTCTCCATCTGCTTCTATAAAGATATCTCTAAATGCTGTGTTTACATCTCTTGCAACTATTATCGTGCCCTCTGGCATTTGTTCTTTGGTATCAAGATACTCAACAAACTTCTTCAGCGTATCCATTGTTGTGAGTTTTAACTGGATGAGTATCTTGAGATACAACTTCTTTATGTAGTCAGTTTGTATTGCCTCATTGTCTTGAACTTCGTCCAATAAGAGCTCAAGTTGAAATTCAGATAAAACATTGAACCATAGGAGCCTGTAGTTTTTTCTACTGTCTAAAGTCAAACATTCCTGTCTCGTCTTTACAACATATGCTCTCAATGCATTCCTCATTATGCTCATCTTTATCTCTTTTAAGAATGTTATCTTCTCTTGCTTGAAAAAATCCGCAATATCAACTGGAGATACTTTCAGCATCTTCTCTAAAAATTGACCTGTAGTTAACAAATCCAATTTATTACCTCCGAAATTTTAAATTTACACCTTGAATATACTTCATTAATGAGGTTGAGGCTAATAAAAATAATTGAAAAACTGTTTTTTTGTTAAAAATTCATATCTTTTCTCCCAAAAGAATTAAAAAATGAAGTGGATTTTAAAAAATTGTGCACCTAAAACTGCTTAAAAATAACGAAAATTGTGTGAGAGTGGTACCACTCTCAAATGTTTTTAGTATTTTTGAATATCTTTTAGTTTTCTCTACTATTTTGCAGATAAAAATTAAAAAGTTAAATTTTTTACTATATAAATGGCGCTTAAATAAAGACAGCAAATTGAAATGGGTAAT
>CAUTUX010000035.1:0-5048 GCA_963542015.1 uncultured Clostridia bacterium | reverse complement strand
ACCGTTTCGCGATGGTGCTCCAACAAGATGCACCCCTCGCTTGATATGCTTGTTAGAATTGCAGAACTTTTGAACGTAGACCCTCGCCAACTTATTAACGGTGGCAACAAAGAATAAAAACTGATAGTAATTGATATTATTGTAATTGAATTCATATGAGCGTAATAACACCATCTAAAGAGCAAAGCAAACGTTCGGCTGCTGATATTTTTGCAGCCTTTGAATATCAGTGGAATTACTTTGTATTAATGCTATTAAAAGAAAACGATGATACTGCAACTGTTAGCTTTGAGTTGCATGATGATGTTGATACACAAACTGAGGAGGGTATAACCCTATATCAAATAAAACATAGTGTTCGTAAAAGTTCAAAAGGAAAAACGATTAATTTAAGCAATCGAGATACTGATTTGTGGAAAACTATTTCCATTTGGATGAAGTTTATTGAAGAACAACCAGATACTTTAGAAAATTCAACGTTCCAATTGATAACTAATAAAGAGATCTCTGAAAATGCATTTGTAAAGGCAGTTGAAGCTTACAAGGAGACCCTTTCTGATGATAAACTAAAATCAGCTATTGACGCTATCAAAGAAAGTGAAAGATTGAAAAATGGAATAGTAACACCTAACACCTCTAAAAAGAAAGGCCTAGATGTTTCAAACATAATAACAGAACTACTTGATAAGCCTTATTGGGGAGAATTTTGCAAACGAATTACAATATCAAGAACAGCTGATATATTAAAAGAAAAGATCAAAAATACGATAAGTTTTCGTTTTGGCATAATTCCTGAACATATAAATGAGGTATATGGACCACTTATGACAAAATTAAGAGATGATTCTATCGAAAATATCGAAAGTGGAAAGCCTGTAATATATAATGGCTCAGTTTTCAGAGATAGATATCATGCCATACTTGATATTGGTCGTAAGAAGCTTAATTTTAGGTTCGACTATAGTCTTGATAGTTTAAGTGGAGACTTTCGTGATTTTCTATTTATAAAGCAGCTGATTTCTATTGACGACACAAAAGATGATGATTTAGATAGAATAGCTGATCTTACAAAAAACTGGTTATTTTTTAACAATAATCTTCAAGAACATTGGAATAATAATGATATAATACATGAAGATGTAAAAAGGTTAACAAAAGATGTATATGCAAAATGGCGTACTTATTACCATTCTAACCATCGTCGAATAAAATCAGAAGCAACATGTAATGAATTGTGCGAGGCTGGATGCAATACTGTCGATTCAATGAGACAGTGTGAATTTTTATTGGCAGATACACCTTTAGGAGATTTTTTAAGTGAAGGATGTATTTATTATTATTCCAATTCTGCAACAGAAATAATTCCAGATTTACCATTGATAGGTTGGCATCTTGATTGGAAAAATAAATTCAAAAAGTAATGAACAGAGTTTACAATAATGAAGCATTAATTATGGCATGTATAGTTCATCTTCTCAGAAGAAAGGAAATGGATATGCCTATATCTTATCTTATGATTACTTTACTGATTGATAATCAGTTGGGTGCGATTATCCGTAAGTCCCAGAATTTTGAAGAATTTTCTGATTTGATTAGTAACCAAGGATTAATTTCTCGTAAATTAGCTTCTTTTGGACCATATTTCATAAATGCTATGGTAATTCTCAAGCAAAGTAAGGTTATCGATATCTCAGACGGTGTTGTGCAATTAATTGATTATTCCTTTCCTGATGAGAATTTACGTTCTAAGCGATTAGACAGAATCATTAAAGATGCTCATGTTTTATTGGATATGTGTAGTAACTTATCTTCCAAAGAAATTTATAACAAATTGAATGTACACTTATGAATCTATATATTGCTAGCATAAAGTTGTGGTTCAAGGGGTTTAGAGAAAATACAGAAAGATCGATAACCTACTCGTTCGAACCAAATAGAATTAATGTTATTACAGGAGATTCTTCCACAGGTAAGTCTTCTATACTTGATATTATTGATTACCTCCTATTGTCAGATAATCCCACCATAGTTGAGAATATTATAAATGAAAATGTTGAATACTATGGAATGAATTTATTTCTTGAAGAAAGAAGCTACATCCTTATGAGGAAGGCACCTCATTCAGGACAAGGTACGCAAGATGTGTATTGGAAGGAGCAAGAGGAATATCCTATGCCATACATACAAACTCACTCTGTGGGTGAGATGAGAACAATTCTGACAAGGATGTTTTATGTTCCTCAGCATGAAACTAAAGTTGGTAATCGGAAGTGCAATATGACTTTTAGGCATTTTTTGCCATTTAATTATCTAACAGAGGATATTATTTCATCAGCAAACACTTATTTTGATACGGCATTTTTTATTAATCGTAGTTATGATGCTTTCCTTGATTATGCATTAGAACTTGTTAATGGTATTCAATATCATGATGCAAAGGCAATAACAGCAAAAATTGAAAAAGCTATAAAGGATTTAGAGCAATATCAGAAAAAACATCAAATAGCTCAAGAAAATGCGACAAAATATAAAGCTAGTCTCACTTCTATTTATGATGACGCTGTAAGTCTCAACCTTATTCCTGCAGATAATTTTTTTATTCGTGAGAATGCACATGAAATGCTACATTATATCAAAGAAACTTTAGCTGCCTATAATAAGCTGATAAAAAATGATGAGGATACAAAGAAATTGGAATTGCTTAAAAAAGAGAGGTATGAATTAAATAATAAATTAAGTATCTATAATTCTTTACTAGCTGAAATGCAGAAATTAAAGTCCTCAGGAAAAAAGATTCAAGATAGTTTGCGTCCTATTATTTACATAAAGGAGCATATCGATGAAGTCATAACATCTCCTGAAACTCTCGAACTTCTTAATTTGTTAGAGAAGCAACTAGTACAAATCAAGGAGTCCAGAAAGGAGAAGCCCCAATTACCTCATGATTTTGCTTTAAGACACGAAGAGTTAAAAGATAAGCTTAAGGTATGTGAAAGGAATTTAAAAGAATTAACGATTCTTCGTAAAACAATAGCAATTCCCAAATGGCTAGAACGGGCAATAGGTCTTAAATACCGATTAGAAAATTTGAAAAGACCAAAAGAGGATACTTATCAGGTAAGTACAGAGCAAAATATGATTTCTTTAATTGAGTCTTTGAAGATAGAGCAGAAGAATATGTCTTTATTGCCGCATGATGTAAAAGAGGAATTGAATAGTTATATAAATAAATATTTCCACTCAATCAATGGTATAGTGGATTCTTATCCAGATTCTACTATGCGTTATGATGATGATGAAAGAAGAGTCTCTTTGTTAAAAAATGGAGAAGAATATCCTGTTCGAAATATCGGCAGTAAATCAAACTATATGTTCCTGCATTTGTGTTTCTTTTTGGGGTTGCATGAGTCTATAATGTACCATAAGTCCAAACAGGTTGGTTCGTTTCTTTTTGTTGATCAGCCAAGTATACCTTATTATGCAGATAAGAGTATGCTAAATAATGACGATAAGAAACAACTTATGAAAGCTTTCCGCCTGCTCAACGAATTTATGGAAGAGATTATTGGAAAGCAAAACAGGAGTTTTCAGATGATATTAATTGAGCATGCGGATGAATCATATTGGAAGGATTTAGAGTATTTCCATACTACAGCAAAGTTCTCTAAAATTGATCAAGGAGGCTTAATTCCTAAATATATCTACGAATAATGGTAAACTTAAAATTAGGAGTCCCTACAATAGCCACAGTACAAAAAGTAGGCAATAAGTTAAAGGAAGAAGGTGTAGCATTTGCTTCTAAAGCAGATGATATGTCATTTGCTTCTGATTTTATTTCAACATTGGTAAAAAACACATTCAAGTTTGATGTTTTTAGACAATTCGATTCAATAGAGTCTTTAGACATGAATCTGTCTTATAGATTTGTACACAAGATATTTGAAAATAAAGATGATATAGTTAAGCAATCTAACAATCTTGCTATACACCTTTATAACCAAAGCATACACCCTAATATAGCCAATGGTGAGTTTTATGTAATCTACATTGACGGTTGCATACTTAATAATGAAACTGTTGATGCGCTCATGCTTCTCAAAACAGAAGCTAAAGATAGTTTCCTAACTGTATCCTATGAGAATGGCGAATATTCAATAAAGCCGCAGTTAGGCTTGAGTACAAAACATTTGGATAAGGGTTGTTTGATTTTTAACACCAAGTCAGATGAAGGTTATTTGATTTCAATCGTGGAAACATCAACTATTCGTCAGGATGGTAGATATTGGTCGAATAACTTCCTATATGTTAAGGATATTATCACCGATTTTCAATATACTGAAAACATAGCGAACTTTTGCTCTTTTATAGTACAAAAGATAAGTAAAGAACAGCCTGAAAAATCCTTGAAATTAGCGAAGGTGTCTCGAAAAATTACACAAATGTTGCAAGATGATGGTGCCGAAATTAATACACATGAATTGATTTCATCATTAGCAATAGATGACGAAGTAGCATCCTTATTACCAGTGTGTCGAAAGGAATATGAAGATAGAACAGGAAAAATACCAGAGATATTTAAATGCACACAAAATGCGACGAAAAGAAAAGCGATAACAAAAGCAAACATTATAAAGATAGGAGCAGATTTTGAAATTAAGGTGTTAGATGCGTCTGCCTTTATTGAACAAGGATATGATGATGAGAAGAAAAAGAACTTTATTAAACTATACTATGGATAAATATCATAGTATCCAATGTGTCGAATACATTCAAGGTATGGACGATAAGACTATTGCCTTTGAATGCTAGGCAAATGTATAACATTTTTTCTTTTTCACAAACATCTCATACCATATTTAATTTAACCATATGAACCGTCCGTTGGGGCGGCTCTTTTGTTTTCAGTGTATTCTATTCTTATGGTAAATAAGGGTGTGTCAAAACACAAATTAATAACTTGACAACTTTCAAACTATAAGTAAGTTTTCCTAAAAACCTGAACTCGGGATAAGTATCATCCCACTCTTCTGTTTGGTTTAGTACAACGG
>CAUTUX010000034.1:0-5055 GCA_963542015.1 uncultured Clostridia bacterium | reverse complement strand
ATAGATGATAAAACGATGTATGACATTCTCACATCGAAAGGCATAAAAGATGTTAAGAATGAAAAGATAAAATATTCAGATATATTTCAGAATACAGATAAGTCATTAAAGCAGTTCACAGCAAAAACAATAGGGGACAATTCAAAAGAGGAGTGTTGTTTTTATGTAAGCAGAAGCTTAAAAAAGATAAGACTCACATTAAAGTTTAAAATGACATTTAGTAAGAAGAGTAAAGTATATGATCTGGATGTAGATTGGAGCAAAGTGGTTTTTGGTGAGGATGAAAATGGGAAGGAGATACTTGCAGTAAATAAGGAAAGATTGAAACAAGAAGAACCAACAAAAATGTTTTCTTTATTTGAAGAGGCATATCTATACAGACAAAAGCTGAATTTACCAAGAATGAATAGTTTTGATGGTATAGATCTTGCTACATATAGAGGAGAACCTTTTATCGCTAAAACTGATATTATAACAAGATTTGATGTAGATAAGGTTTTAATAGCTGAATATATAGATAAGATAAAAGATGCTGTTAATTTTGTGCATAAAGTAAATCCAAAGAATGGGAAATATCCTATTAGGTTATATATTAATGAAGATTCGAAGACGAGATTGGCGGCGTTTAGTGAAGTAGAAGAAGGTGGCACATATGAAATACCAGATGAATACAGACAGGAGTGCGATGATTGGTATGCATATAATGATAATACTACACCAGTATTTGATGATAAATTTAAAGTAAAAGAAAATAAGATACTAAATGTGCAAAGTGCAAAATATGTATATGGAATTTCAAAGAAATCAAATCAGAAGAGAAAAATAACACTGGTACATAAATTTGAGAATGGTGAAGACAGTTATGATAGAGATTTAATTACATTGAAGTATAAAAACGATATTGTCTTTACAAAAGCAGAATCAACTATAGGAATAGAGCAGTACGATTTATTCTCAGATAAATTTGATAAATATAAGTATCAGCCAACAGTAGGATTTGAGAAGAAAAAGATTGGATATACATTAAGTAAAGTTACATTAAGAAGGGCAGGAGAACCTACAGAGCAAGAAGTAGATAAGAGTGAGTTTGCAGTACACAAAGAAGATGATCATTTAGAGCTAACATTCTACTACAAGCGAGTAGAGTTTAAAGTAGAAGTTCACGATGAGAATGATAGAGTAATAGAGAATCCAGAGAAATATGGAATAAACAAGAAGACATACAAATTTGGAGATGAAATATTTATCAGAGATTATATAGCAGATGCGAAGCATATATTTAAATATTGGAATACAGAATCTGGAGCGGTAAGGAATATAGTTGAGCAAGGAACAGTAGCTTTAGATGAAAAGGTATTTGGAGGACATAGAGTTATCTTCAGACCTCAACTTGAGAAATTTGAGGGAAGTGAAAAGCCAGTATCATTGACAGTTCAGTACATGTCACAGAATGAAAATGGAGATTATTTCCCAATAGGAGAATACAAATATAGAACAAAAATAATTAGGCAATACAAGAACACAGAAGTTGTGCCAAAAGACAAATATTATGAAGGCATACCTGAACCAGAAGATGCATTTGATGGGTATAGAATATTTGATATTACGAATCCAAGTGTGCCAGAAGAGATAGTAGATGAAAATACAAATAATGGAATAAAAATTACTCGTACTGGATATATGGATATTGCAGTGCAGTATAACCGTAAGTATACAAACCTTAAATTTATGAAGAGCAAGCCAGATGGGGAGAATGATTACATAGACGATGAGAAGTTTAAGGAGCTATTTGAGGAAACAGCGAAATGGTATTACAACACAGGATTGCCAACAAAGGTACGAGCGAGGAATGAACAGACAGGGGTTGAGAAGGAAGTAATACAGTCTGGAGTTAAGAGTATATTTAAGAGATGGGTTGTAAAGGATAGTTCTGGCAATTATGTAGAGTTTGATTTAAGCAGTATTAATAGAAAGCATTTAAGTGAACTTGAAGTATATGCTGAATGGGAACAAAAAACGATACTAAATGTTAACTTGAGATTCATGAATGAAGATGGAAAGGCATATGGAAGTGATATTTCATTCAAATCATTTGTAACCGATGAATATAAAGTAAATGAAAAATTGCCAGTAACAGATCAGGGATTAAGATCATATATTAGGAGATACTGGAATGATGTATATAGAAAAACTCAAGACAATTTTGCTACATTTGATGAAATTTTTGATTTAGAAAAAGTAATAAAGGAAATCAATAATGAAAGCGAAATAACTCTTGGGGCAAATAATAAGAATATTTTGACACTTGAGGTTCCAAGAAAAAGAGCAAAGGTTGAAATTGAACAAGATTTTGTATCAGATATTGGGAATGTAAAGGCGAATATTGAAGAATTAAGGAATCGTTTTGGAAAGCCAGATTTTAATATTTCAGATGCTGAAAAGAAAGGAATGGGATTGTTGGGATATAATTATCCTTCAGGGTTAAACCAGACAGTTGAGATATTTAGAAAAAATGATGGTAGATATGTATTTAAGTATGGTAGCCACGCAAAAAATAAATATAATGATCTCACAATAGGTCTTGGAAGCAATGACACAACAAGTCATTATGTGATTGATAAAGTTGTAATTAACGGTGAAATTAAGAGTTATACAAAAGAAGCCGAATTTATAGAGAAGAGCGAAATAAATACAATTCGTATTACATACAAATATAAGCCTAATACATTTCTACTCGAAGTTTCCAAAGGTACAGCTGGTGATAGCGATAAAATAAAATTAAATAACTATAATAGGAACCGAGTTACCCATATGGATGAGATTATTTTGAATAATCCAGAACATAGTGAAACAGTTAATGGTAACGCAAAATATGAATTTGATACTTGGGTATATCAAAAAGATGGAAGCAAGATATCTGACGAACTTTTAAAGAGAATTCCAGGACAGAAGGCAAGACGATTCATTATGCCTGCATCAAATATAAAGATTGAAGCCAAATGGAAAGAGGCAGTAACCGCAAAGGTAACAGTTAGACTTGTCTTTGAAGATTTAGATGGTAAATATGTGCCTAGTGAGCATTTTTCGCAGGTAATTGGAAACCATAATGGAGAGTGGAAACACGGCGAAAAGGTTACATTGAAATCATACACTGACACTAATAATAACCCAGTAACTCATACTCCATTAAAAGGATTTGATTTTGATTGGGATAGGACTAAGAAAGATGGAAAAGTAAAGGAAGAAGGTTCTGAATATAACTATTATGTTGATGATGTAGGAAACATTGAGATTAAGTTATATTTCAAGCGTAAAGTTACAACAGCAGAATATATAAATAATTATGAGAGTCTTGGGTCTGTATCGTCAGTACCAGAGTCAGAAACGAATATTAAATATGAAGCAGGATTAAAGAAAACTGATGTAACAATGTCAGACTTGAGACATAACAATGGTGGAGTATCTAAATTCAGAGGTTGGAGCCTTACACCAGATGGTGAAATTGTAGATTTGAATGCATTTAGAGCTGACAAAGAAGAATATTTTGGAAGTGGAAATACAATTAAATTCTACGCTCGTTGGCATGCAATAGAACTTCCTATTATCGCAGAAGTTAAGTTTGAAAATGACAAAGGGAATTTTGTAAATGGACAATCATTTATAGGAAGCAATCAATTGGAGATTGGAAGAGCGTATGTTGCATTTGATGGTCAGCCAGGAAGCAAAATAAAGCCTAACTCATTAAGAGGAGAAATATACAACAAGATAATTGATAAGACTCCATTTATTGAGGATAAAAATAAAATTACTTATGTTGGTGGTTACGGAGATGAAGGAGTAGAAGTAGGGCAAGAGGTATCAACTAGAATATTTACATATCGTGTTTATAGAAAGAAAGGGACACTTAAGTTTGTATTACCTACTGGCTCTGAACCAGCAACGATTGCTGATATTGAAGTAAGGTATGGAACAAAATTATTAAATGTTCCAGTGGCAGAAAAATATTCTAGAAGCGATTGGGGAACTGCATTTGCTAAATTCAAGTATTGGACGAATGAGAAACCTTTAAATAATGATGATTTTATACAGAATGCTGCAGAATTTGTTTTAAAAGACCATGCACTTATAGAACCAGAATTATTTAATGGAGATAAAGCCATTACATTGTATCCAGTTTGGAAGAGTGTTGAGAATATTGAGACAAAAGTAAATGTTAATGTAGAAAAAGCAGAATATACAAGTCAGGCTGAAAGATGGGAACAGTTTGATGAATTTAAATCTTCACAGAGATTATCGGAAAATGACAAAATAAACAAGCAGACATTCTTTAATGAAGTAAAGAGTAAATTAACAAACATATATGATAGTACAATAAGTGCAGTTGAACTTATATATAACGGTGAAGTTATAAATGATGGAACTGATATAGATGTAAAGTTCCCATTAATGGAAGTTGAATATAGAGTAAAGCGTAAAAAGTCGATTATAGAACTTGATACAAGTAAGACTCCGACAAATATACCTAATGTAACAATACCAAATACAGGGAATAAGAAGTTGCAATATAGAATAGGGCAAAAGCCAAATCATGAAGTTCCTGTTATAGATGGCGATGAATCAAATGAGTTTGTTGGTTGGGAAACTGAAAGTGAAGTTGAATTTAAATTTGATGGAACAAAACCTCTAAATACAGAGATGCTGAAACTTAGACCTAAATTTAGGGTTACCAGAAAAACAGTAAATATTGATACATCAGAAATAGGTGCTGACAGTATTGATTATCCAGAAGAAGACGGAGTTAAAGTAGAAAAAGAAAGCAATAATATTAAAGTACATATTGCTGTTAATAAGTTGCCATATAGGCTAAAACCGTTATCCGTTTCTGGGATAGTGTATAACAAAACAACTCATGAACCTGCAAAGATTAACGGCTATTCAGAAAGTGAAATAGTTGGACATGCGAATGTAACTGTAACTCATATACCAGATAGAGAAAAATATAGAGGATACTATCCACAGGGAAAAGTTAACAACCTAGAATTAAATCAGGCAATT
>CAUTUX010000033.1:0-5830 GCA_963542015.1 uncultured Clostridia bacterium | reverse complement strand
GAATAAAATCCGTCTAAATTCCCAGCAAGTTTTTCTAAACGATTACCTGGAGGGATCCTTAAATCTTCTACAACTTTTGCAGCTTCAATCATTCGAAGTTTTCTTCTTGCAATATTTTGAATCGTCATCGGTAACTTTTTACTTTTATTACCTTTGCATATTGATGCTGTTTCTCTATCATCAAAACTTCTTATCACATTTCTACACTAATGCCAAACAGAAGTATTTGTCAAGAAGAAAGTAATATTAAAATACAAAAATTAACGTGTGATTTTTTAGCTTACCTTTATACAGTCACCAAAAGAGTCAGAATGACCTACAGTTTGTTGATTTTCTTAGCTGTTTTAAGAGTCCCTGAATAGAGGTTTTATCTTTCCGTGTACGAGCAGCCATTATATAAAACATACGTTCATTCAAAAAAACTAAGTTACTAATTTTAGTTTTAAGCTTTAATTTATAAAAATATATCCTATTTTTTAAGTTACCGTTTATCGTGCCGTAAGGCATCTGTCTAACATTGTTTTAAACCGCAAACGGCTTGTCCTGTTGTCGGCTTTGAAAACGGTGTTATGTGTATATGTTTTTATTCTAAAATATCTTTTAATTTTTTTGTAATAATTTTCTTTCTTTCTTCATAAAAATCTTCAAAATTTTCAAATTCCATACTTACATCTTCTGGAATAAATGCTTGCTTTTTAAATAAGATTTGTTGTTCTTCATTCATTTCATTATAAAAATCTAGTAACAACATATCATTTTTACTACCATTTGATCTTCCTTCTAAAAACTGAAGATTTGGCAATCGGTTTCTGTTATTTTTCCATCTAGACCATGCTGACATATCAATGTTTGCAGGTTTTGTCTTATAAAAGCGTTCTTCTGGATGCAAGTGATCTTGTTCATATTTTAATGTTGATTTAATCCAATCTAGACTTAAATAATAAAGAGCTTCTCCAGCAACTCTACTTCCTTTTTCTGCATTTAGAATATCTTCAATTTTAGCTTCAGAAACTCTTAAATCATTTAATTGGTTTAATACTTCTATTGATATTTCAGTATCATTCTCATTAATGAGTTTTTTCATCTGTTGAAGTTTTGTCGTTGTTCCAGATTGAAAATATGTAAATAAAATCGCCCTAATTAAATATGCCTTTATTGCTTTTTTATTATTTATATACTCTGGATTAAAGTATATATAATAAATAATTGGCAGTAGAACATTCCAACTGCTTGAAAAACGAGAAATATCAATTCGAAAATCTTTTAAAAGTGTTGCTAATTTTTTTAGAGTGACTTTGAATAGATTCCAATTTTTTCTTAATTCTGTAGCAATTTCAGAATTAATAGTCGATTTTATGACATCACCGTAAAGCATTAATGCAGTACGAATAATAAAATCGGTTCCAAAACCTTGATAAGAATCTACTAAAATATATCCAAATTGAGTTTTTGCTTCTGGCCAATATGCTTCTAATATAGACATTGTAATATCGGATTTTTTAAGAGAATTTCCGCCACTATTAAAGCGCACGAACATTTCCAAAGCATCATCTTGATACATGTTTCTAATTTCAACAAATCTAATTAAACGTTCTTCATAAATTTTTGAGCATAAACTATCTAAAATATTTTGTGCATATTCCCTACTATCAAGAGGAACTTTTTCAATAGCTTTTTGTATTTCATCTTGTCTTGTTGTATTATCTCTAAATCTTTCATCTAGTATGTTTTTAAAGTCAAATTGGGTGGGACTTAATTTTCCAACCTTATCTGTAAATTTTATATCGTATTTTTTGCTATTATATTCTTCCTCATCAATGGTTAATTTATTCTTATTCAGTTCAATTACTAATTTAGAAACGATTCTATCACCATTTAGTCTTCTTGCATTCTTCGGTCTAATAAAGGCATCTCCCAAGAGCGATAGATACAATGAGGTCAATCTTTGTTGTCCATCTAAGACTGCTGTATCAGTTTTTTTAACATTAATAATCGACAAATCATAATTTGGAGAATCCGATTTTTTTCTATTATCAAATGTAACATTTTTTAAAAATGTACAAAATTTTGTATCTGACATTATATTATTATCATCTACATGCCAAAAAAGAAATGTCGAAATTGGATATCCAAGTAAAATTGAATCCCATAATTTTTCTATTTGTTCCATACTCCAACAATATTGTCGCTGAAAAGCAGGCATTACATATTTTTCATTATCAATATTTCCTACAGCTTGAATTATTGTAATGGCTGTATCATATAATTTTTCCATTATTTCTCCCCCGTGCACCAGTGGTGCATCCACATAACATGGTTTTAAACCGCAAACGGCTTGTCCGTTTGTCGGCTTTGAAAACTGTGTTATGTGATTTTATTTACTAAACGCTACTTCCAAATGTTTTTTTTCTTTTACACAATCCAGAAGATAATAATTTATAATATTCTGATACGGCATACCTGTTTCTTCCGCCATATTTTTAAAGTAATCAATTACCTGGTCATCGAGACGAATTGTAATCTGTTTTTTAAGTTTATCAGCATATGGATTTTTAATTCCGTTTGAAAAATCGTAGTGGTCTCTCATATTATTTTCCTCCGTACTGTTTAGATTCCTGCAAGTCGGCTTTTCTTGCAGAGATAATTCTGATCCTGTCATTTTCTCTATGGCAATGACAGACCAACAGCATATGCATTTCTGAACTAAGTCCAAGTATAATGAATCTGTCTTCATCTAAAGTTGAATGATCCGGATCTGCAATTAACACGGCATTTTCATCATAAAAACGCTTTTGGCTTCTTCAAAAGTTACTTTGTGTTTTGCATAATTCAATTCCGCTTTTACAGAAGCCCATTCAAAGATTAACTCATCCATAATCATATTATAATTATACTTTCTTAAATTCGTCAAGTATAAAAAAACGCGACTTGACCGCGTTTTTTTACATTATGAAGTCTTATGAAAATAATGTTTTGTAGATAAAATAGTTTTTACAATACTTTATTGAATTAAACTTGTTTCTTTTAGTTTCTTGAATTCTTTTTCTAGTCCATCTTTACCAATAAGTGTAACATAAACTAATCCAATATATTTTGCATAGTAACTTTTTTTAGTTATTTGTAATGCTCCAGAATCATATAGCTTTTCAATTACAATAATACAATCCAGAAAACTGAAATTTTCAAATTTTACACTACCTGTTTCTACAGAACATCTGCAATCATCACCATTATTAAAATTATAAGAAAGACCTGGCTGACCTAATACTAAAGGGAAGGGTCTTGATTCTTGAATGGTTTGTCCTAAAATATTTATTTTTGCATAAGAAATTATTTTATTATCTTCTTCTGCATAAGCTATATAATAAGCTCCTGCTGGAGTTTGATCGCCAAATACACAGCGAAAGTCTCCTTCTTTTGAATTATTACTTTCCATTACTATAATTGTATCAGTTATAGAACCATTTGAAGATGTATAAATCCAAACGGTTCCTTTTTCTGCAGGAAAATAATCTGTCAAATCATTGGCAAATACAAATGAAAACATAAGAAATAAAATAATAGTTGAAAATATTTTGCCCCATTATTGAAAAATGTTTGGGACTTTTCTTTCAACGAAAGCTGCCCAGCGGGCAGTCCACATAACAACTGGTTGTACCGCAGCGGGCTCGATCGGTTTGTCGGCTTTGAAAACGGTGTTAGGTGATTTTTATTTTATTTTGTAATTCTTTTAATAAAGTATATTGACTTTCTCCATTATAGGTTTCTAATAAGAAATTATCCAATGTATAAACCACATATTGATTATCATGAAAATGAAACAATGAGTCGATTAAATTATTCTTATCAAATTTCTTTCCTTGTGTTAAAAATTGATGTGCATAATAGCAATAATAGCCAATATAATTTTTTTCAACTGGGAAATTCTGTTCAAAAAAAGATTTCATAAAATCTAGTGATTCATCAAGTTTTTTCCAATACAGAGTTTTTTCACATAGTATACCATTCCTAGCATTCAGTATTTTATCTTTTATCGCAAATAAAGGAATAGAAGAATCTTCTATATAGTTTTTCTTTTTTCAATTAATTCGACAATTGTGATTTTTTGAAAAGATATTTCATAATTAAAAAAGATACTATACAACATTGAATTTAATAACGATTGTATTTTTGGTTTCGGAGCTTCACCTTTTTTGTAGAAATCTTCCATGATTGATATAGAATAATCTAAAGTTTGTTTCTGATTACTTTCTAATAGGCAATTAATTTGGAATGTATAAAAACTCTGAAATTCTGGTTGCATATGTAAATATAAAAAGTAATAAAAAATATAAGATATATACAACTTCTTAATGTTGTACCTTCTAATTTCGCTTTTAATGATAAAATTTGATCAACAATTTCTGGATTCTTTAAGTTATGATTATTAGTATGACTTATAAACGAGGAAATATCAGGTAAACTTTGAACTATATTTATTTTATTGTTAATTATATAGTCTTGCACCAGTTTTCTTTCCTTTTCAGTAAAGCTTTTATGTGTGTATAATTCAAAAAGCGATAATTCGGATATTGAGAAATCACCTATTTTTTTCATCTCACTCCTCAATAAATCCCAATCAATAGATGTGTTATGATCGTTTATACCTGCAAGATCATATAAAAGATTAGTATCAATTAAGTTTTTTTTCATTTTCTTTCTCCAATTTCCGCCGAAGTGTAATGTACACCTAACATTGTTTTAAACCGCATTGCACGAAAGTGCAATGTCAGTTTTGAAAACGGTGTTAGACGATTTTATTTTTATTATTCCATTCAATTACTATCGTTTGGAATAAAATTAAAAAATAATCCAATATTATCCCTGAATTGCTTTTCTTATTGTATCAACCATCACGAAATAAGATAAATTCTCATCCACGAGTCTTTGAAAGCCGTAATATTCATAAAAGCTTTTTGAAGTTTCTTTTGCATCTACTATTATTAAATAGAGACCTGTTATATCTGATACTTGAACAGCCTTTATAAAAACTTGTGAAAGAAGCCATTTTCCTATTCCATTTCCCTGCAATTCTTTATTAACAGCAAGCCTTGCAATTCTCAGCGCAGGAATTGGATATTTGGGTAATTTACCTTTATATTCATCTGGAACTTCTTGATAAGCAACTTGAGCTGTCGCTAATGTGAAATAGCCTAAAATATGGTTATTGCTATTCAAAGCAACAAAAGTTCTACCTATACCTAACTCATCATTCCTTATTGCATATCTTGATAAAAATTCATTTAATTTCTCAATACCGCAATCAAATTTTTTAAGGAGCGATTTTCCTTGTATTTCTTTGATTGAAACTAATCTGTAATCACTCATTATTGAAATAATCTTTTCAAAGCCTCATTAGGTTCCGGAGGATTATCTAAAGCCATCATTATTAAATCTCTATCGCGATTGGAAAGCACAAGGGTGTCATTTTTTGTTAAATCTATTTGTGCTTGTTTTAATGACGTTGAAAGAATATATGAAGAGAGAGAAATATGTTTAAGTTCAGCAGCTTTCTCAAGTGTAGATTTTTGCTGAATGTTAGCTCTCAAATCAATTCTTACATCTTTTAATGCGACTGCCATTTTCATTACCTCCAGATTGAATATATCATAATATGTGTAATTTGTACACACAATAGAGTATAAAATTTCTAAAGGATGAATTTCTAATTAAACAATCAGTGCCGTAAGGCATCCGTCTAACATGGTTTTAAACCGCAACGCAAGCAACGCCTTGCGTTGTCGGCTTTGAAAACTGTGTTAGACGTTTATTTGCTATGATTTACAAACCA
>CAUTUX010000032.1:0-5993 GCA_963542015.1 uncultured Clostridia bacterium | reverse complement strand
ATTACCTAGAACGTGACGGGCGAAATGTTGAATGCTCCACATTCAACATTGATCGCCCTGAGGAATGGGCGGAAGATATGCAACTCACAAAGGAGCTTTTTGATAAGACAGAGGGTAGGCAATATTATTGGATAGTCCAATCTTTTGACAATGAGCATGGCGAACAATCTTACAATGCGGAAGATGTTCACGAAATGGGCAAGGAACTGGCAGAAGTGTTTGCGAAAAAAGGGTATCAAGTTGTAGTTGAAACTCACAACGATACCGATAATTTACACAATCACTTGATTATTAACTCCGTTAATTCAGAAACAGGCAAAAAATTGCGAATTTCAAATGCTAAGAGCCTTGAAGTGTCAAAAGGTGCTGACATTCTAACCAAAGATTTATACCGCCTTAACGATGAAATTTGTAAGAAATATGGGTTACGCACGTTAGACCAAAGCAAGGCTATCAAGAATGAGCGTGAAAGACACGCTGGTATGCAACCAACGAGCAAGAAAACCGATGAGAATTATCTTGCTAAATCGTGGAAAGATACGCTCCGACAGGACTTGCAAGATATATGGAAAGACAAGAACATCAAAAGCAAAGATGATTTTGAGCGAGCGTTACAACAGAAAGGTATCACGATTAGTCGAATGACAAGCACAGGCAATATTACTTATGAGCAAGGTGGAAATAAGGCACGAGCCAAGTCATTAGGTGCATTTAATCGTGATGATGTATCTAGTTTGTTAGAGAGAAATAAGAGTTTAGGACAAACAATTTCGAGGGGGTTCAGTCGATAATATGGACTTTGGTTTTTTAAATGGCATTAATTGCCTTTTTACGCTTATTTTGGTGTTTGGGGTTATCCTGTCTATCTATGTAGCACAATGGGGCTTTAAATGGTCTATTTTGAGCTTTATTTTAGTAGCTTTCATAATGTGCTTTGGTTTAAGTCAAGCGTATGAGAAAGTATTGTTTGCTGATAGTCTTGCGTATCGCTATAAAATAGCGATTGAACAAGGTCAAAGTAATGGCTTTTCAGAGCGGTATTATGAAAGTGCTAGTAATCAAGATAGCATTAATCAACTTATGGCTTCCCTTAACATCAACAAGGGGCGAATTGGTTATGAGTATGGCTATGGTGCAAGTGATGTAGAGAGAGAGCCAATAGCGTTATATATCAGTAGCGTTAAAGCTGAACATTATGCTCCTGTTATCGTGCCAGGTGTTATCTGTTTCTTGTGGTGGTTTGGGTTATTTCTTGTTCGCCGATCAGCAGAGCGAACGGACAAGAAATTAAGTGAGCAACGTACCGAGTTAGAAAAGTTAGAGGAGAATATTAAGTTCCTAGAGCATAAACGGAATGAACAGGAACGCATTATTAAGGCATTTGACCCAGATACATTAAAGCTTAAAAGTGCGGATTTGATATCTGACATTAGAAAATCAGAACGTAAGTTATCCGAGTTGAGGAATGATAAAGCCAAACTTTATTTAGAAGTAAGCGAGCTAAAAACGGAGAAAGAAAAGCTATCTGAAAAGCTTGTAGCTAAATCGTCAGACGCTGACGAACGAAAACGATTAATGCGTATTTAATGTTTATAGTTTTGGAGTTTTGAGTGGTGGATATCTAGACTTTTGTGTTGAATAAATTAATAATAAAAGAGGAGTTTTAGTTTTTATAAAATTAGGTGGGGAAAGTATGTCAAAACAAAAACAAACAAAAAGATTAACGGCTCAACACAAAGTATCACATGGTGTAATTGGAATATTTGGTGAACTAGCTAAAGAACATGATAGTAATGTTGGTGAGGTATCAAAATTAGTAAAATCAGCATTGGAAGCTAAATATCCAACATTAAAATTTAGATATAGATCTAGTATAAAAAAAGAAGAAATTAATAAAGCTTTACAAAAAATTGATAATGATTTAGGTCGAACTTTATATTTATCTAATGCAAGTATAAAGCCTGATGGTGGAATAATTGAGGTCAAAGATGATAAAGGTCGTTGGCGTGTAGTGTTGGTTTCTGAAGCTAAATATCAAGGAAAAGATATAGAAAATATAGAACAAGGAATATTGGTTGGTAAAAATAATGATCAAGATCTTATGGCTGCTGGTAATGCCATAGAGCGTTCTCATAAAAATATATTAGAAATTGCTAATTTTATGTTGGGCGAATCACATTTTCCTTATGTAATTTTTTTAGAAGGATCTAACTTCTTAACTAAGACTATTATTGTAACTAGACCTGACGATAGAAAGGTTACATTAAGATATGATGATGGTATATTAAATAGACTTGATAGATTATCTGCTGCTAATTATGGAATGGCATTTAACACAAATTTATGTGTAAATAAATTTGTAAGTCATGAAGATAAAACTATTATGTTACAATCTGCATCTATGTATACTACTGGCGATGGAACTCGCTGGTCTGGGGAAGATATGTTTAGTATTATGTTTGAAATTTCAGAAACTGCTATTAGAATGTTAGGACGAGATATATTTGAACAACTTACAAATTAGTAAATCCAGAAAAAACGAAAATGATTTTTTAAGAAAAGCAAAAAAAAATAAGAATGATGAATTTTATACTCAGTTAGTCGATATACAACGTGAATTACAGCATTATGAAAGCCATTTCAAAGATAAGGTTGTTTTTTGTAATTGCGATGACCCTATTAGTAGTAATTTTTATAAATATTTTGCTACTAATTTTGAAAGATTGGGCTTAAAAAAGATAATATCTGCATGTTATGTGTCTGATGATTGTAATATTTTTAATTGTGATGTGAACAAAAAGAATAGCGGATATTATTATGAATATACTGGAAATAATGATGTTGTTATCCCTAGTATTGATGATGTAAAGTTTTTTAATGGTAACGGTGATTTCCGTAGTGATGAAAGCATTGAATTGTTAAAACAATCAGATATTGTTATTACTAATCCGCCATTTTCTTTGTTTAGAGAGTTTATCGACTTAGTAATTAAACATGGTAAACATTTTTTAGTTATAGGTAATATTAACGCAATTACTTATAAAGATATTTTTGCATTAATTAAAGATAATAAAGCTTGGTTAGGAATTAATTTAGGTAGAGGTATATCTGGTTTTATAGTTCCTCCATATTATGATCTTTATGGTTCGGAAACTAAAATAAATGAAAATGGTGAACGGATAATATCCTCTAATAATTGTTTATGGTTAACTAATTTGGACAATTTTAAACGACATGAGGATATTGAATTAATAAAAACATATAAGGATAATGAGTTAAATTATCCCAATTATGATAATTACGAAGGTATTAATGTAAATAAAACAAAAGATATACCATGTGACTATAAAGGTGCCATGGGGGTTCCTATTACTTTTTTACATAAATTTAATCCCGATCAATTTGAAATTATAAGATTTCGTAAAGGTGATGATGGAAAAGATTTATCAATAAATGGAAAGTGTCCGTATTTTAGAATTTTAGTAAAGAACAAGCGAATATAAAAATAAAACCCTAATTAAATTTAGGGTTTTTTATTTTTTTTGAATAGGGAAAAAATGTATTGATAATATAAGAATTTATGTTTTGTTAGCTTTATTTACTACCTTGTGTTAAAATAGGGAAAAAATGTATTGATAATATAAGCCCCCTTAGGGGTTTTAAAGGGGTTTTAAAGGGGTTTTAAAGGGTATGAAACAAACAATAGAAACACCATCAGATAAACGATTATATACACAGAAATTAAAGTGGTTTAGAGATCAAGGTTTTGAAGAAGTAGATCCATTGGATTTTTATAGGGATTTATTTCCAGAAGGAACATTTGAAGAAAAAGGAGTATTTAGTGGAAAACCTAATGGTATTCTTGTACAAGTTAAGGAACGAGGAGAACATAAGGTTATTACTGATGAATTAGAAGGCATTAGGGATGGACTGGGTCAAGAAAATGTAATTATGTCTCCGATTAGTTATTTTGGTAAGAGAAGATTAACTAAAAATGCTAGTCTACTTCATGCAGTAGCGTTTGACCTTGATGGGCAAGGTATGAAAGAGTTAGTAAATGTTATTCATCAGATGAATACTATTGATCCATTATGGGATGGTAGAACGTTTTTACCTAAAGCAACTTATGTTGTGTTAAGTGGTCATGGATTACATTTGTATTATTTTTTAGAAGAACCTTTACCTATGAAACCATATATTCGTAGAGAGGTTGATAAAATAAAAAAAGGATTAACTTTTAGAATATGGAATGATTACTGTACTACATTATGGGATAATATTCAGTTTCAACCGATTACACAAGGATTTCGTATAGTTGGTAGTGCCTCTAAAATGGGTCCTAAATATCCAGTTAGGGCATTTCGTTTAGGTGATAAATGGACTATGCAACAGTTAAATGATTATATTCCAAATGTTAAATCTATGCTTGAATATAAGGGAAATATTGATGTAGTTGATGTAACACCAATCGATCAAGCTAAAGAGCTTTGGCCAGATTGGTATCAAAGCCGAATTGTAGAAGGTAAAAAAAAGGGACGTTGGTATATTAAGCGAGCATTATATGATTGGTGGCTTCGTGAAATAACTAATAAAATTAAAGAAGGTCATAGGTATTTCGGAATTATGACATTAGCAATTTATGCAAAAAAATGTGATATTCCTTTTAGCGAATTAAAATCTGATGCATATAATTTATTGGAACGGTTTGATAGTTTATCTACTAGCAATGAAAATCGATTTACGATAAAAGATATTAAAGCTGGTCTACAAGCCTATAAGGAACCGGCTGTAAATTATCCTAGAGATACAATCTCTAAATTAAGTGGTATAGAAATTAAAGAGAATAAAAGAAATTATAGAACCAGAGCTGAACACTTAAAAGGGGCTAGGGCATTACAAGAGATTTATAAACCTGATTGGAGATCTGGTAATGGTAGACCTAATAAAGAACAATTAATAAGAGAATGGAGAATGAATAATCCAGAAGGTAAAAAGATTGATTGTTATAGAGAGACTGGAATAGACCCAAAAACAATTCGTAAATGGTGGAATAATTAATATTGGACTTGAGATTTTTGATAAGCAATCTTTGGAGATTGGTGTACAAAAATATCGAGTTAGCAACCGAAGGGCGGTAGCTAAAAAGGACACTAATTTTAGTGTCCTTTTTTTATTTTCTGCCCATTCTTTAAATGAGAATGAACAAAACTTTTATCTCTCTAATCTAATCAAATTAGGAGATAAAAGAGAGTTGATTATTCACCAATATTGATTGGTGAATAATCAAAGTCTCTCCTGTTGATCAATGAACAAACAGGAGAGACAGAACTATCTAATAATGAACTTAATAAGTGGATATGCTATAATCGAGAGAGCGAGTTCTAGCACCACATTATTAGATAGTTGCAAGACACGCGTCTGTGGCCACAAAGTGACCAAGACACGTCTTGCAAAAGGGACTATGTCCCCTTTGAACCCCTGGAGAGGATACACAACTATGAGCGAAAATAAAACGAAATTAGTTAAGGTCAGAATGACAGAAAAAGAGTTCGACCAGCTGAAGTATTTTTCTGAAATTACAAATCAAAATATGAGTGAATTTGTAAGAAATTTAATTGAGAATAGACCGCCTAAAATCATCAAAGATTTACCAATTTCACAATTCAAAATTTTAAATTCTAACTTGGCAAAATTAGGAAATTATCAAGTGAAATTGAACAGAGATTTTTTGAATTACATTGCTCAATATCCAGATAATTTAATTTCACTTGAAGAGCTATTAAAAGTGAAAGAGAATTTAGAAAATAGCCGAATGAATTTGCTCCGTGAAATTTCAGAAACAAAAGTTATCTTATCGGAGATTTTGAAGGAGTTAAGATAATGGCAGTTTTGAAAGTTAGAAATAGTAACGGAAAGGCTTCTCTTGGTGGTGCTAAAGATTACCTAGAACGTGACGGGCGAAATGTTGAATGCTCCACATTCAACATTGATCG
>CAUTUX010000031.1:0-7447 GCA_963542015.1 uncultured Clostridia bacterium | reverse complement strand
AATAAAGCAAGTATTGATAACTTGGCGAAGGAAGTAAAAAAGTTTAAGGTATAGGTGGTGTCTAACACCCGCTTAACCTGCCATTGCCTTTACGGCAATGCAGGTTAAGCGGATGTTAGACGGACGGTACAATGCACCGCGCTTTGGAGGAGAAATGAAAAAATTACTTTTAGTAATAATCCTATTATTTTTAACAAGTTGTGCAACAACCAAAATTAGTAGTTTTATAAATCCAGATATTGATATTTCAAATTATAAAAATATCCTAGTTTTTGGGAATATCAGAGATATTGAAATTCGTAAAACTTTAGAAAGTGATATTGTATCTGCATTTATAGAGAATAATTTAAATTGTATCTCTAGTATAAATATTTTTTCACCACTTAAAGATTATTCTGAACAAGAAAGAGAAGAAATTTTAATTAAAAATAACATAGATGGAATAATAACTGTGTGTATTATTTCTGCAGGAGAAAATTCTGCTTATATTCCTCAACAAACATATATAAATTATAGTTCACAATATGTTAATGGACAACTCATTCGTATTCCTTATACAACGACATCTGGTGGATATTCAGTTTCATATCCAAAGGCCGATTTTGAAATTACCTTAACTGATATTGTAAGTGGAAAATTAGCATATAAAGCAACCGCGAATTCAGAAGGAGATGAATTTTCAGATATGAAAACTATATCAAGATCTTTAGCTAAAGAAATTGTGAAAGAGTATATATCGTTAATTTCGGGAAAAAATAATAAACCATTCGATGAAAATTAGGTTAAAACAAAATATAAGTAGCTCAGGTAAGTCACCGTTTAAGCTGAAGTTAGACCGATGCCTTGCGACACGATAAACTGGAACTTTGGAATAGTCAATTATTTATAGTATGATATTCGATTGGAATAATGAAAAAAATATGATGCTTAAAAGAGATAGAAATATATCGTTTGAGCGAATTATTGTGGCAATTGAGTAAGATGGTTTATTGGATATTTTAGAGCATCCAAATAAAGAAAAATATCCAAATCAACTTTTGCTTCTTGTAGAAATTGATAGATATGTATATGTAGTTCCTTGCGTACTTGAAAATGATGTTTGTTTTTTGAAAACTATTTTTCCAAGTAGAAAATATACGGCAAAATATCTTGATTTTAAGGGAGAAGAAAATGAATAGTGAAAAAGAGTTGTATGAATCTATAGAAAATGATGAATGGAAATCGGTAAAAAATTTTTATGATCTTAGTAATGATTTTAAAAAAGCTGCTGAAAGTATGCTTACAAAAAGAGAGAAGATAGATATAATGCTTGTAAAGCAAGATATGAATAATCTAAAGGCTAAAGTTTTTGAAGAAGGTATGGAATATGAAGTTTTTGCAGGAAGTATTTTACATAAATATTTAACTGGAAAGCTGATAGAAAGATAAATAATTCAATGCGTCTAACACGCAGTTCAAGGCTGAAAAAACCCGCTCTGAAGAGCGGCCGGCTAAACGCCGGTACGTTTTGCAGCTTAACTGTATGTTAGGTGTACGCCTGAAGGCGGGAAATTAAAAACAGAAAACTAAATATCACGGAAATCAATTTTTGGGAAATTTCTATTGTCATTGAATAATTTATGGCGTTTTTAGAAAAAATCACAATTTTTTTGAGTATTTTATGGATATTTCTGACTTTAAAACCTGTAAAATGATTAAAATTAAGCTGAATCAACAGATATGATTTAAAAAATGATTTCCGTGACTAAATATTGACTACTGTATGAAATATGTGTATATTTTGAAACAGGGTCAGGAGTGCAGCCTTTAAGTGGTGCGTCGAGTTTTCTCGCTTGGCTCTCTTTTTTTGTCTGGAGGATTTTCATGTATCTACTATATGCTGATGATTCAGGAGTAACTTCAGATCCAAATGTAAAATATAGTGTTCTAGCCGGCTTTGCAACTTTTGAAAATCAAACATATTGGATTCAAAAAGCTGTAGATGATATTATGTTAAAATATATGGGCAGGGCAGACTTAGAGTTACATGCAAGTCCGATAAGAAGCGGAAAAGGTATATGGAGAAGTATCCCAAAAGAAAATAGAGAATCTATTTTAAAGGGATGTCTTGATTATGTAAAAAATAACTATCCACGTCAATTTATTCTTTTTGGTGCAGTAATTAATAACTCAACAGAAAATGTACCTGAGAATCTATTCACACAAATAACAAGCCGGTTTGATAAATTCTTAAAAAGAAAATACTTGAAAAATGAAGAGACTGCACGAGGTTTAGCAGTCTTTGATGAATCAAAAATGGAAAATCAATATCAGAATTGGTCAAAGATTTATCAGACAATGGGAAATCAATGGAAAGAGAAATTAAATAATTTTTCAGAAGTTCCATTGTTTTTAGATTCAAAAATGTCTCGATCTATACAAATTGCTGATTTAATAGCATTTTCATTGTTCAGGAATTTTGAATATAATGATGATACATATTATTCTATAATTAAAGATTGCTTTGATAAGGAAAAAAATATACAATACGGGCTATATTTCTTAGGATAACACCTAACACCCGCTTCAACCTGACATTGCCTTTATGGCAATGCAGGTTAAGCGAATGTTATGTGCACAACGCAGAGCGTTGGAATGCAAGTATACAATGGATTTATGCTTAATGAAAATATTAATCAATGAAAATGGAATTATCAATTAGTAAAAAGTGCCGATAAATACAGTTTAACTGTAGTTTGTTCAACTGGTAGAATTTATGAAAAGAAGAAAAAAAGAAGTTCAATTATGTCTTGATACTGGTAAAAATGGATAGATAAAGAGTTGAAAATATTCGAAAAGAGGAATAAAAAAGTGAGTTATACCCGTCTTTTTTATATATTTAATTGAAATTGTTGACAAAATCAAAATAAATGGTATATTTAAATCGTGAGGTTTAAGGTGGAAAAACTTCCTGTTGCTGAATCGGAAATATCATCTTTGGAACAATCGCAAAAAGATTTACTAAAAATAGAATATGAAAAAATTGAACAACAGGGAATTGAGTTTGTAAAAGTAAAGCATCTTCAGAAAAAGATTTTTGAAATAAAATCAAATGAACTTAGGTCTTTATTTAAATATAAAGAAGGAAAAATTATTGTAATAGGAGTTGTTTTTGTAAAGAAGACACAGAAAACTCCAAAAGAAACTATAAAACTTGCTGAGAAGCGCTTGAAGGAGGTTTGATTATGGGATATGTATATGTGAAAGATTCGGAGGGTTATGTTTTTAAGAAATTGGAAGCAGAACTTTCTCCTGATGAAAAAATTATTTCTGAAAAGGAATACTTAAAAAAATCAGGTCTTGCAAATTATGTAAAAGAATTTGGACATGGCGGAGCAAGAGAAAATGCTGGTCGAAAACTAAAGTTTAGCCATCCTTTGAAATTTCAAATTCGCGTAACACAGGAAGAAAAAGAGTTTATTTCTTTTGCAAGAGAAAATCATTTGAATTATTCAACTTTAATGCAGAAGTAATATCACATAACACAGTTTTCAAAGCCGACAAGTTGCTGATGCAACTTGCGGTTTAAAACAATGTTAGACGGATTGCCCACTGGGATGTAAGAATATGTTTGTTTAGTATATTACCTTAAAATAATATGAATGGAGCATATAAATGTCAGATTTAAATTTAAATCCTAGAAAAATTATTAATGTTATAAAAGATTATTGTAAAAATAAATATAACAAATTACCAATTTTATCTACTGAGATCTTAGAAAGTAAAAAAAATAAAAACATAATAAACATACAGGTAGAGGATAAATCTTGTATATTTATTGTTTATATTAAAAAAAATGGTAAAATATCAATTCAGATACAAGGTAAAGATATAGAATTAGGGAAAAAAATAGAAGAATATGTTATCAAAGAGTGCCAAGTATCAGATGATTATCAATACAATATTTCGATTCCTTATGATAAATTTTTTTTTAATGATTTTATAGTATTCTTGACAAATGAATGTGGAGCTACTGAAAAAACAAGAAAGACAATATCTACGGGGGAGCAATATGTATATGAAGCTCCTTTTTTTGATAAGATAACAATTCATAAATATAATACCGGTAATATGTTTATACAAGGTAAACCATTATGGCTATCACAACAAATAAATTATTTTTTAGCAGACAAAGAATGCTATTCGGAAATTATAAAAGCACAGGAAGAAACGTATAAAATAGATTTAAATGTATCAGATTTAAATACTATATTTAATAATATATTTGCCTCTATATCTTCTATAGTTAATTCTGATATAAAAAAGATGTTAATAACTTCAATAGCATTTACTCGTTTAGAAATTAGTAATTTACCTGATTACTCGGCGTTTACTAGCCCTGCTTTAAGGTCTTTAGAGTCGTTTATACAAGAAGTTTTTGTAAAAAATAATATAACATGTACAAAAAAGGAAGATATAGGTAATCATTTCTCTCTTGAATTAAATAAATATGTTTTAACTCCATGTTATATAAAAGGGACAATAAATAAAAAGAATAAAATATATCTTGAAAATATATATAATCAATATCATAATTATAGGCATAGATTGTTTCATACAGACACACCTACAAATGAGACTTTTTTTGTAGAAACAAAAGAAAATTCCGATAAAATGATTATGGATGTATGTAATTTGATTAAGGATGGCTATACTAATCTTTTATACAGCAATGAGAAAAATCATGAATAATAATTTTGAAATTTTTAATTTAGATTTTTCTGATGATGGATTTTTAATAATCAATAAAGATTTTAATTCTCTTGGTGAAAAAATATTTGATATTAACAAAGCATTATTACAAAAAAAATATGTTGGAAATGTTATTTTTAATACGTTAACTTCTACTTGTAATAAAAATAAGCAATATAGCAAGGTATATTTTGATGGCTCTGAAATCCAGCTAAACACCTTAAAACCTTTACACAAGGTCGATAAAAAAATACGATCGTTGGTAAGTAATTATTTTAATGTAAATAGTTATCTGCTCGATAACTTGCTATTTTTAATTATGTAATATCTATATCGTCTAACACCCGCTTCAACCTGACATTGCGGACGAGCCGCAAATGCAGGTCAAGCGGATGTTAGGCGGACGGCTCTACTAGAGCTGCTTTAGGATAGGAGGAACTATGGCACGGGCAAGAAATAAAGATGATTTACTGAAATTCGCTACGGAAAATTATTCAAAATTGATGGATATTATTTCTAAAATGACTGAAAATCAAATGAACACGTTTTTTGATTTTTCCGGCGATAAAAGTAAAAAAGAAGCTCATTGGAATCGTGATAAAAATGTTAGAGATGTTTTAATTCATTTGTATGAATGGCATCAACTTATGCTGAAATTCATAGAAAATAATGCTGACAGAAAAAGTAACATTCCGTTTTTGCCGCCTGAGTATTCTTGGAAAAACTATGGTGTAATGAATGTCATGTTTTGGAATAGGCATCAGAATACAAGCCTTGAAAGAGCAAAAGCAATGCTCGCGGAAAGTCATGAAAAAGTTCTTGCACTGGCTGATAAATACTCAAATGAAGAACTTTTTACGAAAAAATATTTTTCTTGGACGGGAACAACGGATTTAGGCTCATATTTTGTAAGTACGATGTCAAGTCATTATGATTGGGCTATAAAAAAGATAAAATTGCATTGTAAAAAAATTGTATAAAAAGTAAATTATGCGCTATAAATTTACTAAAGATCTCAGAGCTGCGATACATTCCTAGCATTTTTATGTCATTAGATATGGTAGAAAAATTATCAAAATATTGTATAATCATAGGGTATAAGGAGGTTGTTGATGGTAGAAACAGCTCTTAAAAAAAAAGCGATGGATTATTTTGCAATGCTTGATAATGAACAGGCTCGGATGGTTATTTCATACATGGAAACAATTGAATTGCCCTCTGAAAAACAAAATCGTACTCTTGCCGACCTAAAGGGTAAAATTCAGTTTGCTGATGGATATGATTATAAAGCAATGCGGAGTTCTTAATGGTTTTAGTAGATACTTCTGTGCTGATCAATTTTTTTCGTGGCAAGGAAACTGTTGGAACGGCATATTTTGAAAAATTGCTTGAGGCACAAAAACATTTTTGTATCAATGAATTTATTTATCAAGAGCTTCTGCAAGGTTCAAAAGACGAGAAAGAATTTGCTGTTTTGAAATCTTATTTAATGGATGTACCGTTATATTCGCTAAAACGCGGTATTCAATCCTTTGAAAATGCTGCTCTGTTGAATTTCCGTTGTCGTAGAAAAGGTGTGACAATTCGCAGTACGGTGGATTTGCTGATTGCAGAAACTGCGATTGAAAATAATATTCCGCTTCTTCACGATGATGACGATTTTGCAAATATGGCTCGAATTATTACAGAGTTAAAGTTGGTTGTGTAGATGATAACGCCTAACACCCGCTTCAACCTGATCTTGCCATTGAGGCAATGCAGGTTAAGCGGAAGTTAGGTGGACTACGCAGAGCGTAGCAGTTAGGTAATAGTTGTAAATTACATGTCATATATGGTGGATGAAAAATGAAGATAGCTACTTGGAATTTAATGGTTACAGAGGATTGGAGTAAATTAAACAGTCAAATATTCATTGAAAAACAAATTGACAGGCAAAGACAAGCATGGAATTTTCTTAAAAAGAAGCTAAAGCCAGATATAGTTTTTTTGCAAGAAGTATTACTAAAATCAATTGATGAATCTGAATTGGGTGTTAATATTTTCTGGACAGAAAGTCATACATCTATGAAATATTCAAAAAATGATACTTCAAAATGGGGTACGGCAATATTTGTAAATAAAAAGTATTGTGACTTTACCAAAGATATTACTTTAGAAGTATTTCCAAATGAAGATAGCAAATATACAGGTAAAGTTAAAGTAGTGCAAGTCAATTTTGATAATGATCAAATACTGTTTTCTAGTCTTCATCTAGATACTGGTGAAAGTGGTTTAGAACAAATAAAAAGTTTTTTTAATGAAAAGTTTGTTTCACAAAAAAATCTTGTAATTGGAGGAGATTTAAACTGTGATAAATACTATATAAATGGAACTTTTGATAAAAAATTCTTCAATGAAACAATAGGGTTCTCTAATTTAATTGAATGTGAGCCTTTATACAAACAGACATTTTTTCGTGGTAACTTGAACGATGATAATGATGTGGAAGCAATACAAGATGATTATATTTTTGTTAGTAAAGAATTATATGAGTTTGTGGAAACGCAACACATAGATGAAGTAAAACAGTATAAAGGGAAAAACTTCAATTATGGGAAGATAAAAACTTTAAGTGATCATTCAATATTATATATATCATTAGATGTTAAGGAATAAAATTGCACCTAACACCCGCTTCAACCTGACATTGCGGACGAGCCGCAAATGCAGGTTAAGC
>CAUTUX010000030.1:0-8581 GCA_963542015.1 uncultured Clostridia bacterium | reverse complement strand
ATTTTTTGAGTTATCCAAACATTTTCGTCAGCATAAATGGCATTAACATCACTCTTTCCAGTTGCTGTTAAAAATGTCAGATATTCTGCCGCCGATGATCTTATCATTAAACTTTTATCTTTTATATTACTCATCTACAAGCTCCCTTACTATCCGATCAGTTTTTTATCACATTTTTATTCTTCTTTAGGTCTCTTGAAAGATAGAACGAACTTAGTACCCATATCATATGGAGCTACTGTAACTAATTCCCATCCTTCTTCGCCAGCCATATGTAATTCCTCATTTAGTAATGGCATCATAGCTTTTTCTAGACCTTTGCTTGTAAACTTAAGTGGTGGCATTATATTGATTGTTTTATATTCCCATTTCATTAATTAACATTAACACCGCCTTAACAAATTTGTAAAGACTTAATAACAATAATGTCGGACGGTATCAAGACATTATTTTCGCAATTTTATAATCAAGATCTTTTAAATTAGACTCCAGCATTGCTAATTTGCGTTCTAACTCCTCTTCTTTTTTCTTTTCCCTCTTTTACTTGTTTTACAGTATTATTATCATCTTCGACAAATTTTTTTAATTCTAGAATCTCTATTTTTAATTTATCAACTTCTAATCTTATTGGCTTTTGTTCCTCTTCGATTTCTTTTCTTTGTTTTTCTACTATTTCATTTTTTCTCTTTCGTTCTTTGTAGCTTGCAATCATTTCTTCTGATGAGAAAAGCTCAACATGACCACAACTAGCACATGCAACCGAACGAATGCTCTCAATTGGATTTGTTGTTACTCCCCCGCACTCATAGTGACGAAAATATTGCGACATTGATACATAAAACATTTCTATACTACCACAATTTAAACACTTCATTTACCCTCTCCTACAAAATAATTAAAAATAAATATGATTTTCGTATTCAGTCAATTCTAAATACTCTTCAGCACAATTCATTTCTACTTTTGCTGAATTCATATATACAAAATAGTTTCTAGTAAATTTTTTACATCTAATAAATTCTATTTACACAAGATTTTTTACATTCCCGCTGGCTCAACGATTACAACAATGTCCCCAGCCTTTATTTGATTTAAACAAATAAAATTAAAATAAAAATTAAAAAAACCTTGAAGCCTATCAATTGCTGATTGTACATTATTGGAATAATATGTTTTTATAAATGAAAATAGCTACGTAACCTTTAATTCAATTTCCTATTCTAAAACTGGCTCTTCGCGTGAAACTTCTTTATCAAAAACGATTCCGTCTATCCCTTTTTCAAATATAAAAGCTTTCAAATCATCCTTTTCATCATAGCTGTAAAATTTACTAAGCAACTGTCCAAACAACTCAATATCTTTCTCTGGAATCGTAATAATACCTTTCCCGTGTGAAATCATATCTTTATTCGCTATTAACATAGCCGTTCGCTTATTGCCATCCCAAAAAAGTTGCTTTTTCATCATCCAAAGCATTCTCTCTACTGATCGCTCAGTACACCCTGGAATTCGTTCAAATTCTTTTAGTTTCTCTATCACTTCTTCTTTGATAGGTATTGGAGGTCTATAGTCAGTTCCACTAATACCTACTCTACCATTTCTCAGCACCCCCCAAGTGAGAGCCTCGTCTTTTGAAACTTCATTATGAACATCCAATATATACTCTAAAGTTATTGGCTTATCAATATTACATAGAATGTATTTCCATGCGTGTTTTAAATTTAAAACGGTATTAACATCCGCAATATTTACTTTCTCTAATCGTGCCTTATAATAAATAGCATATGTCTCAGGAAATGTAATATCTAGTCCCTCAAGTTTAACGCTATTATATATACTACCAACTATATTCCTTTTAGCTAAAAATATATTTTCATCTTTTGTCATATTATATTTGTCTTCAATGTACATTATGTTCTCCTATATTGTGCTTATTGCAAACTTAGCACTATGATAATTACAATATGTGTATGAAATACTTGCTATAATTCATAAGCTATAATTTTAAAAAATTTTAGTCAAATATTATACTAGCAATTGATGCCGTCTTTTTGTTTTTCTATGTTGCTTAATTTTTTCTTTTACGCTAATCTCCATTTATAAATATACAATCCTCTACTACAACTTCATTCAAAGCAATTTTATTATTAAAATATTTTCCTTCATCTTTGTATCTGTTTGTAACGAATATTAAGTTTTTATTTTTAGATCCTATTAACAACCTGTTTACATCAATTTGATTCTCAATAAAAGGTCCATCTATCAAAAGATCTACGCTATTAACTAACGCCTCATCTAAACAATCTATATTTTTACCTGAAAACATAATTATTCCCAAACCCATCGCTCTAATCGCTTTATTAAATTCAATTAGCCCTTGTTGTATAGATGGCTCCCCACCACTCAAAGTCACTCCTTCTATATCAAAATCTCTTTTTGCCTCTTTAACAATATCTATTAGCTTGCCTAGTGTAACAATGTGTTTAGGTAGTAAGTCCTGCAAATCTTTATTGCAACAACCTTTGCAATTAATATTACAACCCTGAAACCAAATACAACATCTATTAAAAGGTCCTTCAGTTTTTGTAGATAACTTTATATATGCAATGTTAAACTTTATTTTATTTAAATCCAAAATTCAATCCTGATTTTCCAACTGAAGCAATTAATCTACTATTTGAGAGCAAATTCAAAATCTCTTTTTTTTCAAATAAGAATATCCCCAACGGGTCAATTAATTTCTGATCTATCGCATTTAAAATATCACGTCCACCTTTCATTAAATCTACTTCAGATATTATGTAATTAATCGCAGTTATTTCATCTTCAAATTCAAATCTCAATTTATATTTTTCTTTTATTTCTTCTATTAATGGCATCATCTTAGATCTACAAATCTTATATTGGAATCCCTTATCTTGAATAAAGTTAAATGGCACAATATTACTGTATCCTATTCTTCCCAATAATTCTGGTCTCTGCAACTTAGTATCAAAATATTCTTTAACAACATTAATAAATTGTTGAGCAACGACCTTCTTATCTTCATTCGGTCTAACGGTACTACTCCCCAAATTTGATGTAAACACTATAACAGTATTGCTAAAATAGACTGTCTGTCCCTTTGAATCTGTTAGTCTACCATCTTCTAGTATTTGCAAAAATATATCCAATATCCTTGGATTTGGCTTTGCTGCTTTCTCAATTTCATCAAACAATATAACACTAAATGGATGTTCTTTAATTGCATTAGTCAGTTGCCCTCCTTCCTCATATCCTACATATCCTGGGGGTGCACCAATCAACTTCTGATCACTGTTTTGTCCAGCATATTCAGACATATCGAATCTAATACACGCCTGTTCGTCTCCAAATAAAAACTTTGCTAATGCCTTGCATAATTCTGTCTTACCTACACCTGTTGGTCCAACAAAAAATAAAACTCCTTTGGGAGTAGCCTTTGACGATTTCTTATGAATTCCTGTTAGCCCCATGTACGCCTTTATCACCGCTCTTTCAACTTTTTTAATTGCATCTTCTTGTCCTACTACCTGTTTTTCTAATTCTTTTTGTATATTCTTTACTCTCTTATATTCTAACTTCTCCCATGGATTGTCTTTTTCTCCATATTTAAAAAGATAAAATAGTTTTTCAAAGCTTGTCTTTTCCTCTTTCCTAGACATTCTCGCCAATTGAATTATTTCTCTATTGGTAAAATCTTCTAACAAATCAATACAATTTATATTCTCATCATCTAAAAGCGTTTTTGTCCCTTCTTGTAGTTCTAACTTAAATGCTGGACTAATTTTCTTTATCATTCTCTTACGTTCTTCTCTATCAGGCTTTTGAAGTGTAATTATCTCTACTTCAGGATTATCACGATAT
The DNA here is from genome assembly GCA_963542015.1 of uncultured Clostridia bacterium. Classification (GTDB taxonomy): domain Bacteria; phylum Bacillota; class Clostridia; order Christensenellales; family CAG-917; genus CAUTUX01. The sequence continues at coordinate 4,696 of CAUTUX010000030.1, read as the reverse complement.
AAGGTTATTGGTATAGATGAAGCACTATTGATCAAAATAATTACAACACTTTCATTACAATCTGGAGATAGATATGTTACCTTTCTATCTTTTATTGCTTTGCTTAACAATGTTATATTTTCTCTCTCCTCCTCTGTAAGATGTGAGTTGTCAAATAAATACTCTGACCAATTTATTATGAATGCACTCTTTTGTTTAGTATCAACTAAATTTTTATAAATTATGTTAAAAATATCCGTCGGAGATTTAAACTGTGCATTCCCTATTCGTTTGCTTTTCTTAACCGAAGTTTTTTGAGGTTCAACATAATAGTCATCGTCATCATCATATTCGTCATCATTGTCATCATAGTAATCATCGTAATCGTCATCATCATCTAATCCAATAACATTATATGTGTCACCACTTACCTTTATGTCATTATCATCAACGAGCTTTAAATTTTCGCCTACGCCAATTGCACCTTCTACTCTATCCCAATATACGATTTCTCTATAATCCAATTCTTTTAGCATTTCCTCTAGATATTCACGTAATGTAACTATCTTTGCCCTAGTTGTATTGTTTGATAAATAAACATCTCCAATATTGCCATCAATAATTAAACACTTTTTAATGCCTGCATTTCTCTTAATCTTACTGAAACTATTTTCTAATGACATATTTACTCCTTATTAATCTTGCGTTTGTTTGCCTTTGTTCGAATCTTCAAAATACTGTCTTTGCTTCAACTCCTTCAAAGGTTCATCATGATGTACTTTTTCTTTAACTATATGTATTCCGTATATTTCTTCTAATACTTGCAAAAATGGTTCTATATCGTTTGTACAAGTGCCACCCTCGTAACCTTCAAAATGATACATAAACTTTCCATTCAGTTGTACTTCAAATTCTGCTAATTGCCCTGATGGTTTTTTTGCCAACATTTTAACAACATTTTTCTTTCTATCAATTTTAATACTATTCTTTACATCAATGACAAACCCCGTCTCTCTTATTGCTTTTACTATAGCTTTAATTGTTGCATTCCTTGTTCTCTCTTCTATAATTGTTCTCATCGTTTCAAAATACATATCTTCAACAACACCTCCTCCTAAATCATATTCAGAAACTATATCTATGTTGTTTTCTTGTTTCATTTGCTCGCACACTTGTCTTGCTTCTTCTACTCTTTTAGCAAGTAACTTACTAGCTCGTCGTTCTGCTTTACCTACTATGTTTTCAAATTTGGTATATAAGCTAGCTGGCTTAAGCAATTCCCTGTAGACTAATTCTCTCAAAAGTACATCTTTTAATTCTTTTGCCTTGTCAATTTTTGTTATAAAATCTGGGATATTCATCTTTGGATTCGTGTTAATCATTTTTTCCACTTGTTCAAGTCCGTCATTGTATATACCATTTTCTAACATAGAATATATAAGTTGAATATCTGCACATGTGTGGTAAACAATGTCGCATTCTATATCCTCATTAATCTGTTCAAGTTCGCTATATATCCCCGCCAGTTCCCTACTTCTCTTATTTCCATAATTGATGTCTGCATCAAACCTTTGCGTTTTTAAATTACGATTTTGTTCGAAAGGGGCTCTCACTTTGGACATTTTACGTCTAATTCGCTCTTTTTGTGCTAAAAGATATTTCTTATATCCACTACACTTATCTTTTCCAATTTTATTACTAACTTCATTTAGATACTCAACCATTGCATCAATTCTCGACAAAGATTCAATTGCATATTCGCATGTAATTTGATTAATCAAATCTAATGCTTCAAAACTGACTGTAACTTTTCTGCTCACTTTTTCCTCCTTTTGCTAACAACGTACAATATCTTCAAATACATATAAACATCAAATGATATAAATTCACATATAAGAAGCCTATTTATTCTTCAATGATATCGGTTTATTTCTATTTCGCTAATAATCTATATCTTACACTATCTCTATATATATCTTGCAAAATTGCATCTCTTTTTATATCATCATCATATCACAAATTAACATTAAAAAAGAGGTAAAAATGGCTGAATTAACAATGGACAAACTTGTTGCACTTTCCAAAAATAGAGGCTTCGTATTCCCTGGTAGCGAAATATATGGTGGCCTAGCAAACACATGGGATTATGGTCCTTTAGGTGTTGAATTAAAAAACAATATAAAAGCTGCATGGTGGAAAAAATTTGTTAAAGAATCCCCATATAATGTTGGCGTTGATTGTGCCATACTAATGAATCCTACTACTTGGCAAGCAAGTGGACATCTCGGTGGATTCTCTGACCCACTCATGGATTGTAAAGAATGCAAGTCAAGACATAGAGCCGATAATCTTGTTGAAGACTATCTTAAAAAGAAAAAGATAAATCAAAATGTTGCAACTTTATCTAACGATGAATTGGAAGACTTAATTGAAAAATATAACATTAATTGCCCTGTGTGCGGAAAACATAATTTCACAAAAATACGAAAATTTAATTTAATGTTCAAAACTTTTCAAGGCGTAAATGAGGATACAGCAAATACTATTTACTTGAGACCTGAAACTGCACAAGGCATTTTTGTTAATTTCAAAAATGTGCAAAGAACATCAAGAAAAAGAATCCCTTTCGGTATAGCCCAAATTGGGAAAAGCTTCCGTAACGAAATAACTCCTGGAAATTTTACATTCCGCACTCGTGAATTTGAACAAATGGAATTAGAATTTTTCTGCAAACCTGGAACTGATTTAGAATGGTTTGATTATTGGAAAAACTTCTGTACTCAATGGTTATATGATTTAGGTATAAAAAAAGAAAACTTAAAACTTCGTGACCACGATAAGACAGAGCTCTGTTTTTACTCAAAGGCAACAACAGACTTTGAATTTTTATTTCCTTTTGGTTGGGGTGAATTATGGGGTATTGCTGATAGAACAGACTATGACCTCTCTCAACATATGAAAACCAGTTCAAAAGATTTATCATATATTGATCCTATAACTAATGAAAAATATATACCATATGTAATTGAGCCTTCATTGGGTGTCGATAGAATGGTACTTGCATTTTTGTGTAACGCATACGCAGAAGAACAAATTGATGAAAATGATTCTCGTGTCGTTTTAAAATTACATCCTGTGCTAGCCCCTGTAAAAGTTGCGGTTCTACCACTTCAGAAACAACTTAATGAAAAAGCAGAAGAACTATTTAAAACAATTTCAGCTAATTACAATTGCGAGTTTGATACCAGCGGATCTATTGGGAAAAGATATAGACGTCAAGACGAAATTGGCACTCCATTCTGTGTAACTGTAGACTTTGAATCATTAGAAAATGATACTGTTACAATCAGAGAACGTGACACAATGTGTCAAACTAGAGTAAATATATCTGAGTTGGAGAATTACTTACAAAAAGCTTTCAAATATTAAGCAAATAATTCTGGATTTTTTTCCATAGGATCAACTTCGGTTTTTGGCAAATCGATTATTCTAACTCCGCCTTTAAATACCAACTTTTTTTGCCATACAACTAATATGCAGTTAAATATACCTAGAACAATAAATACTGCTGAAATAATGATTACAAAAATATAAAATGCAATTGCTCCTGTTTTAGTCATACTGTCGAGAAAGTATTTTGACATTTCTTTTGCTGTAAATCTTTTCTCTGCCATTGATGGCTGACCTAATGCCATTTTTGTCAATCCAATAAATGATGGTATTAATGTAAAGGTCAAAAACACATTTAAGATAGTAATAAGTATACTTAGGATGTTCCTCATGATTTTATTTTTTAACATTGATGCTGCAGTTGTGAATGTCGTTATGCTTGTCGACATTATTGCCAAAATAATCAAAAATCGATAAATCATTTTAGGCAAATCATCAAATGCTGGGAATATATGTCCTTTATCGCCTGGTTTAGATGTAACTGTTGATATAAATAATAGCCCAAAAACGATCATTACTGTGGCTATTAAAATAAACACTATTTTGGTTAATTCTGCTTGTTTCTCTCTACTCATAGAAAAAACTATATTAATTTGTTAGAGACATGTCAAATTAGAGAATTTTAAGGTTTTCTACTCAAAATTTTCTCCGCATCATAAAACACAAAGATAATTAACTTTCCTTTTGCTTTATTTGTTAAACTGGTGTGTGTTTTTCTATTTCATTTCTACTTCATTTCTACTTCATTTTCTACTTCATTATCTATGTCTTTTTCTACGTCATTTAAAAGCACCATTGTGCATCCTATTTTGTCCCTCGCATTTTGCTCGTTTAAAAAAATATTTATCAAACAACTGAACAAGTAACTTCTAATATTTATTTACAAATAAATGCTTGTAAAGTGGATTGTGTTAAAAACTTATAAAATACTCAATTATATCAATTCAGTATTTCTAATCGGATTTTTTTGTTCCATATTATTGGCTAGTTGTCGATTTGTATTTTCCAATACCCACCTCTATCTGATCCAACCCTCACGATTTTTTTGCTTTTTGACAACACACGTTCCACCGTTGAAATTGATTTCCCAGTTGCACTAGCCATTTTCTTTTTTGAAATTTTATTATTTTCTAATGATATTTTTTTTGGTTTGTTGCTTTATATATGTACCTTCATGTGTTTTGTGATATGATATTATTAGACATGATGATCTTGTTTTCAGTGTTTGTTTTTTTTGAATATTTTTTTTGGTACAAAATAATATATT
>CAUTUX010000029.1:0-9178 GCA_963542015.1 uncultured Clostridia bacterium | reverse complement strand
AACATTTAGTTGCTTTTCCTAAAACTTTATAAAAATCTGCATCATCATTTGACCTATATTTATTATAATATTGCATCAAATTGATGCTCTGATTAGCCATATTAAAACTCCTAGTAAATTAGTAATTCTTTTATTATACAATAATACCAATTATTTTGTGCTTTTTTGTAATATGTCCCATAATTTATACCCACAAATTACACCCATAACATATACACAAAAAAATAGCCCATAAGTATAAATTGGCGTGTAAATACTATGGATATTATTTAAATTATATAATATATATTGTAATTTAAAATTATTATAATATAATTATATTTAGCCCATAAAATACACCCACAAAATGGACAAAAAAATAACAAGGATGAATAAATATATGATGGTAAATGCGATAGATTTATTTTGCGGAATAGGAGGGCTCACAAGAGGAATCTTAAATGTGGGAATAAATGTATTAGCTGGAATTGATTTAGATGCGGATTGCGAATATGCCTATACTGCAAATAATAATTCAAAATTTATAAATGCAAATGTTTTTTCTATTAACTCTGATGAAATATTGGGAATATATCCAGATAGCGGGATTAGGGTTTTGATGGGTTGTGCCCCATGCCAACCGTTTTCAAAATATAATAAAACAAAAGAACAACATAAAGATAAATTTACATTGAATGCATTTGCTGCACATATAGAAAATATCCAACCAGATATAGTTGTTATGGAAAATGTTCCAGGATTAGAAAAAGAAGCAGTGTTTCAGCATTTTATCAATATACTTCAAGAAAATAAATATTATGTATCACATGAAATCGTGAATGCTGCTGATTATGGAGTTCCACAATATAGGAAGAGATTGATATTGCTGGCGTCAAAATATGGTGAAATAAAAATGATTTCGCCAACACATAAAAACATTCCAGTTGCAATTAAAACAGTAATTGGGCATTTGCCTAAAATTAATGCTGGAGAAACAGATAAAAATGATCCACTACATACAGCATCTGCTTTAAGCAGTTTAAATCTAGAAAGAATAAGGCATTCAAAACAAGGAGGAACATGGAAAGATTGGACTGAGGAATTACTGCCAGACTGCTATAAAAAACAATCTGGGAGCACATATCTATCAGTATATGGAAGAATGTGTTGGGATGATGTTTCTCCAACAATAACTACGCAATTTCTTAGATACGGTACGGGAAGATATGGACACCCAACACAAGACAGAGCCATATCATTACGAGAAGGAGCTATTATACAATCTTTTCCAGAAGATTATAAATTTACCCAAAGTGAAAAATTTAGCATGACAAAGATTGCAAAACAAATTGGCAATGCAGTTCCCGTAAGGCTTGGCGAAGCAATTGGAATAAGCATTATAAAACATTTAAACACTTATAGTTAGAATATGCCCATAATATTAACCCATAAAAACAGCCCATATGTAAGTAAAAAACTCTTTAAATATGAATAAAATATATAAAATTATTGATGTTATATTACACAAATGATAAGATAAAAATAGCCCATAAAATAAGCCCATAATATTGGGGTAAATATCAAAAGCATAAGGAGCATTAAATGAGTGCAAGAAGTTATATCTGTAAGCGACAAGAAGACGGCAGCATCTTAGGTATTTATTGCCATCATGGTGGCTATATAGGGCGTAACGGCAAAATATTGACTAGTTGCTATAACACACCAGAGAAAGTTGATGAGTTGCTTTCTTTAGGGGATTTATCTGTGTTGGGAGAAAACATGAAACCGCAAGGGTCAAGACATACATTACACAATCCAGAATCAGGAGTGTGTATTGCATATGGGCGAGATGCGGATTGTGAAAATACAAAAGCAAAATTAATAGAATTGGATAATAAACGATTATATCCTTGGGTTGAATATGTGTATCTATATGAAAATGAGCAATGGAAAATAACAGCTATAAAAGAGGATAGAGATATTAATTTTGTAAACTGTTATGTTCCACAGAATAGCAATAAGTTAAATTAATAAAATATAAAAGAGGATAATATGGCAAAAATAATAGCTGTAATCAATCAAAAAGGTGGAGTTGGTAAAAGTACAACAGCCTGTGCTTTAGCTGTTGGACTGTCAAATAAAGGGAAGAAGGTTCTTCTTATAGATTCAGATCCACAAGGAAACACAACATATGTGCTAGGAGTAAATAGAACATTAGCAAATCTATATAACATTATGAATGGAACGCCGGCAAAAGATGCAATTGAAAATTTATCAAAAAATCTAGATATAATTGCTAGCTATTCTGGATTAGCATCTGCTGATAAAACATATACTCAAACGGGGAGAGAATATATTCTTAAAAAGGCATTAAAGCCGATTTTAAACGATTATGGCTACATTATAATAGATACACCACCAGCGTTAGGAATATTGAATATAAATGCCCTAACAGCCTCAGACGGCATAGTTATTCCAGTACAAGCCGATGTTATGTCCATACAAGGATTGATGCAACTTAAAGATACAATCGATGTTGTGCGTGAATACACAAATCCAGGGTTAAAGATATGTGGAATATTAAGAACAAGACATAATGCCAGGACGCATATTAGTAGAGAAACAACAGAAATATTAAAGAATATAGCTAACAAACTGGAAACAATCCTATATAATACATACATACGGGAATCTGTTAGTATTAGAGAAGCCCAGGGAGAAAGGCAAGATATATTTAGCTATGCACCAACAAATAATGCCGTATTGGATTACAAAGCGTTTTTAGAAGAATTTGAGGGGAAATTATGAAGTTAGATTTTGATATGGAAAAATCCGCTAAGGATTTTTTAACCGAAATAAGTACCAGTGCTATTTCAAATCCAAAAAAAATGGAAAAGATACAAAATAACACTGGGCTTACAAAAGATGAAATAATGGCATTAATATATGAAAAAAGTGATAAAAGATTACACATTAATCTTAAACCAACATTATATGCACTTGTAGAAAGATGTGCTGAAAAAAATAACAGCAAAATAAGCACATTTATTTCAAATTTACTCTTAAAGGAAGTATTTAAAAAGAAATAATGAGTGAACAATTAATAAAACAAATTATCGATAAACTTTGTTTTTTTGAAAACAATATAAGACATTATACCAAAAATGGTTATAACGATATTGCAATGTCTGCAGAAGATTTATATTGCCAATTGTTTAATAGAATTTTTGGGTATCAGTTAAAAAATGCAAATAATTCCAAATTTAATAATGCTGGTTTTGATTTGATAGATGAGAAAAATAAAATTCTTATTCAGGTTTCTACAAAGATAATCAAAAAGAAAATAGAGGATTCTTTTAATAAAACCGATAAAAAATATTCTGGCTATAATTTCAAGTTTATACAAATTATTGATGAGGTGCATCCAATAACGGGAATGGATAGTCATGGATTTAATTTTAATTTAAAAAAAGATGTTTTTGATAATATTAAAATAGAATCTTTAATTAAAAATTTAGATAATTCAATGCTAGAAGAAATAGATGAGATAATAGAAAGTGTTATAAGTAAAAATATAGATATCTTAAAACCAAAAATGACATTAATTCTATCAGAGTTAATTATGTGTTTAGCAGAGCAAAAAATTTCAATATCAAGTAGTAAAAATCAAAAATCAACATTTGAAATTGAAGAAAAAATAAAATATAACAATCTAGGAAATTTGCAGCACAAATTACTTTCTATAGCAAATATAAGTACAGAAATTGAAAAAGCTTATGATAATTTAAGGGGTACCCATCAAAATGCAATAGATATTGCATTTTCTCATGTTAAAACTATATATATTCAAAACAAAAACAAAAATTTAACAAAAGAAGATTTATTTTTCGAGATTGCAAGAGTAGTAAAAAAGAAAATATTGTCTAGTAATAATTATCAAAACACCTATGATGATGAGCTTGATTATACTATTGAGTTGTTATTAGGAGATATGTTTATGAAATGTGAAATTTTTGAAAAACCTAAGGAGCGTTTATGATTTTGCCAATAAACATGCATCCAAAATTATGTTTATATTATATTGGTGCTGTAGTATTAAAAGAATTAAAAGAGCACAGCTATCCGAATATAATGGAATTATATATAAAAATTGCTAGTCAACAGCAAAAAGACCCATATAAAATATCGTTGTCATCTTTTATATTAAGCTTAGATTGGCTATTTTTAATTGATGAAATAACAATGGCAGATAATGGAGAAATAAAAAGTGTTTCTAAAACAATTAATAATATCAACTGAAAAAGATGTAATAAGAACAATTAACTTTAAAATGGGTCTTAACTTAATTGTTGATGATGTTGTAATCGCAAAAGATATGACAAAAACAGGCAATAATGTAGGAAAGACAACAGTATTGAAATTAATATATTATTGTTTTGGCGGTAATGAAAAAGAAATATATACCAGTACAGAAAACACACAAAATGAATATGAACAGTTAAAAAGTTTTTTAATTAATAATAAGGTAAATATCAAGTTAATAATTTCTAGAACAAAAAATTATACGCCTTCTGAAGAAATAATTTTAGAAAGAACATTTGGTGAAGATGGTGGAAAAATAGACAGTCAATTTTTCAGCAGTAAAGACTATATTCATCAATTATCTAACTTAATATTTCCTAACTTAACAGAAAAAAAACCCACATTTAAGCAATTAATATCTCATAATTTTAGATATAAAGATTATTCAATTAACAATACTCTTAAAACTCTCCATACAAGCACAAAGTCATCCGAATATGAGTACTTAAATTTATTTTTATTTGGCTGTCCATTAAAAGATGTGGAATCTATAAGTGAAATAGAAAAAGCAAAGAAAGAAAAAACAAAGCTTTTAAAGGAGTTAGAAAAAGAAACAACCAGGAACGGACATGTTACGCTCATAGAAGTAATTCAAGAACAAATAAAATCACTTGAAAATGAAAAAGAACATTTACTGATTGCAGATGAAGTAAAAGATGATATAAAAGATTTATCTGCATTAAGAGAGCGAAAAATTAGACTGAATGGAATTGTAGAAAGGGCTCTTACTAAAAAGATAATTATTGAAAAAAGCATTATTGAAATGGAAAAAACAAAAAGTAACATAGATTCAGATGAACTTAAAATGCTCTTTCAAGAAACTAAAGAACAACAAATGCTAAATAAAACATTTAAAGAAATGGAAAATTTTCATAACGCTATGATTGACTCTAAAATCAGATTTATTAAAAAAGAAATTCCAGAATTAAATGAAACAATACATAAATATTCAGAAAGACTGAAAGAACTTGAAACAAAAGAAGAAATTCTTGTTAAAAGATTATCTAAAAAAGGAGCATTTGAGGGATACATAGAAATAGAGAAACAATTATTTAAATTATATGAAGACCTTGGAGAACATAAAGGACAAATAGAGCAGATTGATAAAGTAAAAATTGAAATAGATAAGTTAGATAAACAAATTAATGAAATAAATGAATATAAAAATACGCTTGAAAAAAATATTGAAGAAAACTTAAAAAAGTTTAATTCTATCTTTTCAAAAATGTCCATGGATTTTTATAATGAATCATATGCATTAAAATATGAAAAAAGAGAAGATAAAACAAATGAAACAAGATATGAAATAGGTGCTTATACACAAAATATGAGCTCTGGCAAAAAGCAAGGTGAAATAATGTGTTTTGATTTATCATATTGTCAGTTCGCCGATAAAGAAAAAATGCCAACTTTACATTTTCTACTTAATGATAAAAAAGAATTACTTCATGACAATCAGCTAATTAAACTTTTAAATTACGCAAATACAATGGATGTACAATTGGTAATATCGATACTGAGAGATAAATTACCTAATGAATTAAATAATACAAAAGATATTATTTTAGAGCTGTCTCAAGATGATAAATTATTTAAAATGGAACAAGCACTGGTTAAATAAATAAAACAAGATCTTATAACAAAACAAAAAATAGCCCACAAAATATGGGCTATTTTTATGGGCATATTTTGCCACATTACACATTGTACCAAGTCTATTATTGCAATATTTTTAGGTAGTTGCTAGGTCTGTTGGGTCTACTTCTTTTTGTTTTTTGTCGTTTTCTAGATGCCTTTAGTTGTTCCTTGCCCGTATCTTGTTTGATTTTTTCTTCAGTATTTTCTATTTCTTGAAACTCATTTTTATTTTGAGTTGTCGCAAATTTTGCGACAGTTGAGTTTTGTTGTTTTTAATAAGCTTATTCTTTTCTAATGCCTCTTCCCTTAGCTCTTCAATACTTTTCACATTCATTATTTTCTTCGCTCTATGTGTCATTTTCTAGCTCAGATTCGCTTTTTTCAATGTTGATATCAATATCATCGTCATCAACTGTTTCATTCCCTTCCAGTACATCATATGCCTCTTGAAACATGTCTTCTGGCATATCTTTCTCTTCAAAGAGCATTTGCACATATTCAGATGGAACAACATCAAAGAAAGTATGAAATTTATCGTTACCTATATAAAACATACTCCCACGTTTTGCATTGATAATACTTCTTTGCTCGCTATCATTGATACCATTTCCTTGTGAATATAATTCCGCTAAATCTTTAACCCCAGCTGGTTTTAATTTCAAGATAAAGTTGTACTGCGATTCCTTAAGAATTGCAGTTGTTTTGTGAGCTAATTCTTCATTTGCATTCCAATCTGAGATTGATTGAGTGATAGGGATAAATGAACCTCCATACTTTCGAATTCTTTTTGTCATCTGATAGAAAAAATCAAGAGCTATAGGAAATTTAGGATCTATAAATAAATGTGCCTCATCTGCTACGATAACTGTATGTTTGAGCTTCCTAGTGGCCATATTCTTTTCACGTCGATTAATGATTTCTTGTTCCAAAAATTTAAATACCAACAACATTTGTGCATTCGCAACGACCTGGTTCTTATTCGCAAACAGCGTTTGGAAGTTGAAAACTGTAAAATCAGTATCAGCTTGAAGAGTAGAGTATCCATTCCATACTTGAGCATATCTTCCACTTCCAACAAACTTCTTAACATACATAATCGCTTTCTGTATTTGTACCTTTATAATCTCACTTGGTGTAACGGATTCTTGCAATATAAGCTCTTCATATAAATCTTCAAATATTGGAAAATCTTCTGGCTTTAACTCTGATAACTCCAATGTTTCATCTATCCCTTTTTTTCTATATGCCAATATAGTTACATCATTTATAACTTCTAAAACTTCAGATGATGCTCCTTCAAAAACAATTTTATAAAAGCTTTCTAACATTCTTAATTGTGCAGAAAATATAACAGCTCCATTTGCAGATTCTCCATCTTCAGTTAATACATTGTATATGTGAAATGGATTGATTCTTCCTTTTGTAGAGTTACCAACATCGATGTTAGTCCCACCTAAATTAGCTGACGGAATACTGTATTCATTCTCTGGGTCAAGTATGAAAATATCGCAATCATCTGAATATAAATTTATAAGTAAAGTTTTTGTAAAGAAAGATTTTCCAGAACCAGATGTACCTATAACAAATGCATTTGAATTCTGATAATCATCTCCATGTTTCCAAATATCTAGGATAAATGGATATTCATTCATACCTAACATAATTCCACCTTTTTCTAATGTTAGTGGAGATGTGAAAGGAAAAACGGCAGCCAAACTTGTTGAGTTAATGCCCCTTTCAAACTTCCTTAATTTAGTTATAGATGAAATGTTTGAATTTATATACCCATTCTGTTGCTGAAAATACAGATTATCGACTTCCATTCCTTCATTTTTTAATTTTTGTATAATCTTTTTTCTAACTGTTGATAGCTCTTTTTCTGTGTCTCCATAACATGTAATTGTTAAACTAACATCAAATAATATCTGACTCTCTGTTTGTAGGTCGCTTAGCAAGTTATACATGGAATCTTGATGGTTTTCAATCTTCATTTCTTCAGAATCTTTTGATTGTTTTTCTTTAGTTTTCAACTCTCTCAAAGCTCCATCAAGTCTTTTAGTTGCTGTACTTGCATCTAGTGGTTTTAAATGCATTACAACCTTAACATTTTGCATATTAAAGATATTATCTCCCCAGCCATTATCTACGCTCATAGGGTATTCTCTGATGGCTAAAACACTAGCAAATTTCTTATTTACACAATAACTATCTCTTTTAAATTTAATATATTCTGGCTTAATTACTTTTAAGTCTTCTATATCAACTATCTTTCGTTCATCAAAATCATTTAGAGTAGTGTATTTCAAAAATACAGCTATTTCTCTTCCAGTTAGCTGATGGTCATATACTCCAGCTAATATTAAGTTATCCGTTACCCCATTAACAATATCGTTTAATTTTTCTTTAGTATCTGAATACATAACAAAATAGAAAAATGGAGCAGTTACTTTATCTATATTGTTGTAGTACACAATGTCATCCATTCTGGAGAACAAAATATTTGACCTTAATCTATCTTTCTCTTCATATTTTTTGTTAAATTTTTCCTGGAGCTCATCTCTAAAGTCATCCATAATTAATGGTCTTTCAATCTTAACTAAATCTCCACCAAATCCAACTTCTAAATATTTCAAAGCTGTCTCAAAATTTCTAATTGTAAAGTCTTGTTCGTATTCGTCTTGTAGGAAAAAGTCTATGCTTTTTAACTGTATAACTTTGCCGTAGTAACCAGGATAAACAATATATCCACCTTTTTCTTTTCCATGTGGCTTAGCTGTTTCTTGAATCTCTTCCTGGTTTATATTTTCTTTATTTTGCTTTTTAAATTTCTTGAATATATTCATAACCAAATCTCCTTTTTAATTTTCAACATTTTCTTCATAATCACATTCAATAGCTGTATATGGAATGATTAAATCTATAGACTTTACTTTCTTATTTTCTGACGTAATCTCAGTGCTATATGTTTTTGTTTCGAACAGATACATGATTATGCGTAGGATGTCATAATAAATAAGCTCATCATCTTTTGGCACGAATAGAATTATTCCGAATAGAGTAAAGGCAATAGCTAATCCAATCTTTGCTTTTACAATCAAGTTACTAGCTACAATCCCTATTATTATTCCAAAGAATACAATCATTAATTAAAGAATTCCCAAATTAATCCACTATATCAATCAATGACAACAGTTCAAGT
>CAUTUX010000028.1:0-9202 GCA_963542015.1 uncultured Clostridia bacterium | reverse complement strand
AAATAAACCCATATACATAAAGAAAAATCCTACTGCACTTCCAGCAAATTTCGGAGTAAATAATTCATTTAACTCATTGTGTATATATGCACCGAAAACAACAATTGCTAATGAAAATATTATTGCTGGAACTATAGTAATTCCAAAAACTGTAAAGAAGTCTTTTACATTCTTTATGTAGCCCTTTTTAATTGTTTGTGAATTAAATTTTTTAATTTTAATTTGATTCTTCATTTAATAATCCAGTTCTTCGGATTTATCATCCTTTGTATTTTTTCCTTCAAAATCAAAGTCATCATTTATAACTGCTACCACTGCTGACTCTGCCTGTTTGGTATTTTCAACATTATATGAATTTTCATCCACAGCTTCCCAGAATGCTGTTACTGCACCTTCCCAAACAAGATTGATATCTCTCTGTTGTCCATTCCTATTTTTCTTAATTTGCAAAATTACTTTATTTTCAGGTGCCGTCTCTTCATACTGCGATGGTTTATATAAAAACATTACAACGTCTGCATCCTGTTCAATTGCACCAGAATCACGTAAATCGCTCAATCTATGTGAGTGATCCTTAATGCCTCTGGCGTCGGACGCTCTTGAAACTTGTGATAACAACAATATAGGAACTTCTAATTTTCTAGCTAAAATCTTTAGTTTTCTAGTTATTTCGCTAACTTCTTCATTTTTAGATTTTGCATTTTTATCAGAATTCATTAACTGCAAGTAGTCTATAACTATCAGATCAAGTCCAACTTCTCTTTTCAATCTCTGACATTTTGACTGTATGTCTAAAGGAGTTACAACCGCATTATCATCAAAGTATATTTTATCAAAAGCTTTATTCTTACTATTCTTCCCCGTCAATACAGCCTTGTATCCCATCACAGCTGCCATTTCAGAAGGTTTAACGCCACCTGCCTTACCAAGTGGGCTCAACGGAATTCTTGTGGCGTATGAAATCATTCTTTTCATGAGTAAAGGTGCAGCCATTTCTAAAGAAAACATTGCGATAACCTTATCATCATTGGCTCTTGCGATATTTGCAATAATATTCAATGCAAACGCAGTTTTTCCTACACTAGGTCGTGCCGCCAATAAAATCAACTCGCCTTTAGTCAATCCTTTTATGGTCCAGTCTAATTGTTTAAATCCAGTATTCAATCCCTTTTTATATTTACCATTCTGGTTGTCCATTATTTCATCAATTGTTTCTTGAAAAACGGCTTTGCCCCCAACCATTTCTCCAGAATCAGTTTCTTCTGTTAAGGCTGTAATCTCTTGAACTACATCAGATAATGCCTGATCGGCATCCGTTGCCGTATTACCTATTTTAATAACCTTCTGACCTGTCTGGATTAAATTTCGTAAAATATACTTCTCTTTAACAATTCTAAAGTGATCGTCAATACCAGAAAGTGAATATGCAAGAGTAAATAACTCACTTAAATATTCATCTGAAAGTTCTTGCGGTCTTGATGGTAACTTGTTTAGAGCATCGACAACTGTTACATATTCTGGAACACTCCCCATGCTGTATATTTTTTTACAAATCTCAAATAAAATTTCATGTGGTTTGTAGTAAAAATACGACGGATTAAGTTTTCGAACATATTCAGTTGTATCATCTGGGAATCCTAAAATATCAGCAAGAAGAAGCTTTTCTGCTTCTATATCAAATGGAATTTTAGGTATAACTTCTTTTGGCATTATTTGTCCTTTTTGTTTAAAAATTTCTATTGATTTATTATATATATTATGTTACCTAAATTCAATGTTAAGAGGTTGTCATGGAAAAAGCCGTAAAGATAAAAATTGCATCAATGATTTTCCTAACAATATTTTCACTTACAGCTATCTTTGCCTTACTATATGCAATTTATTTGCCTGCTGTATTTAAAACAGAACGAATAGCCATTTTGATGGTGGGTGTGCTAATGATTAACCTAACATTAATATTATTTTTTGTTTCCATACTCGTAACAAACAAAAAAAATAAACAGATAATACAATATTCATCCTTAGCTACAATTATAGCTGGAGTAATACTTCTTGTATCTTTTTTAATTATTTTTCAAAATTCGAAAACAATAAATAAATATGTACAAAATAAAAAGGGATTATCTATTGAAAATAATAACTTTTACGAAAAATATGGTTATTACCTCTACAAAAACAGGGTTCTACTAGAAAAATACATAAAACCTACAGATGAGGAAAAAAGTTTAGATGATACGCTATCTGAGATTAAAAAAATTGATGCTTCTAAAACCAAATATACGATTAAACTATATGAAAAATCACCTAGCGTAACAAAATATGGAGTGCAAGCTGTACAAAACCTTGAAACTTTATCATTTATCTATTGGGAAGCATTTAAAAATCAGGTTAGATTGGTGAAAAAAGGAGACACCTTACATGTTATAGACAATGAAGAACCACCAATCAAAAATATTCATAAAAATCTTCTTCCAAATGTGTTTAATTTTACAAAAGAAGAAAGAACCATATCGGTATTGATAGCTAAAGAAAAACTTAACGATATTAAAGTGGTTTGAGTGCTTTTTTAGGATTAGTAATTTCCCAACCCTCACGCTATAGGAATTTAACAAAAACAGCCTAAAATCATATAAAACAAGAGCAAAACAAAAAGGTTGCTCAAAATCAAAGACATATTTTGATCCAAAAGACAAAGAATATGCCTTTTTTAGTTGCAAATACCTTTAAATTTTGTTACTATTATATGCGTGGACGCTATAATAAAAGGAGGCAAAAATGGGACTAATACCAAACGAAATTAAAGCAGTTGAAAGACCTGATAAAACGGAAGTTAGATTGTATGGTGGCAAATATCGAGTCGTACCATATATAAGTTTATGGAATTCAGAGACGAAGAAACCTTATAAAAAGTCATTGCCATATATAGGTAATATTGAAGAAGTTGATGGCAAATATGTTTATGTTGAAGACAAAGATAGAGATTTGCATGACAGACCTGGAGTGAAAATCTATGGTGATTTTCAGTTTGTTAATAATCTTGGACTTGATCTTAAGGATGACCTTGTTGGATTTTTTGGGAAAGAGAAAGGAATCAGGATTTTTGTATATACTCTCTTAAGGATTCTTTATGGGAATCAATATACAGCTTTTCAAGATAATTACATACATAGTTATATTTCCGAAGTATATCCAGACATTCCGATGTCAAAGAATACGATTGCCGATTTTACACAAAGCCTTGGGGAATATGACAATCACAACAAAGAGTTTTTAATACAAAGGCTTAAAGACCATAGGATTCTCATATTTGATGGGACAACAATTGTTAATGACGGGAACACCCCTTTTTCAGAGTATGGACGTAAATACAAGCAAACAAAGAGAAAGCAAATCTGCAAAATGAAGGTATATGATGTAACAAATAGGGAGCCTGTATATTCCGAGGTGATTCCTGGAAATGTAATTGATAAACAAGCATTTATAGCCGTTTTATCAAAATTCAACCTTGAAAACACGGTAATTATCATAGATAAGGGGTTCAACAGCAAAGCCAATATAGAATATCTTATTGAAAACAACATTAAGTTTATTATGCCTATGAACGACAATTCTAAAGATTTGCAAACAATACTAGAACAAAATAAATTCTCAGAGACATTCAAGTTCAATGAAAAACTAATCAAATGTTTTAAGATACCTTACAACAATTCTATGATGTATTGCTATAAAGACCCATTTATTTCAGCAAAGCAAGAAAGCAACTATCTTTCAAATATTAATAGAAACAAAGAAGGTTACACTTTTGAGAATATAGAAAAGAAAGAATCGTTATTTGGCGTAATTGCATTTTGTTCAAACTGCGATTTCGAAACAGATGAACCTTATAAATATTACAAGGAACGCTGGATTATTGAAGAGAACATTAGGATTGAAAAATCATCACTAAATGAAGGCGTTGAGAGAAAACATAACTTGAAATCAATACTAGGAAATGAGTTCTTTATACAATTGGAAATGATTATTTATTCCAGGATTCTACATGTCATAGAAGGTAATCCGCATTTGAAAGGAATGTCTATTAGAGGGCTACTTAATGAACTAGCTAAAACTTATAAAACATTTTCTTTTGGTAAATGGATTATTAGTATTATGACAAAAAAGAAAATTGCTTTATTGGCTGAGTTGAATATACCTATAGCGTGAGAATTGGGAAATTACTATAGGATATCTAACCCATTAAATTAAAGTTTTTCTGCTATTTTAATCAAAAATTCTTCTGTATTCATGGCATGTTTTTCAACGCCATCTTTATGGAACATATTAATAAGATCTTTAGTCATATATCCGCTTTCTATTGTTTCAATCGCTGCCCTTTCAAGTTTATCTGCAAATTCCTCAAGCTTTTTATTCTCATCCAGTTCTGCTCTCTTTCTGAGGGCTCCAGACCATGCAAAAATAGTAGCTATAGAATTGGTCGAAGTTTCTTCGTTGTTTCTATATTTGTAGTAATGTCTGGTTACAGTCCCATGTGCCGCCTCATATTCATATGCACCTTGTGGTGATACAAGCACAGATGTCATCATTGCTAAGGAGCCAAATACTGTTGCAATCATGTCACTCATTACATCGCCATCATAATTTTTTAATGCCCAGATAAAACCACCATTAGAACGCATTACTCTGGCTACAGCATCATCAATTAATGTATAGAAGTATTCTATACCAGCTTCCTTAAATTTTTCTTTATATTCGTCCTCATACATTATTCTGAATATATCTTTAAATCTATGATCATATACTTTTGAAATTGTATCTTTTGTTGAGAACCATAAATCTTGTTTTGTACTTAGAGCAAATTCAAAACAGCTCTTGGCAAAACTTTTAATGCTTCTATCTGTGTTGTGAATTGCCTGAACTATTCCTTTCCCATCAAATTTAAAAATTAATTTTTCTTGCTGATCGGTTTTTAAATATGCCGTTGTATCTTCAGTGAGAAGTTCAACACCTTTATATACATCTCCATATGCATGTCTTGCAACTATAATAGGTTTTTCCCATCCTGATACTAGTGGTTTGATTCCATCAACCATTACAGGTGCTCTAAATACAGTTCCATCCATAATGGCTCTGATTGTAGCGTTCGGACTTGCCCAAAGTTTTTTCAAATTGTATTCTTCCATTCTTTGTGCGTTTGGAGTAATCGTTGCACACTTAACCCCAACTTTGTGCTGTAGTATTGCATTTGCAGCCTCTACAGTAACCTTATCATCTGTTCTATCTCTATTTTCCAATGACAAATCGTAGTATTCGCTTTTCAAATCTATAAACGGTTCAATCAAATGTTCCTTAATCATTGACCAAATAACCGCAGTCATTTCATCTCCGTTCATTTCTACAATTGGATTTTTCATTTTAATTTTCATTTCTTCATTCCTCTTCCGTTTTGTTTGTCTACTATATACATAAATAGCTACTTTTACAAATCAAATTGAAAAAGCTTCTACTTATAAAATTTTATTTTTTATTTTTCATGTATGGCTTTTTTTAAGCAATTTAGAACATTTTTACTTTCTGGATTTTGTGAGCCGTATAACCTTGCCGAAAATATCTCGACGACATCCTTTATATCTTCATATAAAATTTCATTTTCTTGATCAAAATCTTCCTTGAGTTGATTTGTAATTATTATCTCAATATTCTTCGCACGACAAATTGAAAATATAATTTCTGCACCAAATCTTAACAATCTATCAGGGGATGTTATAACAAGTCTTTTTACTTTATTTTCAATTAAAGCATTAATAAGTTTCATCAAACCGTTCTTATAGCTACTTACTCCACTACCAACATCTTTAATAACTTCATATTCAAATCCTTGTTCGTCGCAGAATTTTTCTAACGCTTCAACTTGCTTCACCAAATATTCATTATCCTTCTGAGTGTTAACTCTTGCATATGCTATCGTTCTTAAATCATCATTACGGTATGTAATATTCTTATTAATATTCTTAATGCTTTCAAGACGATACCTTCTTTCCCCACCTCTAGTGAATTCATCTGGCTTTAAAATACCGTTTTTATCCCAGTTTCTAAGGGTTTGAATTGTGACACCAAGTGCCTTACTGGCCTCTCCAATTGACAACAAAATACTCATGTCTAAAATATAGCATGATTTTTTACCGCATGTCAACGAAATTCTCTAAAATATTTATATATTTTTATATATTATTATATGTTTAATTTTCTATTTTTCGGTTTTTATCTCCATTTTCATGCAAATTGCGTCATGACCGTTGGCATAATACCTCATTCTTTTCCTATATGGCTCAAATCCAATGTTTTCATAGAACTTTATTGCCTTAAAATTAGCTTCATCAACCTCAAGGAAAATTGTCTTATATTCACTATCAGACCATAATGTCCTAGCGATATAATTCATATACTCCCTGGCAAATCCTTTTCTTTGATATTCATTATCAATAGCTATTGCCAGTATCTCATTTTCATCAGGTGTATATTTCTTTAAATGAACAAATCCCACAACTTTATTGTGGTATTCTATAACCTCAAATGATTCGCTGTATTTTGCAAAATCATGTTTCTCAAGAAAATCTGATGTTATGTATGTTTCTTTGATTTCCTGGTCATTAATTTTAATTATTGCTTTGATATCTGCAGGCATGAACTGCCTTATGATAATTTGATTATTTTCCACTGTTTCGTTCAGCTTGTGAAGGTCTTACATAGAAAGGTATGTATCCCTCACTGTATTTTTTACTACTTATTTTATCTTTTGTGAGTGAAATAAGATTTTTTACATAATCTATATCAGCTCTTTGTATATATCCTGACTTTGTTTCTTTCCCCTCTAAAAATGTTACATCTTCAATTGTCCCATTATTTATCTTGGCTATATAAGAATTACCATGCCCCGCATCAACTGCAACTTTCCCACTATATTTATATCCAACAACTTCAAATGCATTTAACTCAATACGCTTTATCCGACTCTCAAAAGAAAGACCCAAAGCTGTTGATATTCCAATTCTTATGCCCGTAAATGAACCAGGACCAACAACAACTGCAATGACATCGACTTCCCCTATTTCTATTGGACTTTCCTTCAACACTTCATCAATTGTATTTAAAAGCGTTTTCTGATGATTTAACTTATCAAGCTGAATATTTCTTATATATTCCTTTTCGTCATTTATACCTACTACCACCAAGTTCTCCCATGTGGTATCAATAATCAATATTTTCATCTCTCTAGGTTAATCCTTCTGAAATTTTTACAAACTGTTTTTTTAATACTTATCCAATATATCATACCCGTTAAGTTTTTAAACTTATTCCATTCTATGATTGAAATACACTTAGAGTCTTCTATTAACTCTCGAATTCCTACTTCTTCAATTTCATCTTCACTTTCTAATCTATACATATCTATGTGATAAATTTTATATTTCCCATAGTATTCATTCATAATTGTGAATGTTGGACTTGTAACGGTAGTTTTAACTCCTAGTGCCTCACAAAGATATTTTGTGAATGTTGTTTTTCCTGCACCAAGTTCTCCCTCAAGAATTATTTTTTCACCGCCCTTTAACTCATTCGCAAGATTATGTGCGAATTTACGCATACCATTTATACCAACTATTTTATTGCTTTTTTTACTCTCTACCTTTTCTTCAATTTCAAATAATCTATTTACTGTTTTGTATATTACAAATGCAACAAGTGCATTAAATACACCTTTAAATAAGTTGAAGGGTAACACCCCGCCAAATATTAAGAGCCTATACATATTATCTACAGTTGCATTTTTTCTCATATTCTTTGGTATCACTCTAATTAATGTTGATGCCTTACCTTTAAAAAGCACTCTTATATAAAGTGGAAATAGAATGTATCTATTAACCAAACAGGCAATTAATGAAGAGACTACGACCCCAACTATCAATGCTATTATTGCCCCATATATATTCCGTTTTTTCTTATAAATTAAACCCGCAACAATTACAAGAATTCCACCTATAACTAGGTCTGCCATTTCGCCAACTCCGCCTGTACTGGTGTTCGGTAACTTTAACAACATCCTGATAAATACAATAGTAAATCCCGGCAATGGACCTAATTTCAATGCACCTATAAGTGTAGGCACATCTGCAAAATTTATATGTAAAAATGATGGGAAAAATGGTAACGGAATTCTAATCAAATATAAAATAAATGAAATTGCTGTTAATATTGCAATATATGTTATATTCGAAAGTTTTAAACCGGAATTATTAATCTTAGGATTCAGCATATCACCTCGCCAATCCTCAAAGCACTTCTTTCATCCAGACTCTACTGTTGGCTCAGGAATTTAACCTGATCTGCAAAAGCTCGCGGGCTATACCGCCAGTTGGGATTTTCACCCAGCCCTGAAGTATTTTCATTTTAAAAAATATGATTTACACAGTCAAGAAATAATAAATTTAAAACCTGTTGTCTCACCAATCCTTATGATACTTTCCTGAATTGCGATCTAAGCTTCATCCCCATACACATATCTAACCTACCACTTATACCAACCAACAATTTTGTTATCTATTAAATGACAAGAGTTTTTCTCTATAATACTCGTACTGTTTTTGTCTAAGTTCAATCTCCTTAGGCAATCCTTCTTGCATACTTGTTGTAATCTTTTCCAAATTCTCCAAAATTTCAACTACCCTTTTTTGTGTTTCTATAGATGATGCTGGAACTTTTATATTAGCCATAATATTACTCATTAGCTTTGGATTTCCAGAACCACCCTTTACATGTTTTTTTGCTTCTATCTGTAGCCAATATACTATAAATCTAACCATTAGCTTGCTATCTTCTTTTGGGTTTATTAGACCACAAATGTTTGTTATCGAGAATTTGCCATTTCTATAGAACACTGTGCCAGCATACGCCCCGTCTGTTGTCCACGTTGCATACTCCCCATCAAAATCATAAGTATCTATTCGTCCTATTGCTCCATTATTTCTTGTTTGAGAAGAATATACTGGGAACTGCCCTTCATGCTCTTCTAGATATGTTTTAGGTATAACACGGCCTCTCTTTATTTCGCACACTTCTCCAAGCGTTTTCCATTCCGTCCCTTGGGGCTTAATCCCCGCTTTCGCTTGTGCTTCTTTTAATAGGACAAAATACCCCTTAGGTATTA
>CAUTUX010000027.1:0-9407 GCA_963542015.1 uncultured Clostridia bacterium | reverse complement strand
AAAAGGAACAGCACAGTCAAAATCAACAAAAGCATCAGTACAAAAAATAATGTTCGGAGTTCTAATTGCGATTTTCTGTGCATTTTGTCTCTTATGTACTTTTAAGGCATTTGGTGGAGTTGGGGAGATTGTATACAGAGGGTTACTCGGGGGACTGGGCATTGCAGCATATTCATATCTCATAATTGGTTTGGTCATTTCGATAATCATAATGACCAATTTAAAATTTAAGAAAAGCTTTTCATTTCTTGTCCTAACTACAACAATTTTCGCTGCAATTATTTATGCACTTCATATCTGGACATCCAGTGTCCATTTTTTTAACAGCAAAACATTTCAAGAATATTTAAAACTCACATATGAAAACACCAATACAGCTGGTGGTCTTTTGTATAGTGTAAGTTCATATTGGGTAATGAAAGTAGTAACTCCTGGTGGGGGATTAATTCTAACGGCTGCCGTTGGATTGTTATTAATCTTCTTTTTAATATTCCCTGCGATATCAGCTAATACGACATATGAGATTTCAGACTTATCAAGAAGAGAACAGAAAAAACTTGGATTCTCAAATTTTAGAAGGATCAAAATGAATCCTAATGGACATAAAATAGGTGGATATAGAGAACCAGCGTTAACGGTATTTGGTCAGGACAATTTAAAGTTCATACCTATCAAAACATCAGGGCAGGTAAAGCCTTCTAAGCCAACACAAGGAGCAGCTGGGTATACACCAATGCGAGAAGGTCAGATTTTATCTGCTAAAGAGATGGCAAAGCAAGTTCTATACTCTAAGAAAGTTTCAGATGAAGAATTGAGAAATTTAAGAGTAGCAATAAACCCAATGAAAGGATTTCAGAATCTTGGTATAAATAATGGCGGTTATGTTGCGGATGTACCTAATGAATTTGATATTGAGAATGGAAGTGTTGAGAGTAATTCATCAAAGATGTCTCTTGCGGATATAAAAGAAGAAGTCGTACTTGATGGGAAGGGAAGGAAGAAAGTTAAGTTAAGTCTTGATTCAATTAAAGCAGAAGAGGCAATGAGATATAAGGGAGAGTATATGGCTCCTGCAGATGTAGTTGCCGAAGCATATGAAAAAGCTGAAAGCTCGGATGTTATGACTGCGGATGAATGGCAGTCTGAAGTTGTTGAACCAGACGATAGTTTTGGTCAATTCAATAAATTTTTCAATAAGAGTAAAGTAAAAAATAAAAATAGTGTAACCAATAGAATAGATGAAACATTAAGTGAAAGAAAAAAGAAAAAAGTTGAACTAACATCAGATGTCAATGATGAAAATAGTGGAAAGACATTAGATGATCTTGGAGCATTTGGCACAGTTCCAGCAGCATTTGAAAGTACGAAAATAACAGAAGGATATTTGAACAAGGTAAAAGAAGATAGGTTGTATAATTCATTTGATCTTGATGAAGAAAAGAAGAATATTGATGAGGATTTTAAACAGACATCTTTAGATGAAATCCTTGCAAGAATGGAAAAGAAAAAACAGCCAGTATCTCAAAAGATCGCTATAGAGAAACAGCCTGTAAAAAAACAAAATAATGAACCAGCACCAGAGCCAGTAAGAAAGAGAAAAAGATTTGTTTCGTTACCTAAAAACCTACTTGTAAAACCAGATGAGAGACAGAAGCAAAATGTTGATTATGGTGAAATGACTATGTCCCTCATTAGGTGCCTAGAGAGGTTTAATGTTAAGGCATCATTAATTAAATACCAGGAAGGTCCGACATTTACTTTGTTTGAATTAAATGTAACGATGCCAGCAGGGAAGAGCGTAAGTACCATTAACTCATATGCTCAAGATCTTGCCATGCAGATGGAAGTTGACAATGTAAGAATACTTGCTCCAATACCTGGGAAGAATGCTGTAGGTATTGAAATCCCAAATAGACATAGAAGAATGGTTAGACTTAGTGAGATGTTGTGGTCAAAAGAATTTTGGGATTATCAGCAGACTGATGTTTTCCCTATTGGTGTTGACATATATGGTAGAAACAAGTTCGGTATAGTAAGTCAGACACCGCACTTGTTGATAGCTGGAGCAACAGGAGCGGGTAAGAGCTGTTGTCTTAATTCAATAATTGTAAGTCTTTTATATAAGTCTTCCCCAGAAGATTTGAGATTGATTCTCATAGATCCTAAGCGAGTTGAGTTTTCAGTATATTCGGGAATACCACATTTACTAACAGACGATATTGTATGTGAAGTTGAAAAAGCATATAAAGCTTTAAATTGGGCAGTTCAAGAAATGGATAGACGTGTTAAATTGTTCCAAACATATCAAGTTAGAGATCTTGATGATTATAATCGCAGACATGAAGAAAATGGAGTTGAAAAACTTCCAAGGATAGTTATAGTAGTTGATGAATTAGCAGAGCTGTTATCGGTGGGTAAGAAAGTTGTTGAAGAAGCAATAAATAAAATCGCACGACTTGCAAGAGCTGCGGGTATACACTTAATACTTGCAACCCAGAGACCATCGGTTGATGTTGTAAGTGGAACTATTAAAAACAACCTACCTTCTAGAATAGTCTTTAGAGTATCCAGTGGTGCTGATAGTAGGACAATAATAGATCAGGTGGGAGCTGAAGATTTGTTGGGCAATGGTGATCTTTTATACTTAAATCCTAAGCAGCAAAATCTTGAAAGGTTGCAAAATCCATTTGTTTCAACTGATGAAGTTAGGGATATTGTAGAGCATCTAAAAGAACATAATGAGAGTTACTTTGATCAATCAGTACAAGATGCAATATTCAAAGATGAAGAAGAAAAACCCGAATCTGAAATTTATTCTACTGGACGAGGAAGAGATAATGAAAAACTTTTTGAAGCACTTAAAATGTGTTCAATAGATGGCGGAGCTGTAAGTAAAAGTAAGATACAAAGGAAATTAAATGTTGGGTTCAATCGTGCAGCAAATCTATATGATGAGATGTTAGATGGAGGCTTCTTAGAAGAAGTTGAACCAGGCAAATATATTGTTTCAATGACTCCAGAAGAAATCGACGAGTTATATAACGCAACTAGGAATGAGTAAGGTCGGAGTAATAAGTTTAGGTTGTGACAAGAATAGAGTAGACACGGAAAAAATGCTGGCAAGAATTGCCAGTTCTTCAAATGGTATAGTTGGAACAGTCGAAGAGGCTGACATTGTCATAATAAATACGTGTGCATTTATTCATGATGCAAAACAAGAAAGTATTGATGAAATATTGAATGTTGCATCTTTTAAAAATAAGAAAATTGTAGTTACAGGATGTTTAAGTGCAAGATATGGGGATATACTTCATAATGAGATTCCTGAAATATCTGCAATTATGGGAACTAATCAATATGATAAAATTAATGAAATTTTGAGTTCAATTTCTCAAGATAGTTATATTGAAGAGTTAAAATGCAAAGATGCTTTTACCCCAGATAGGATCCTAACGACTCCACCACACTACGCATACTTAAAAGTTGGCGATGGATGCGACAATCATTGCACATATTGCATAATACCTTCTATAAGAGGAAGATACTATTCACATTCTATTCAGGATCTTGTAAAAGAAGCAGAACAGCTTTTTGATTGTGGAGTAAAGGAAATTATGCTGGTTGCTCAAGATGTTTCTAGATATGGTGAAGATCTGTACAAAGAAAATAAATTGATAGATTTATTAAAGAGTATAGAAAAAATCGGATTTGATTCAATACAGCTTTTATATATGTATCCAGAAAAAGTAAGCGATGAATTAATAGAATATATTGCAGGATCGAAAATCATTTCAAAGTATATTGATATACCATTTCAGCATGCCTCCAATAAGATATTAAAGCTGATGAATAGGCATCAAACAAAGGAAGAATATATATCGCTTATATCAAAACTTAAAAAGAACGAAATTAAAATAAGGAGCTCATTTATTGTTGGTTTTCCGAATGAAACAGAAGAAGATTTTAATGAACTTAAGGAATTTATAAAGACATATAGAATTGAGCATGCTGGATTTTTTGCTTATTCAAGAGAAGAGGGAACTCCAGCGGACCTTATGAAAGGACATATAGCTGAGAAGATTAAAAAGAAAAGAATAAGTGAAATTAGAAAGATACAAGATGAAATAATGTATGAAAACAATATGAAGTATATAGGACATGTACTTCCAGTACGATATGACGATATAGATTACACAAACAATATGTTTATCGGACATACAGAATTTCAAATCCCTGGAATAGATACGGCAACATATTTTACTTCTAACATTTGTTTGAATGTAGGGGAAAGGTATAACATACTAGTTGATAAAGCAGATACATATCATATATATGGTCATGTGATAGCTCGGGAGCAGTAGATGGAAAAGATTACAACAGCAACGAAAATAACGATTACAAGAATTTTTGCAATCATACCAACAATGATTTTTTATATTCTTGCGATGGTATTATGGGAAAAATTTGAACTTAAAATAGCCTTTACAATTTTAGCAGCAGTTTTGTTTATTCTTTTATGTACGACAGATTTTATAGACGGACACATAGCCAGAAAAACTGGTACAGTTTCAGAGTTGGGAAAATTTCTTGACCCATTGGCTGATAAAATTGTTGTCCTAATTATGCTTTGTCTATATATTACATTTTCAAACGGCAGAGGTACATATTTTGAAATATATCCATATAGTTCATTAGTTATTGCCATACTTACAGGGCTCATCTTTACAAGAGAACTTGCTATAGGAATATTTAGAGCAATAGCGGCAAAAAAAGGTATAGTATTGAGTGCCGATCTTTTAGGTAAGTTAAAAACAATATTTTTAAATATTTCAGTTTCGGGATTGGTATTCTGTCATTTTGACATTGAAATCGCAAATGCGATTATGAAGCATAATCCAAATATACATTATGCATATATATTGGGACCGATATCGCATATAATATTCTATGTAGCGGCAATATTAGCACTAGCATCTGGGTTTCATTATGTAATTAGAAATAAAGAAGTATTTAAGTGAGAAATGAAAAATGTAATAAAGATTTTCGGATTAGATGAAGAAACAATTAAGGAGAAGTTATCCGATTTACAAATTGAAAATTTCAAAGTAACCGAGTTATATCTTGATGCAAAGATCGTCTTTGAAGTTGATGATAATAATAGAATATTGATGTCCGAAGTTCTTCAGACATTTGAAGATTATCTTTATTGCATTGAAAATGAGACATTAGAAGGATTTCTTTTTAAGTTGCTTAAAATCAATGGAAAAATGTTATCCACAGCCGAAAGCATTACTGGAGGGGCAATAGCACATGCGGTTACACGCATTCCAGGAGCATCAGAATTCTTCTACGAAGGAATTATTTGTTATAACAAAGATTCTAAAATTAAACGACTGGGAGTTTCAGAGGAAACAATTAAAAAACACTCGTTAGTATCTAAAGAAGTTGCATATGATATGGTTAAAGGATTATGTATCGATGATCACATACTTGGAGTTTCAACAACTGGAGTTGCAGGACCTGAACCGCATGATGGAAATGAAGTTGGCAAGGTTTGTATAGGGATAGGGTCTGATGATTATATAGTTAGTTTTGAAAGATACTTTGAAGGAACTAGAGAGGAGATAATTAATAAGACAAAAAATGCAGCACTCTTTTATGCAATTAGATACTTAAGAAGTGATTTGATTAAATTGTTAGATACAGTTGGAGAATATGAAGAAGATGAATGAAGAAGCAAGAACTTGCAAGATATTTAAAAAGATATTTATTTAGGGGAAAAAGCGAAGATGGACAAATTAATCTTATTTCATGGTACTTCTGAAAAAATCGTAGTACCGACATATGGCGAGGGCGAAAAAAAGCACGATTACGGACAAGGGTTTTATTTGACCGAAAGCATCGACCTCGCCAAAGAATGGGCAGTTTGCAGACCGAATGAGGAAAACGGATGGGTTCATAAGTATCAACTTGATATTGCAGAGCTTAAAATTTTGGATTTTCAAGATAAAGGCGTTTTGAGTTGGCTTGCTGAATTGATGAAACATAGAGATGCTGCCGATTCTAAGCGTTATCGCATGCTTTCAAAGAAGTTTATAGAAAAATACGGTATAGATACAAAAGATTATGATGTTATCAGGGGATGGCGTGCAAATGCTTCTTATTTTTATATTGCAAAGGAATTTGTAAGAGATAATATAGATATTGATATTCTTGAAGAACTGCTTTCTTTGGGTGATTTGGGTATTCAGTATTGCATTAAGTCCGAGCTTGCTTATTCTAAACTGCACGAATTAGAAGATGGCTTAATAGCGGTTCGGTATGCTGAGTTTAACGAAAAGTATAACCAGCGTGATATTACTGCAAAGCAGAAAATGAGAGAGCTTGTTAACTCAGAAGCCAATCGTGTAAGTAAGGTGTTTAGTACACTTTTTAAGGATTGATTATTATGAGAGCGTATTCCAATGATTATTTAAATGATGTGGTGGAAAATCAGGGCAAACTTTTTGACTTCGTTGCACAAAATTTCTCCGATAAGGATACTGAGGATTTTATTAAGACCTATATGCAAAGCAAAACAAGAAAAAGCATTGATGAAGCGAAAGCTTATGTCAATACCATGAGTGCAAAAGAGTTGTGGGACTATTTTATTGAAACAGAACATTATATTTTGAAGTCCGGCAAGGCACTTGACGGCTTTATGCCTGATTGGATTGGTGAATTTTATGCTTATTATCAGTGGTATTACAATATTCCGAGCTCAGAGGTGTTGAAAAAAGTTCCAATTGATTTTTTGAAAAAAGCGTACTACGGGTTACACGACCTGGAACTTGATTTAGCGGTGCAAAAAGTTGGGGAAGAACGATGAATGTTATCTGTTTTCACAATCCAAATGAAGAAAATGGTTATTTAAGCAATTGGTATATATCACCATTTGAAGTGGATAAGATTACTTTTTCATCAGTGGAACAATTTATGATGTATCATAAGGCGATTTGCTTTGGAGACGAAACAGTAGCGACAAAAATATTTTCCACTAATGATGTTGCTGAAATAAAGGCACTTGGAAGACAAGTATTAAATTATGATGAGCATATATGGAACGGTATTAGGCAGATTGTTGTTTATGAAGGAGTTTTGGCAAAATTCACACAGAATGAAGCTTTAAAAGATAAACTTAGATCTACTGGCGGAGCAATATTAGCGGAATGTGCGGTAAAAGACTTAATTTGGGGAGTTGGACTATCAATGAAAGATCCCAATAGGATTGATAGAACAAAATGGAAAGGTCAAAATTTACTTGGATATACGCTTATGAGGGTACGTGAACATTTATAAACAATTTTTCTGATGAGCTTCGATTTACAGACAAACTTGCTAATAGGCTAAAGTTCAAAAGTCTAGTGTAATATTAAAGACGAGAGAAGGGATAGTATTGACAATTAATATAATCAACCATATAATTAGTCGTAAGTAAGTCGTAAGTTTGGAGGAAATATGGCAATTCCAATTAGTATAGACAAACTTTTAACAGAACATATTGTAGAGTGGTCACGAATAGAGTTCAAGGCTGGGTGGAATCCAGAAACAACACTAAAAACAATCAGCTCTTTTGCGAATGATGTAGATAATTGGGGTGGTGGATATATTGTTATAGGTGCAAAAGAAAAAGATGGAAGATTAATGCGACCAATCGATGGTCTTGATCCAAATTCTATTGATAGAATACAAAAAGAGATATTAAGATATTGTAAATTTTTAAGACCAACATACATTCCACAAATTGAACCAGTGGAGTATGAGGGTAAGATGTTGCTTTTACTTTGGTGTCCAGGCGGTTATGAGAGACCATATTTATGCCCAAAAGATGTAAATTCAAAAAATAGCCAAAAAATTTATTATATTCGGAAATTAGCAAGTATAATTGAGGCTACTGATTTGGATATTAAAGAACTTATGATGCTTGCTAATAATATTCCATTTGATGATAGAATTAATCCGAACTCTGAAATCACAGACTTGAAGTACCCAATAATAGTTAATTATTTAGGTAATGTAAAAAGTAGGTTGCTTAATCAAATTGATAATTTTGATGTTAAGCAGTTGGCATCGAATCTGAGAATTGCTGCTGGATCTCCCGAATACTATAAACCGATCAATGTGGGATTATTATTTTTCAACGATCATCCCGAAAGATTTTTTCCGTATACTCAGATTGAGATAGTAAATATCCCAGATCCAACAGGCAAAGTAATGGAAGAGAGAATTTTTACAGGACCAATAGATGAGCAATTAAGAAGTGCCCTCAGTTATATAAAAAACAATGTTATAGCTGAAAAAATATTTAAGGTGGCGGGAGAAGCAGAAGCAATAAGAGTCAAAAATTATTGTTATGAGGCGATCGAGGAGTTTCTTGCGAACGCAGTATATCATAAATCATATCAAATACATGAACCCATAACTGTTAGAATAGAAGCCGATAAATTAGAGATAACGAGTATCCCTGGCCCTGACAAATCAATTTCCGATGAAGATATCAAACAATTCAATATGAGAGCAAGGAGATATAGAAATAGGAGAATTGGTGATTTTCTTAAGGAATTGCACTTAATTGAAGGGAGGAATACTGGAATTCCAACAGCAATAAAAGCAATTAAAGAAAATGGTTCACCGTTACCGACGTTCTTAACTGATGAAGATCGCACATTTTTCTCCGTCATTTTGCCAATCCATAAGGCGTTCATTAATAATGAAGATAGTGAAAATAGTGTTGTTATAGAAGCTAAATCATCAATTAAACGTAAAACGAGAGAAGAGATAGATAAATTGATATTAAGTACACTCACAAATAAAAACATGTCAGCAAATGAACTATACAGAAATCTAGGATATTCGGGTAATGCATCAAAAACTTTTAGAAAATGCATAGCAAGATTATTAGATCAAGGCGAAATTGCATATTTTACAAATAATATGAGAGCTCCAACAAATGTTTTGGTTAGGAAGTAAAAGTATAGTTAATAATAAATTATTTTAGTGAAGTATGGCATTTTATTTAAAACAAGTTTAACGGTATAGATGTACCATAGGCGACCTATGTGGGGAAATGGCGAATAGGTTTTTGATGGATTAATTTTTGAAAATAAATTTTCAAATAACTATCTTTCATGTGGAAAAATTCAACTATCATTAAATTGGAGAATTTTTGTATTGAATTGCGTAAAAGTATCATAAATAAATTGAAATCAATTTTAAGGCATTTCATAATCTCAGAATACTTTCATGCAACCGATAGAAGAAAATAAATAATTAGATAAAAGTCTTTGATTAGATTCGTAAAATTACAATTATGTGATTATGTAAATAATCTTGTGTAAAAACAAAAATAGATAAATAAAAAAAAGAGC
>CAUTUX010000026.1:0-10874 GCA_963542015.1 uncultured Clostridia bacterium | reverse complement strand
TTCGTTGTTTTAATACAAAAAATATAGGGTATTTCTTTGGGAATTACTTAATTAATCCTAAGTCTATAAGTGTAAATTTAAAAAATATAACTCTTCTTGGTCTTGTGTTTCTTGGCATTAAATACTTTCCTTCCATAATTTATCTCCTTTCTCTCCACTGTTGCTTCAATTTATGTGTTTCGGCATTTATTGTTTTTGTTTCTTCTTTGTTTTTTATACGCATATTTTTATCATCAACCTTTTTTTGTTCTCTAGCTTTTCTGTCATCAGCTCTTTGCTTAATTCTTTCGTCTTTCTGTACTTGTTTTCTATATTGAGACATTGCATTTGCATAAGACCTATCTTCCTTACGTTGTATTTTATTCTTCAATCTTTGTTGACGTTCTGTAGCTTGAATTCTAGCTCTTCCACCATTTCTATTCGCTTCTCTTCGCTGTTCTCTCTGCTTCTGCATTTTCTGTTGTCTTTGTTTTCTTTCAGCTTGTTTTTGAGCTCTTCCAGAACCACCAGTTCCACCTCCAGCTTTACCACCTTTACCTTTTCCGCTTCCTAGTTTGCCAGATTTATCTTTATCACCACCAAGCTTGCCTTTGAATACACCGCCAACTTTATCCTTTACCTTATCTATCGTGCTCTTTATAGATCCACCTGTTATCGATGTCTGTCCTTCTTCTATTCCTAATATCTCTTGTAACATCTTCTGCCCTTTAAATATCGCAAATGAGCCTCCAGCAAGGAGTAACAGTTGGGTAGTGGAGTTTAATATCTTTGCTCCAATATCAGTTCCACTGCTTACCTTAAACTCATTTATCATTGGTATAAACAATACAAATATATTCACACTGAATATCATTCCATACGCCAGTACAACACACTGTATCATTTGTGCTCTCCATGCTTTCATTCTTTGCCCATCATCTAAACAATAGACTGCCATTGGTAACGGAAGGGCAGTTTGTAATAAAAGAATATCAAATAAGCGGATTGCTAATTTTAATGTTGATACCATTACAGCTACTAAAAGTATGAGCGAAACTAACATTCCTAAAAAATATGGAAAGGTTGTGCGAACTGCAGAAAATGCATCACTGCCGAGAGGATAAAACCCATCTTTAAAATCGCCTGGCATAGGAATTCCCCAAGTATTTGTCTTAAGTTTTCCAATAATATTTGTAACAATACTTGTAACCGTACTTCCTTTGGCGTGAATATTTATTTCTTTCCACGGAACAGTTGTATTTATTTCAGCAACAGCTGTCTTAATTAAAGCATTGATTATGTCGTTTCCAATGTGAGCAGAATCATCTTTAATTTGTGATACTCCACGGATTGCAGATTCCAGCAATCTTAGGATAGAGGATGTAGCACCGATAATCATTCCAACGAAGACAAAGACTATAAGTGTTGTGGCAAGTGATACGAGCC
This sequence comes from uncultured Clostridia bacterium, assembly GCA_963542015.1. Lineage (GTDB taxonomy): Bacteria > Bacillota > Clostridia > Christensenellales > CAG-917 > CAUTUX01. The sequence continues at coordinate 9,449 of CAUTUX010000026.1, read as the reverse complement.
ATCTTCCTAGCACTTTTTGTGGAGATTTTGCTCTTGCTGACTGGGCACTACGAAGCATACCAATAACTGCACATACTGCACCAGCCATAGCACCGACCAAAAATATGCTCCAGAATACAGCTACGATTTTGGGCTCTTTAAGAAACTTCTCAAAAATAGTTATCTTTGATCCATTCCAATCAACTGTTTTAATGCCAGCCATGACTCTAAAAATATCAAAAATATTGTCTGTGAATCTCAAGACAGCCACGATAAAGTAGAGTATATATTTACCTAATATTTCCATTATTAAACTTCCTTATACATACCAACATTTGGTATCATTTCCTTGTTAGGAGAATTACATATGTTAAAGAAAAATAAAGTGCTTATTTTAATTTCAATTTTAGTTTTGATGTTATCTGTTTTTGCATTATCTGCATGTTCAAATAAGACAGCTAATAAGACAAAAGCTAAAATATATGATGCTAACGGATTGCCATTAACCAAAGAAGCTGCACTCAAATTGTGGCAAGGAAAGTGGCATGAAAAAAATCGACCTATTAAATATTGCCGTGTGAATGAAATTGGTGAGAATGGCACTTTGTCTGTTTTGGCGACAATCGGAGATAATGGTAAACCAAATACATACTTTACTATATGGCCATCAAATTATGAAAACGATACCAAAACTTTAATATTAAAAAACCAATGGCTAAATATGGATTTTAAATTTAGATTCATAGATTCTAATACATTAGAGATAACGGATAATAACGGTACTAGCGTCTACACCCGAGTCATTGAGTGAAACAAAGCACTTTAAGATTTCAAGGAACAATATAAAGCCGATGAGATATCGGCTTTATTAATACATCGTCGTTTATTAGTCTTGAAACTTTTTGAGAATATACGGTTTAATGATGAGGAGTAGAGAAAGAAGCAAAGCACTGACAACAACAATACCAATAACTGCAATAAACATGCTTTTAACCTTTTTCTTTTGAGCTGCTTTTTTTGTGGCATCTGAAGTTAAGCCATATATAAGCATTTGTATAACAACCCAAAGGACTACAAATGTCCCAATACCACCGAAGATGCCTGAAATTATTTTGTTAAAGATTGTTGATACTTCATTAAATTCTGCATTAACCTCTGGAATGTCCATGTCAACCCCCCTAATCATAGGGGTATATCCAAGACCATCCATTTTGATTTTTGCCATTAAAAGTAAATCATTTAAACTTTGCATAATTTTTACCTCCTTATGCTTTTTTATTTTTAAATCTTTTTAATAAACCAAATGTAGTAATGGTGATAATAATTGCTATAGCAATAACAATTCCTGCAATACCACCACCATTAAGTGATTTAATGAATTTAAAGCTATATGAATTAGTATTTCCAAAATCATCTACTATATCGATTTTGTACTTTCCAGTTTCTTTGATATCTGAAAGAGAGTAGTTGTTATCTATAACCTTTCCATCTTTATATAAGACTCCTTTAACTGGATTTGGAGTTGTTAATGTAACTGCTAGAGCTCCATTTTTTCTTTTTCTCTTTAATATCGGTTTTATATTGCTTATCTGGAAAGCTATTGAATACTCTTGTCCCATATTGTCTTTAATTGAAACAGAATACTTTCCATTCTGATTAAACTCTGTTGGCTTTGAATCTAATAAAGAACCATCTTTTGATACAGATACTATTGAGTGTTTTTCATATACTTGCATAGTGTAGCTACGCATTTTATCTTTGATGATTGTGAACGTATATATTGCTTCATTCCCGATTAAATCAGTAGCTTTTATTACATATCTTCCTGGTTCCTTAAAAAATGAAGGCATTTTTTCTATATCACTATCATTGCACTTTATCTCTGTCTTCAATTCTTCCTTTTCCATGTACCCCTTAGGAGTATCAATGTTGAAGGATACAGCTTTTGTTGTGATAGAGTTGTTAGGTATTGATAAGGAAGCATATATAGTTCTTTTTATCTGGAACTTTAGTTCTTTTTTATTCTCAGATTCATCAAACACTTCAACCTTATACCAACCTTCATCAGATACTTCAGTATTGTTATCGATAAGCTTTAAATACTCGCCATTTTTATACAATTTAGCTACAACATTATCTTCTTCCCATTTTATAGAAACAGAGTCTTTTGTTAGTTCTGAAGAAACTGTAGCGTTTGGTGGTATCTGATCTAAACATACAGTTAAAGTTATAGAGTTTTTAAAGTTATCTTCAATTTCAATAATATACGTGCCGTCAGCATTGAAATGGACTGTATCTTTTAAACTATTGGTTCCATTAATTGTGAATTTTTTAAAGCCTTCTTTAACTATGAAGTTAAAAGGCTTATTAAAAGCAAACTTATTGTCTTTTGCATTAACATACTTAGAATCAAAGTCATAGCTGACACTCATATCCATGTGTATTTTGAAGCTGGAGCTGTTTCCAGCTCTGTCTGTGAGTGTGAAAAGATATGTTCCTTCTTCAGAAAGTATCTTCCCACTTGAATAGTATTTGCGATATTCCTTTATGTCATACTGAATAGATACATCGTCTTCTTTGCATACAACAGCAAATAAGCCATTATATTCACCATGCAGCTTGTCCATATCTAAGACATTGCCTTGTTCATCAACAACTTCAGCTGTTGGTGGAAGAGTATCCATAATAAAGGCATATTCGTTGTATAAGTCTTTATCTTTCTTATCAAATATACGGATAAGGAACTTTGTATCTGGAACATTCTTTTGAGCTACAAATTCATATTTATGAAGATGCCTTGCAGTATCTTTAGTATCTTTTAAATTCTCTCCATCAACTGGCATTGGAATATAGTTATTGTCATCATAAATGAATACTTCAGTATTATATTTAGAGTAGTCATATGAAAAAGATACATTTGTATTAACTGTTGAGTTTTCACGAACTGATAAGTAACCAGTTGGGAGATCTTTATCAAATTTATATGTTCCTTCTTTGATGAATCCAAAAGCATCTAGAATACGTATTTTATAAACCCCGCCAGATCTAAATACATATTTTAAAGTATGTGAATTTATTTCTTTAGGCACCTTATCTTCGTCTTCTTGTAGTTCGGTTATTGAACCATCATAATGCACTTTATATATGTGTAACTGAATAATTGCATTATTTGTACCAGGATTAAATTCTAGGGCAAAGATAGGATCAGATTCGCTCATATTTTCTCTAACCACATAGGATGGAGCACTTTCTGCGACAGTTATTTTGAATTCTAAAGTATTTCTAGAACGGTCATAGACTTTAATTGTATACACGCCCCCAGTGCCTTGGTCTCTATCTAATTCCGCTTGTATATCATTTGACATAGTTTTATATGTATTGTTGCCTATCACTTCTGCCATGCAGCATGTGTCATAATCGTCTTCAAAACTTATTATTCTGAAATATATATATCTCATTACATCTACATGTTCTTGTACATAGGCTTCATCTATATCAATTATTTCTGTCTTTTCTTCACCATTATCTAATGTCTTAACTTCAGCCTTTAAGCGTGGTTTTGATATTTCAAAAAATATCTCATAGTATCCAACATTTCCACATATATCTAGTTCTTTTATTGTGAATTTAGATGTTTTATATAATCCAAGTTTTTTTAGTGCACTTTCAAAACTGCTTCCGTTGGATAATTTTTCCCAGTCCGTTTCTTTATTCCCAGTTGTCCCTGGTTTCTTTAGATATCCTTGAGTTTGTATATCTACACCTTCAAAGTACTTTAAATTGATTCTTTCATCTGGATGTGCTTTAAGCACGTTATCTACATTTTGGTTATCAAGGAGAAATGCAGAATAATCTTCAATATACTTTTCATCTTTCTTAATCATGCATTTAGTACCGCTATTATGAGCTTTATATAACTCATCTAAGCTCTGTATTGGTTTGTTAATTGCAAACCTCTTAGCATGCCTACTAATTGCTTTTTTTAATGTTCCCTTATCGGTATATATTTGTCTTGCACTTCTAGAATAGCCAACAAAATAATTCCACTTGTTATCTCCGATATCCGTTACAAACATTTCTTTTTCATGTTTATATGCAAAATCAAAGGCATCTTCATATGTTTTAAATATGTATTCCCCAGCGTATGATTCAAATTCAGAGGGTAGGGTGGCTTTATAAAACAATGGATCTGCAAAATATTGACCGTATCTTTGCTTATATTCATCATTATTTCTTTCAAAAATAAAGGTGGTTATCTTATATGTATTTTTATTCCCCGCAAAGTCAGTTAATGTTAATTCATATATTGAATTGTTTTTTAATTTAACTTTAGTATCGCTTATTTCTGTTGTTTGTTTATTTGGATAGATTTCTCTTAATTCTGTGGCACGCAACATTTTATTGTTATCCAAAAGGCTTATTTCATCTAAGTTATTAGTGTAGATCGTATTGTCTTTTTCATTTGAAAAGTTGCCTTTTACCGTTGGTTTTTCATTATCAAAATAAACATATATATAATTTGAGGAGTTGTTTCGTCGATAACCACTAGGTTGTTCTGGATCAAAATTATTAGCATTGTCGCATACATAAATAACCCAACATCGGATATGTTTATTTTCTTCATTTGCATCGTTACTTTCACCATTAGTAAGGGCACCGTAAAAATCTATTGTTGCCTCTTTAGTTCCATAATTGCCTGTCCATTTATAGTTGAACCAGGTTACATTATCATTATCAGGCTCATAGATGCTCCAGCCCCAATGGCGTAGGACATGGTTGTCTGTAGCTCTTATAGTAACATGATCGTTTTTTGTATATACTTTTCCATCTTTTTTTGTTAATGCATCGCCATTGTCATCTACAACTTCTACTTTTGGTGGAGTTGTGTCTTTGTATATGGCTAGATATTTAACTTCACCCCAGTCTAGACATTTGAATTGATACAGACGTTCAGCTTGGATGGATTTCTCATCTGTTCCCCATTTAATTACATCAAAATGTGCATCATAATATTTCTTTTCATCTTCTAATTGGCGTGTAATTACATTCATATTTGAAGGGCAATCTCTTTTGCCTTTTGAAAAATATATTTCATAGGGCTCATTTAAATAAAGCTCTCCCTTGCTTGTTCCAACATCAGTATATGACGCTAATTGATTTGTTATGTCTATTTCTGGTTTGCCTTTGCGTTTAAGCATTAATCTGGTTTCATCTGTGGATTTGTCTCCAGCGTAGTAGTATGCAAAGGATTTTTCGGATAAATAAAATGGTTCAATTGTATTTACACCCCAATTGGCACCACCTAAATCTTTAAATTGATTGGCTGTAACTTGTATTTTTAACAAATAAAATCCACGATATTCTTTCCATAAATCATGTGGTTGGCTGTATGTTTTATTCCAATTACTTGCGTCATGGTTTCGACTAATTGAACCATAAACTACTTTTGTATCTGTTGGTGTGTTGCTACCATATGCATAATATTCATAATGCAAAGCATATGATATTAATGATTTAGGGGCTTTATCCAAATGTTTGCTGTATGTTGGATGTGTGTTTATTGTTATTTTATCCACATTATTAGCATCAATAATATTTGTATCTAATCTCGTCTTTCTACCATTTTTATAAGTACTAAAATCGTATGTTTTTGATTTATCAAAACTTGCAAATACTCTGTTGTTTATTTTAGTGGTCATAAAAGGTTTTCCATTTGTCATTAAAGGCGTCTGGAATCCACAATCATTATCCATTGATAATGTATATTTATTTTCATCTTCCCAGCTGTATTTTGTAATGGCATTATATGCATTCGGATAGTCTTTGAGAGTACTTGTGTCTTCTTTTGAGCTCCAAACTTTCCATGATTCGCTATTCTCTGCATGAGCTACATGAAGATTATTTTTTGTATCCAATACAAAAAATGGAAGTATTGCTAGTAAAGAAATGAGAATTAAAAATATAAATACTTTATTCGTCTTCTTGTTCATTTCCTATTTCTCCTTTATCTTTATTTCTTATATCTTCAGCCACTGTATCTCCTTTTGTTCTTGCAGATATGTTGCTATATATTCCTCCAACAACTCCTACTAGAGTAGTGAAAAGTGCAAAAATTATAATCGCTATCTTAAGTGCTAATAAGTTAGTATTTCTGTTTTTCAACATTCCCCATAACCCAAGTAGAATAATTGTTATTAAGACGCCAGCTGTAACGATAGCTGCTAAAATTGTGTTAATTTTTGTTTTTTTCTTACTCATTTTTCTATTTTCTTTTTTACATCTAAATCTATTGTTTTTCTTTTATTTAGGTGCATTTTTATTGCAGTTTTTATTTATCTTTTTCATTTTTATGCAAATGTGTATTTTTCTGTATTCCCAAAATTTACTGGTTTTTAGCTAAATTCAACTCATAACATTGTGCGGCTTCTGGTCTAATTTTATTTTTTATTTTCGAAATTAAGTCATACTTCATTGTTGCCCAGACACCGCTTCCACTGAGTGCCGAACATATGATGCAGAGTATTAGTGTACGAAAAATTCTTTTCATCATTGATGTGCCTCTTTTATTATTCTTTTCTTTCGTTAAAGTCGTTTTTATATCTTTCTTTCTCATTTTTTATTTTTTCTTTTTGTTTATCTTTTTTACGTTTTGGATCTTTAACATGATATGTAACCTCACAAGATATAACCTCAGCATTCAGAACTGCAAAAACCATACCAATGCTAAAACATAAAAGAGCACTTATTCCAAATCCAATTATTTCATCAATAATTATTCCCTTAGATGTAGTATCGGCATCTTTTAAATAACAATATTTAACAATAAAAAAAATCATAAAAACTGTTGCGGGAATTAAAAAAACTACAGTCAACACATGAAAAAGAATATATACAAACGATTCATAATCATTATCTAGTACAAGCCTTTCTTTCTTTGCTTTTATATGCTTATTTTTCATTGTTTATTTCTTCCATATTGGTTTGTATCTTTTTTAATTGCTTGTGATTTGCAATGGTAAATCCCATCAATAAAAATCCAGATATTCCAGTTAACCCACCAAATAAAGCGAGTGAAATTTTAATTATTAAAAGCTGTTTATCTGAGGTTATAGTCATTGTTGGGATAAAAAGACTTAATCCAATTAACACAGCAACAAATAAACAGAACAGTGCCATACTTATTTTTGTCGCTAAATCAGTATTTATTTTCTTTTTCATTCTTCTATATCTCCATACTTTAATTTATTCACTTCATTTTTTAATGATTTAAAACTCTTTGCTGTAAGCTTTTTTTTAGGAAACTCATCAATATAAGCAACTCCTTTCGCATACTTCCACCGATTATCTTCCCAAAGATAGATATATTCAATAAAAGGATTATGATTTAAAGCTTTAATTAATGCTTTTTTTGATTTAAATATTTGAGCTCCTATATCTTCACATTGAGCATCTCTTCCATATGCAACGCATACCCCTGGTTCTGGATGATCTATGTCATGTGTCGCATTTGTAGGGGATATTTTTTCCCCAAGAGATGATAAATCTCCTAAGGCTATTAAGGCATCAACTTTTTCTGGAGTGTTGTAATAGGTGTATAGTAAGTCACCATTATAATCACCATCAAAATGACAATAAATCATCTTAATTGTTCCATCTTCTTCTTTTTTGCATATATAACTGCTTGTAGACATTTTTATATTCCTCCTATTAATTAGTAATCTTGTAAAAAAAGCGACAGGCTTCTTTATTTTCACCGAAAGTTTTATAAAATTCATCTTTGGCTTTGTAGTACAAGTCAGAAAACAAGTCGCCTAGTGTATATTCACCAATTTCGTGCATTTGCCAACTGAGATGATTTAATGCCATAACTAATTCGGTGAAAATTTTATAATCCTTGTCTATCATCTTGACAGTGTAAAGAGCACGATTATAAGTATCATTAATTGCCTTAATACCAAATGGTATTGCAACTTTAAAATCCTCCCAAAAAGTTGTTTCAACTCTTTCAAAATTCATTAATTTTTCCTCCCTCATATAATTCTTCAAATCCTTCCTGGATACAGTCATTAATTTCATCATTCAATATTTCAGAATGTTCTCTTGCAATGTAATTTTGAAACACAATTTCAAGTAATTTTTCATCATCAATTTGTTTTTCAATTGAAATTAGGGCTTTCAAAAATTCTTTATAATTTTTCTTTTGAAGTTCTAACACAATATCTTTCATGGTTGTCCAATTAAACATTTTTCCTCCTTTCTTAACTGGCATTTTTTAATAATCTGTCATAAGCCGCTTTATTACCTGATGTTGTAAAATCATATGACTTACCTTTTTTAATTTTTTGGGATTCAATATCAGATTTAAATTGTTTATTATCACAACAACGCAGATAATAGTTTTTCCAATTTTTTATTTGTTTTCCGTTAAAAGTCCAGTTTGTAGAGAACATTTTTGCCCAAAATTCTTTCATAGGAATGTAAATTCCTTCCGGATTTTCCTGTTGTAATTTATCAATAAATTCTTTTACTTCAGAATAACTGGGATTATTGTTTTTTTCTTTTTTAAGATCATCGTCGTCCTTGCTGTTACGAGGTTCTAGCTTTATATTATTAATATATATAGACGACGATTTATTATATTTATTCTCTTTTATTTTATTCTCTTTATAATTTGATTGGTCGGATATCCGACTAATCGATTGGTCGCATTCCGTATTTTCTTCAGTTTTTTTGCTTTGTATTAGTGCTTCAGATTTCTTTAATTCATGTCGGCTTTTTGAAATTTTTTCTAGTTCTAGTATTTTATCGTAGTTAATTGTGTAATAATTTGTGTGATTCAAAATGTTGTTATGAAACTGTTTTTTTTCTAAATAGCCATACTTAATAAGCTCATTTATTAATGTCTTTATCTTAGTTTTGCCCCAGAATGGGAAATCTCTTTCTTGCAATTCTTCAATAGTTGATGATGTCCAGTATCTGTTCTCAAAATAGTTTTTTCCAGATTCTTCATTGATTCTGAGCCAGTATTGAAATTGTTGGAGAACTAGTGATAAATCTATTCCTAGTTCTATAGCGAGTTCTCGAGAAACTATGAGAGGCTGAGAACCCAATAAAAGAGTGGTATGCAAAATATCTACCTCCAGTGATTTTTTGGCTGAAGATAAGTGATATTGAGTTGGAGGGGAGAATATCACCTATCTTCAGCTTTTTACATCCATGGGGGAAATTTACATGCCGTCAAAATCTACTAAACTATTGACAAAATATAAATTTCTCAGCAACAAACAAGTGCTGGATATATTTGGTTCATGCATACATCTTAACTAGCAGTCAGAATATATTGATATCCAGATATGGATGTAAAACAAGAAAAAACATAAAATTAGTGAAGAGACGAAAATAATAAATAGATAAGAGTATATCCTTACAAAACTCATTTATTTTGATTTAGGGACATTGTGATGTTATAA
>CAUTUX010000025.1:0-11492 GCA_963542015.1 uncultured Clostridia bacterium | reverse complement strand
TCACCTATTGTTTTTATTCCATCATTAAGTTCTACATTTTCTAACTTTTTGCAATCTGCAAATGTATCTGCCCCTATTGTTTCTAATGTGCTTGGAAGTGTTATCTCTTCTAATGTTTCTCTATTAAAATAATTTGAAGTTACTTCCCTTATACCTTCTCCTAATGTAACTTTTGTTAAGCTTTCACAGCCTTTAAAAACATCATCTCCGATACTTTGTATTGTTCCTGGGATTGTTATTGCCTTAATTGATGTTCCCTTAAATGCTCTGTTGCCTATTGCGTTTACCCCTCTGTGAAGTGTTACTTTCTTTAAATTCTTACAACTTTCAAACTGACCATCTCTTATTTTTTTTACTGTTCCTGGAATTGTTATATTTTCTAATGTTTCTCTATTGAAGTAATTTGATGTTACTTCTGTTATTCCATTTTCTAAAATAACCTTTCTTAAATTTTTACATCCTTCAAAAACCAAATAACCCATACTACGTACCGTTCCAGGAATTGTTATCGATTCAATCAATGAGCCCTCAAATGCTTCGGCACCTATTTCTCTTAATCCTTCATTAAGTGTTACCACTTTTAAATTCCTAGAATTTCTAAATGCACTTATTCCAATTTTCTCTACCGTCTTTGGAATTGTTATTTGTTCAATTGCTGTTTTTGAAAATGCACTATCTCCTATTGTTTTTATTCCTTTTCCTAATTTTACTTCTTTTAAGTTGATACACTTGTTAAATGCTTTAGCTCCAATGTTTTTCACTGTACCTGGGATTGTAATTGATTTAAGTGGTGTTCCTGAAAATGCTTCTATACCTATTTCTTTTAATCCTTCTTTAAGTGTAACTTCGGTTAAATTTTTGCATTCTTTAAATGCATTTGTACCTATCTTTTCTACTGTATTTGGAAGATTTGCTGAAGTAAGACCACTATTAGAAAATGCATCTGATAATATTTCTTTTAGACCTTCTTGTAATGTGATTTCATTTAAATTGGTACAATTAACAAATGCTTTATTACCAATTCCTTCAATTGTATTTGGTACATCAACCTTTTCTAAAAAATCTACATTTGCAAATGCTTCATCATCTATTTGACTAACCTTAAGCCCTTTGTATTCTGTTGGGATAGTTACTTTTGATAGCTTGCCTATATATTTTTCTATAGCATAACTACCTTCAAGCTTTCTAAACTTAAAGAGCTTCTCTAATTCTTCATAAGGATTTTTTTCTTTTATCTTTTCTTCTACGGGAGGTATATAAGGCTGTTGTTTGTTTCTAATTCCATATACGGTTACAGGTATTAATATTACGAGAAGCAAAATTATTAGAATTAAAAGCATCGCATATTCTAATTTGTGGTTTTCTCTCCTCTTCATATATTTACCTCCTAAGGTCAAAATATCTAATAATTATACCCCCCCCCGTTTGATTTGTCAATTTAATGCGGGTATTGAATTGCTTTTAGAATTTTCTAAATGATTATTTTGCATCAGTAAAAAAATGCAATCTGGCGGTCGGAGAATGTTAATTATTGCCTAATAATAGCAAACTTGTTATACTCTTTTTGCTATGCTAGATGGGGAGCTAGTAGTGCCCTGTAAGCTATAATCTACTTTAATAGCATCGAACGCCGGTCGAGGTTTTTATTATGGTTGGTTGCGTATAATAAGGGATGTTGATAATAAGGCCCTATGCAATGTTACTCTGTGAACCGTGTCAGGACTTGACCGTAGCAGCACTAAGCAGCTGTTAATGTGTGCCATAGAATATCTTTATTGGAGTTACCTGTTGTATTAACACTTCGGTAGTGAATATCAGAGCCGGTGCATAGTATTTGGAAATCATATGTATAATCAAAATAATAAATACAGTAAATTTGAAACAAAAAAAGCACTTTTAAAACTTGATACATCAGATATTATTGGGCTTGCATTTTTCTTTGCTGAAGAAAAACCAATAATTGCCACAAAGGTTACTGACGAAGGCTTTGCATCATTTGATCTTGTTGTTACATCGCCCGATCATGATATGACTTTTGAAGAATATGAAGAACTTCTTACAGTTGAAAAAATTTACGAAACAATTTTTAATTCTGTAGATTTTAAAGAAAAGAATGATAGCTGGAATTAGACTTAATTAAAAATTATTTTTATTAAAAACAGTATATCTAATCCGTTATTTATGCATTTAATATTTTTTTCGCTACTGCCTTTGCTATTTGTTCAGTTCCCTTTGAATTCAAATGGACTTTATCAGTACTATATTGTTTAATGTCGTCAATTATTTCTCTACCATTTAGTTTTTCTATATGCATGCCTTCGGCAATTTCTGTTATTGCTGGATTAATATACTTAACCATAATATCGTCACGAATATCAAATAGTATATCTTTCAAATACTTATGTGCTTTTGGTGGCAAAATGACTATAATCCTAACTAGCGGATTTGCTTCTCTGTATGCATTTATAAGATTGGTATACTCTCTTTTAAAGTTCTCAAGATCTGAATTACTCTTCCAGTTGCGTGCCCATGTGTCATTTGTACCTAACATCATTACAACAATATCTGCTTTGAACTGTAAGCTCTGCCTATATTCTAATAATTTTGAATACATATCTCTTGATGTTGTTACTGTTGCACCAGAATGTCCATAATTATTTACACAATATTTATCACCTAAAATGTTTTGCAACTTGGTTGGATAATTATTTTTATACCATCCGTCAAGATTAGCTCCATATGTTAAACTGTCTCCAACACAAGCAACTTTAATTTGACCTTCTTTTTCTATCTGCATTTTATATCTTATTCCCAACAATCCATAACTGAACAAAAGCGAAACTGTCAATGTGACAATAATAATTAGACATATTAATGTTATAGCTAGTGAATTTATAATTCTATTTCTTTTGCTACGCATTCAATATCCATTCCACTACTTGTGATGCAATCTTATTCCCCGCAAGTGTAGGTACAAAAATTAGGCTACCTAAAGATACTCCCTTTACTCTATCTTCTCCGATCGCCAATACAGATGGAACTCCTTTTTCTATTCCACGCTTTCTCAAATTTAACCGTACAGCTTTTGCCAAAGGGCAATCATGTGTTTTGCTTATATCACATACAACAATGTCTGCATTGATTAGTTTTGCTGTCCCCATACAGGATATAACTTTCTTGTTGCATCTTTTTGCACGCTCTATTATTTCAACTTTTGATTCTACATCATCAATGGCATCTATAATGTAATCATAATCTCCAAAATTTATTTGATCATATGTGTCTGGTTTATAGAAAAAATTATAACTATCAATCGAACAATTGTGATTAATACTTTTAATTCTTATATACCATAAATCTGATTTGAAATTTCCACAACTTCCATCTACAGCAATCAACTGCCGATTAAAGTTGCTTTCTTCAACTTTATCTCCGTCTACCAGTCCGATTGTCCCAACTCCAGTCCTTGCTAGGCATTCAGCTACAAATCCGCCGACGCCTCCTAGTCCAAATAGCAAAACTTTTGCAGACTTAAGCTTTTTATAATTCTCCTTTCCTATTAACTCTTTTAGTCTTAAAAAGCGTTCACTTTCCATATTTTAGTATCAACTGATATTCTTATTTCTTTTCACTGTCGTTAGTCGCTTCGCTTGATACATTGTCTACACTGTTTGCATTCATGGTTGAATCAGTGCCATTTACCGCTGCAACTTCTTCATCTATTTCAACCTTTACAATCGGTTCTCCACATTCATCAACCAATCCCTTCTCTTCAGCTTCTTTATTTCTCTTATCAATTATTTCTCTTGCTTCACGCTGTTCTTTTTCTCCAAATTTATAGAAGAACATAGGTATGGCTGTAGCTATTGTACTCAAGGCTGCAAATAACATTAACATTGCCCAGAACTTATCTTTTCCAGTACCATCTAGACTTCCTGGAGCGTTTGGTTTAATCCCAGCTGTATTGTACGCAAGAATACCTATAAAGGCTCCAACAGCTAGACCACTCTTGTTTATAAAGGTCTGCATAGCAAAACATATACCTTCTGCTCGTTTCCCTTTATGCAATTCTAAGTAGTCGACAGTATCTCCAATCATCGCATACGATGCAATATTTGAAATTCCTGCTGGTATACCAGAAAGGAATATCGCTATAAATACTAATACAACTGTTGATGTCTTTGCATAGTTACCTTTATCAGTTGCTAACCCAACAAAGAAGACTATAAGCATAAGAATCCCGACAATTATATGACTCCAAATGTATGGCTGTTTCTTACCCATTTTTCTAGTCAATAGCGGAATTAAAACTGAGGCTATAAGTCCTCCAGGCACAACAGCGACAGTTATTAGCGTAAACAAACTTTCTCCCTTAAAGAGCGGTACCCCACCAATATGAAGAAACTCAACATTACTCCATACATATTTTGCAAAATATATTCCACCAGCAAATGCAAATACCATTCTTGCCGATCCTAATACACCTGATAGAACTATAAGCAATAAAGGTTTATTGCTGAACAATAATTTTAAGTTTTCTTTCAACGATGTGGTCTTTTCACACTTTGTTTGAATTTCTTTAGTTCCCCAGAAACCTATCATGAGTAACGGAATAGCAACTACTGCAAGAACTATTGCGATTACAAAATATATTTTTTGTAACTGTGCACCCTTAGCTGCCGCAAAACCATCTGCAAGTTTTTGCAAGGCTGCTCGTGCACTTCCATCTACAGCTTCATGTGCTGCCTTACTTGCCATATCATATTTGTATGATATATCTCTTGTTAAGTTGTCTGTGATTAGAGGAACTATAACTGTAACTACACCAGCACCAAGAGTTGATATTAACCTAGCTACTGTAAGTAAGTTGCTACGCTTATATGTATTGTTTGTCATAGTTGTAGACAGTCCCCAATATGGAACATCAATTGCCGTATAAAGCATTGTCCATGCTAAATACAAAACTGTTGCCGCCGCAAATGAACCCGCATTATTTTTGAAAACTGGCAAGAAGCATAATACCGTTGCTATTGCAATTGGAATAGGTGTCCAGAATAAATATGGTCTACATTTTCCCCATCTCGTTTTCGTTCTATCAACTATAGATCCCATAATTGGATCGTTAAATGCATCATAGAATCTTGTAAACAGCATCAATAAAGCAACTGATAACGCTGCAAATCCTACACCATCTGTCATGAAGATCGGTAAATATGAACCAATAACCGAACAAACTAAATTTTGTCCGAATCCAGCAATAGCATAAGACCAACCATGCCTTGGTTGTACATCTCCGTCGTTTGGTTTTGTGCCGAAAATTTTATGACCAAAAGGAATCTGGGCTTTTTTTGTACCTTCAGAATTACTCATTGTTTTCCCCCTAAGAAAACTTGATATTAAAAGTTTAACAAATTTATATATATTAATTCAATGAAATATACTTATATTAGTTAATAACATACCGATAGTTTTCATGTCCTACAACTTTATCCAAATACTCCTCTATTTCTCGATTATATTTGATGCCATGAAGAAGTTTGTATACCATATTTTCTTCCATTACTTTTATGAACACGCTGGTACTTCCCTTCTCAATTTGGCTAAATTTGTATTGCAATTCTTTCATTATTGATGCTGTATGGACTTTTATTTTTAACATGTGATTATCTAAAGTATTCCTATTTATCACTTCTTCTGGAAATCTTTCAATATTTGAAATTAGTAACCTCACCTCATCACTGTCTTTTCTTTCTGTTAGCCTACCTGTAATCAATAATGGTGTTGCTTTTGTGAGCTTTAAAGAATGTTTATCATAATCTCTTCCAAAAATAATAAATGGGATAGTACCATATAAATCTTCCAATACTCCTAAAGCAAACTTTTCACCTTTTTTCGTTGATTTAATATCCATTGAAGAAATAACGGCTGCGACTGTAACGGTCTTATTTACGAAATCTGGATTAACAATCAAATTGGATTTTTTCTCTGTCTCTTCGCCAATTTCTTCAACCTGTTCATCAGTCGATTCAGCATCAACAAAACTATCTTTTTCTACATACAACTGATTAGATCTGAAGTTTACTCTACTGTCATTTGCTTGTTCTCCGCTTACTGGATGCCCAGAAAAATACATACCAAGATAATTCTTTTCATTTGCAAGAATTGTAGCTTTATCAAATTCAGCTAGATGCTGATAACTGATTGTGTTTGGATTGTATTCGCTATTGTCATCAAACAAGGACATCTGACCACATGACTTATGTTTGTTCGCAGATTTGATTCCTTCCGTTACAGCTGAATACGCAGCATTGTATGTCGCTCTTGTTTCTCCAAAACAGTCAAATGCCCCAGAATATGACAATGCATAATTTGAATTAACTTTCAATTCATCAATATTCTTTTCAACAAAATCAACATAACTTGCATACTTCCCATTGCCACGATTTGCAATGATGTTGTCGGCAAATCTCTCTCCCACTCCAACTATACCAGCGAGTCCATATCTCACCTTACCATTCTCAACTGAAAATTCTCTCTTGGAATTTTGCACACATGGAGGTAGGATTTCAACTCCAAGTTTTTTAAGATAATTAATATAGCTATCAACTTCATCCCTACGATTAATACGGTTGTTCAACATAGCTGTTATAAGGTATGTGTTATAGTATGTTTTCAAATATGCTGTCTGATATGAAATATAGGCATACGCAACTGCATGAGACTTATTAAACGCATACTTAGCAAAATCTCGAATGCTTTCAAAAAGATTCTCTGCAACTTTCCTATCCATTCCAAGTTTAACGGCACCAGCAATTTCTGTATTTGTTGCATCTCCAGGAAGTATGCCACCGTCTATAAAGATCTTTTTATGTTGCTGGAACTTTTTTTCATCCTTCTTCGAAATTGCTCTCCTCATGATGTCTGCTATTCCATATGTATATCCAGCAACTTTTTGAGCTATTTGCATAACCTGTTCTTGATATACAATACATCCATATGTGGTCTCTAAAATACTTCTCAACTTTTCATCAACATATTTTATTCCTGCTGGGTTTTTCTTTCCATCAATAAAATACGGTATAAAGCTCATTGGACCTGGTCTGTATAATGCTATTCCAGCAACTACATCTTCTAAATTTGCTGGTTCAAGGTCTTTCATAAACGAAGTCATTCCTTGTCCTTCAAGCTGGAATATTCCTACGCAATCCCCCGATGATATCTGCCTAAATACTTTGGGATCGTTATACTCCATTTCATCAAAGTTTATTTTTCTTCCAGTATCCTCTTCAATATATTTACATGCTAAATTTATATCGGTTAATGTCATTAATCCAAGAATATCCATCTTAATTAATCCAATGTCTTCCAGATGCGTTTTATCAAATTGAGTACATAATGCATCTTTATTTCTGGACAGTGCCACATGCTTCAATATCTCATCTTTACAAATAACTATACCCGCTGCATGCATTGATGCCTGTCTTATACTTCCATCAAGCAATTTTGCTTCATCTATAACTCGTGTGATTTCAGGATCAACAAGATATCTGTCATATAATTCCTTACAAAATTCTTCATTAAGTGGATCTGGGTTTACAAGTTGTTCCAATGGAGTCTTTGGATTTTCAATTACCTTCACCAGGTCATTTGAAGTTTTGAAATCTATGTTATATACCCTAGCGACATCCTTGATACCCGCTTTTGCACTTATGGTTGAATAGGCAATAATCTGAGCTACATTTTCATGTCCATATTTTCTGCGTATATAGTCAATTACCTTTTCTCTTTGATCAACGCAAAAATCGACATCAAAATCTGGATAGGTAACCCTTTCTTTTGAAAGGAATCTCTCAAACAATAAATGATATCTTAAAGGCTCAACATTTGTTATCCCAACGAGATATGCAACTATACTTCCAACTCCACTTCCCCTACCTGGTCCAACTGGTATTCCGTTATTCTTCGCAAAGCGAATGTAGTCTAAAACTATTAGGAAGTAGTCGTTAAATCCACAATCATCGATAACCTTAAGTTCATAATCAAGTCTGTTAATTATCTCATCCGTTACATTTTTATATTTCTTTTTTAAGTTATCATAAGCTAAGTCATGTAAATATTGTTTTGCAGACCTTCCATTCATGTCTGGTGCTGTGAAATCAGGAATATATACTTTATCAGCTTTAAGTTCAAAATATTCACCATCAACTTTATCTGCAATTTCTCTTGTGCTTGCTATCGCTTCAGGACACCATGAAAAAAGCTCACTCATCTGTTCACCAGATTTTAAATAAAATTCTCTTGTTCTGAATCTTGGGCTATTTTCGGTTGCTGGATCATCTTTTTTAGCTTTCATGTTTATACACATCAATGTATCTTGAACATTCGCATCTTTTTTGTTTATGTAATGGACATCGTTTGTAGCGACAACCTTTACTCCAATCTCTTCGGCAATCTTTACAAGATCTTTCATTATCTTGCGTTCTTCTTCTAAATTGTGATCTTGAATTTCGATGTAGTAGTCTCCAGGTGCAAAAATATCTCTGTATTTTTCAGCAACTGCCTTCGCTTTGTTATATGATGCATACAAAAGATTTTGTGGTACTTCTCCAGCAAGACATGCACTGAGACATATGACTCCCTCCGTATGGTCTTTTAATATATTGAAATCTATACGGGGTTTGTAATAGAAACCTTCATCAAAAGCATGACTTGAAAGATACATTAAGTTCTTGTATCCTGCCATGTTTTTGGCGAGTAGAATCAAATGATATCTCTTTGTTGATTTCTTATCATACATATCATCGGCAACATAAAATTCTTCTCCGATAATTGGCTTTATTCCTTCCTTTCTGAGAATACTAACAGCATTATATGCAGCGTACATATTACCATGATCTGTTATAGCTACAGCGTTCATGCCGTGATCCTTTAATGCATCTGCTAATGGGTATGTATCAACAGCTTTGAATTTTTCATTCCCTTCCTCATCCTTAATCCGTTTACATACTTTTCTGGATAGACGAACTTGTCCATCAAGAAGACTGTAATCGGTGTGTAAATGAAGATGCACAAAGTCAGTCATCAATCTCCTCCGCCATTTTAATAATTCTTCTCATTCTATGATTTAAACAACTTTTTGTTATGTTTAATTGTTCTGCCAATTCACTCATGCTTTTGTTTTGCCAATTTAACCTAGCCTCTGCAACTTCTCGGATACCTTCCTCTAGTTTTCCCAAACTATATTTTGACATTACTTTATTAATGGCAATAACCTGCCTCGCTGATGCATTATATGTTTTATCCAAATTGGCAGCTTCACATATTGACTGTCTATTTATTATATTTGCAACTTCTCTTTCTTCCAATATCTTACTCAAATAAATACCGCATTCTGTTAGTTTGAGCAGATTTAGTAACTTGAGTATCTGTTCACTCTGTTTTATATATATCTGATATTCTCCAGCCCAATCGGATATTTTTGCTTTTATTCCTCTGTATTCTAATACACCTCTAATTTCCTCAGCATAATCAATATCTGGCACAATTAGTCCTAAATGATACCCTACACTTTTTTCTTCCTCATTATCCTCTATCACCAAATTAAAATTAGCAAGTATCATTCCTCTAATATATGCAATGAATAATTTGTTTTCATCATAGTATTTTTGTCTATTCGAATATATAAGGTCATCTACAATGGAAGTCACTCCGAAACCGTTAATTTCAATTTCATATACAAGTCCATTTTCTTTTTCTCTGGTGTATAAATCTAAATCAACATTATATGAATTATTTATAAGGTTATATATAAATGTATAGTCATACTCTCTGCACTTGACTTGTAACTTGAATCTACGATTATCCTTTACAACTGTACCATTTACTTTCAAATACGCAGCAAGTAGGGCATCAATTGCATCTTCATCATAGTCATATTCAATTATTTCATTAACAAGTTTTTCGGAAAATTTCATACTCTCTTCTTAAATGTAGGGCTCTTACCATTTAAACCATATACTCTTTCTTGGTCAATATCATGACGCTTTATAAAGTCCAAAACTTTATCAAATTTTCCTATTTTATCTGCATAATGTGCATCAGAACCTATTATATATTTAACATCTATTTTCTTACCTTCTTCAATTACCTCATCGAGAGTTTCTATATGCTTTTCATTGAATTCTATATATACATCATTTTCTTTCGCAGCATTAAATACTGCTGGAACATCTACCATACACCTATGATTCAGATGTACTAGAACATCTACAGCACCACTTTGTATAATCTTTATATAAATTGCAGTATTACTTTCAATTAGTTTTTTTCTTGCATCAATACTGTAAAAACCATTTGAAAAAAGGAAACGACCACTTTCCTTATTATGAACAAATCTGTGGAATCCAAAATTTATGTAATCAAATTTAGAAATCCACTTTTTAGGAACATCTATATTGCCTGTAACCAGTACGTTTGCTTCAATACCCTTAAGAATTTTCAAATCACTCTTAATATGATGTATATCTCGGTGCTGCTTTTGTAACTTTTTATCATTCAACCCAAAAAACATTGTTGTAAAGCTGTGGTCTGTTATTCCTATTTCTTTAAGTCCAGCTTCCTCCGCTACTCTTACAGAGTCAACAACTTCATTGTGTCCATCTGAATATTTTGTATGTGAATGATAGTCTCCGAAAATCTGCATACATGAATTTTAACACAGCTATTGGTTTTACTGAAACCAAAAAAGTATTTCTAATATTTTAATATCCCCGCTCATTTTAGCGGGGATATTAATTCACAAAACCATATCTTAACTCTCAAGCTCAATTACGGGTCTGATTGCATATACATTGTTTACATCTAATTCAAACAGACGTTGCGAATTAAATGTCCATACAGTCTTATCAGGTTCGATACTAAAATTACCTTTTAATGCATGTGTCGCTGTCCATACAATATTGTAATCAACTTCCGTGTATTTTGTTTTTGGTATTCCACGCATTTGTGAATATTGTTTTTTAACCTCTAGAGTATAATTCGTATTTGCCGCCTCTGTTATCGCGTATTTATCAACTTTTGCTATGTTCCTCTTAATATTCTCTAATGCTCCAGATGTAAAGCCTTTTATTTTTGATAAATAGACCTTATCATTTTTTCTCAATGCCATTTTCTTATGCATAACTATCTCAATATATTCACGGATATATGACCTTTCATAAACATTATGTGCATCACCCAATTCATGGTAAATTGACATATCAATTTTCTTTTTGCTCCACATTTCCTTCTTATGATCATATAGTGGTGATTCTTCTAATTCCACCAATTCATATTTGAAATACTTATCACCAACTTTCTCATACTTAACACCACGCAGATACGCTACTACCCACTGTGTATTGTTATTTAAAGAAAGAGATTGTGAGTGTGTAGTTGCAATTGCCTGATTTAATTCTAGGTTGTTAACTTTTCCCTGTGGATAGTATCCTCTA
>CAUTUX010000024.1:0-12165 GCA_963542015.1 uncultured Clostridia bacterium | reverse complement strand
TAAAATAATGTTGCGGATATGTGAATTTAGAAAAGTTGTTATACATAGGAAATAAAAAAACTCTAGGGGGATAATGATGACAAAAATATTTAAAAGAAAGATTTATAATGAAATACTACAATGGAAAAAAGATGGTGGAACAACAGCATTATTGATAAAAGGGGCTAGACGAGTAGGGAAGTCTACGATAGTAAAGGAGTTTGTAGAGAAAGAATATAAATCATATGTTATGATTGACTTTTCAAATGTAGGGCAAGAGATTAATAATTTGTTTTTAGATATTTCAAACAAAGATAGATTTTTTGCTAATTTACAACTTTTAACTGGAGTGCGACTATTTAATCGTGAATCGGTGATAGTTTTTGATGAAGTACAATGCAATCCACTCGCTCGACAAGCAATAAAACATCTGGTACATGATGGTAGATACGATTATATAGAAACAGGATCACTTTTAAGTATTCAGAAAAATGTAAAAGATATTTTAATACCTAGTGAGGAATCTTCTATTGTGATGCATCCATTAGATTTTGAGGAGTTTTGCTGGGCAATCGGTGAAGACATGATCCCAGCAACAATAAGAAGTATCTTATTTGAAAAAAAACAATTCGGAGAATCACAACATCGTTATTTAATGAAAATATTTAGAGAATATATGCTAATAGGTGGTATGCCACAAGCTGTATCTAAATATTTGGAAGATAAAAATTATTTTTCTGTCGAAAAAGTGAAACGTAATATAATAGAGTTATATCAAAACGACTTTAGAAAAATAGATAGATCTGGGATGTATTCAAAGTTGTTTTCTGGGATTCCAGGACAGTTGAATGCAAATTTGGGTAGATATGAGGCTTCTAGTGTAAGTAAGTATGCACGACCATCTAAAATGCATGGGGCAATTGTAGAGATGGCTGATTCAAAAGTAATAGATGTGTCATATGCGATAACCGATCCAAATATTGGATTAGGATTTTCTTTGGATATGAACAGATTTAAGTTGTTTACAGCAGATACAGGAATTTTTACAACACTCGCATTTATTAATGATGAGATAAATAATAATGAATTTTACAAACAATTTATTAAAGATAAAGTTCCTGCTAACTTAGGATATTTGTTTGAAAATGCGGTATCACAAATTATTGTGAGTAAAAATAAAGAACAGTACTTTTATACTTATCAGGATAAAGAATCAAAACACAGTTATGAGATTGATTTTATTCTTAGTAAGAATGGAAAGATTATACCTATTGAAGTTAAATCAAGTCAAAAGAGTACTTGTCATAAGTTACTAGATAAATTTATGCAAAAATTCTCAAATAGAATAGATATAGCATATGTAATTCATACCAAAGATATAAATCAATTTGAAAAAATATACTATGTTCCGATATATGCGTTTCCTTTTATTTTAGAAAGGTAAATTTAAAAATTAAGAATAGGTAGTTACAAATTTATTTACATAAAATATAAGGAAATTGGGCAATAATCATGTTGTGTTATGTAAGAAATTTTGTGTAAATAGTTTTTTTTTAGATGTCAAAAATCTAATTGATAATATAACCGTATTTTAAAAGTGTAGTGGGGAAAGAGAAAAGTTTTCTGCTCTTTTTCTTGAAAATAAGAAGAAGCATATGTGACCATATTTGTACATTTGTGGTTTTTATAAATCTTAAACTTTCACGAAAAATATAACATGAATAGGAATAGCATGCACGAAATCATAGCGAGTTTATGCTATATATTACACGAAAAAAATGAGGAGTTTTTGTAATTATTTGCAAGACAAGATTCAAAAATACCATATGTAGTGAAATAAAATGATGTATAAGTATCAATGTCATAAGAAAGCATGAAAGAGCGGACGAATTAAGAGAAATAAAAAGCGTGGTAAGCCACAAAAATTATTTACTTCTTTTGAAGTCATTTTCTGAATGTGATAAAATTTATACAAATAAAAAGTGTGGTATTACACACAAATTATTTATTGGAGTATCGTTATGGTTATAGAAAGAAAGCAATATTTAGATGAGTTAATCAAAAAAAAAGACAATGGAAGAATTAAAATTATTACGGGTATTAGAAGATGTGGTAAGTCATATTTGTTGTTTGAGTTATATAAGAATTATTTATTAAATAATAATGTGTCTAATACGCAAATTATTGAATTAGCTCTCGATGATATCGAAAATATTCATTACAGAGATCCATTTAAACTCCATGAATACATAAAAAGTAGAATAATAGATGATCAGAGATACTATGTCTTCATTGACGAGATACAGTTTTCAAGGTCTGTAAAAAACCCATATATTGACGATGATGATGAAAGGATTACTTTTGTTGATACATTACTATCATTGGTAAAACGAAAAAATCTTGATATTTATGTTACTGGAAGTAATTCAAAAATGCTCTCTAAAGATGTTTTGACACAGTTTAGAGATAGAGGAGATGAAATCCATGTGTACCCTTTATCATTTGCCGAGATGAGTACTTGTTATGAAGATAAAAATAAAGCTTGGGAAGATTATATTCTTTGTGGCGGAATGCCATTTGTAATTGAACTTAAAACTTTCAAGGAAAAAAGCAATTATTTGAAGAAATTATTTGAAGAAACATACATCAAGGATATTGTGGATCGTAATAAAATAAATAATAACGAGGAAGTACTAGAAGTTTTGCTAGATTTTGTGTCATCAGCCGTCGGTTCACTCACAAATCCTTTAAAGCTCTCTAATAGATACGCTTCAGAAAAAAAGATAAAAATAACAAGCAACACTATTTCAAAATATCTTTCCTTTTTTGAACAAGCCTATGTTTTATATTCTGCCAAAAGATATGATATTAAAGGTTCAAAATATTTTTCTACACCACTTAAATATTATTTTGCTGACATGGGTCTTAGAAATGCGAGATTAAATTTCAGACAGACAGAAGAAACGCATATCATGGAAAATATAATTTATAATGACTTATTAAGAAGAGGATTTAATGTAGATGTAGGGGTCATGGAATATTTTACTAATGTAGCTGGTAAAACAAAAAGAGCAGAATTAGAAGTTGATTTTGTTATTAATAAGGGAAATCTGAGATATTATATTCAATCAGCATTTGCTATAAACAATAACGAGAAGAGAGAACAAGAAAGGAATTCTCTGAAGCGAATTGATGATTCTTTTAAGAAAATTATTATTGTTAAAGACAATATAGTGCCACGATATGATGAGTATGGAATTTATTATATTGGAATTATGGACTTTTTATTAAGAGAAGATTTTCTTGAGTCATAATTGAATAAACATTGATAGGGGATAGATAAAAGTTGAAAGTGCCATACACATGTATTTCAGATTTATTCTTAATTTACCGCACAACATAGGGGGCGATATTTGGGCAATATTCGATATGATCAGGTAGCAAGTTTGTCGTCGTGGGTTTGTAGAGCGTTTTTGATAGAGAATTTCTTGTGGGGGATAGAAGAAATAGCGGATTAGATGCACGTTTGTTGTATTATAAATGTGAAGTCAGAATAAAAGACAATATGAAAACCAATTAAATTTTACTAACAATGAATTTTAGTATTGAAGTTTAGATTTTTTAACATTATAATCAAGCAATGAATGAGGGCTTAAATAACAATTTAGACAAAAGGGATATTACGCAAAAGAAGTTAATTATTACCAGTTTGTCACTATCTTGCATTTTGTTTGTTGCTTTCGTAATAGCGATAGGAGTTGCGGTATATCATTCAAAAACATATGTGAAAAAGTTATACGACAAATCTCTTCAAAGTGTAGTTGAAGTAAAAGCATACATAAAGGATGTCGGTGAAAGTTTTGGATCAGCAGTACTAATGAAAAGTGATGGGACATTAGTTACGAATTCCCACGTGGTTACATATTCAAAACTAGGAGAAACAAAGGCATTTGATGAAATTAGCATTCGATTTGCAAACAGTGATGATTACCTTTCTGTGTCTCTACTTAAGTATGATATTACAAAAGATTTAGCTGTATTGAAAATGAAGGATAAAACGAAAGGAACACCAATAAAACAAGGCGACATCAAAAAAGTAAAATCAGGAGATGAGGTATTTGCAATAGGAAATTTATCTAACTATGGGATAGGAATCACAAAAGGGCATGTCAGTGTCCCAAAGATAAATATAATAGTTGATGGAAATAAAAAAGAAGTAATTCAATGTGACATAACAATAGTGTCTGGAAGTAGTGGTGGTGCATTGGTTAATAGAAATGGCAAACTTATAGGAATTACAACATTTAGAACTAAGGATAATCTAGGGAATGTTATTCATGGGATAGGATATGTGATTCCGATAAATATGGTATTAGAGTATATAAAATAAACAGGAGTTACGGATGAGAAAATTATTTAAGAATAAATATTATCTATTAATGATTTGTGTAGTCGTATGTTTTTATATTGCTTTGGTATATACACTTTCAGGGGTATTAAATGCAAAACAAAATGTGAGAGATATAAACTTGAAGTCAAAGCAAGTAGATGTCCAGTCTATACTTAATAAATTTAGTGATGTGGAGATGGAGAAGGATAATGAAAGAATCTTGTTTGAAGGGACACAAAAGCTAGATCCTAATTTATTAAAAGAAATAGATAACTTAAGTGGTGAAGAAGTTAATAAATTAAAGAGCGTAGATGTTAGATATTCATTTAAATATGACATGGTTACAAACACCGTAACATTAAAGGCAACTATGTATTTGCCAGATGGGACAGTAAAAGTAGATACGATCACAGGAGTAGGATTTATTAACGATGCTAACGAAATAGATGCTGTGATGAATGTCGACGGCGAGGGAGTCCTGCTTAGTGAGATGAGAAATGCAGGATTAATTGACAATGTGGGATGGTTCTCAAGAGTAATAAAGAAGATAGCCAAAGTTGTCGCAGTAGTCGCAGTTACAGTAGCAGCAGTGGCGGCGGTAGTTGCAACAGCGGGAGCAGCGGCACCAGCAGTAGTAGCGGCAGGAATAGGTGTGGCGACAACAGTAGTTTCATCGGCAGCGGTGACAGGGGCAACGATAGCGGGTGTATCTTTGTTTACGGCTGGTGTTGCAGCGGGAGTATATGGAGTAGCAGATAGGGTTGATGGGAAAGATGACAAAAAAAGTAGAATTAAATATAAAGTACTTACAGCTGAAGAAATTAAGAGAATGGAAAATGATGAGTATTATGCTGCGTATATAGGTGAAGATGGATTTGTACATGTATCAGAATATCCCATAACTTTTAAAGCGGCCTTAGCCAGAGGTTATAGAGGGGAGGATGTTTATTCTGTAAGAAGCAGTAAAGCTAGACGAGTTGCCGAAACCATCAGCGGCAAACATGAGGAACCTGAAGAAGCAACACGTGTTGGATATTTCGATCATTATCATGCTAAACCGAGGACGAAGTCACATTTCTTTTTTGGGTTTCCAAAGTTAGCATAATAGTTTGAACATAAATAGACACTAATCATGTGTGCTTATGCGAAACACCTAGAAATCTCTAGTAAAATTACATATCAACTACATTGCAAATGATTAGTAAATGAAAATAATAATAAGTATTAGTACATATTTAGGGTGTGATGATGAATAAGAATAAAGAATTAGGATTAGTAGAAGAGATGAAATCTAAAGAACAAAATAAGATATTCATAAAACAAATTCAAGTTGGAGATAGCTGGAATGATGTGGAAGTCGAGTACGAAGAAATAGATAATTGTGCGATAGAAAAGGGTGGCGATTATCTAGCATTTGTGAGACAAGGAGCCGTAATTCCAGATTACATAAAAACAATAGGTAGAAGAGCCTTTGGCATGAGCGGAGTAAAAAGCATAGTATTCCCGAGCTCAGTTGAGGAAATAGAAGAGGATGGATGTTCAAACTGCGACTCATTGGAGTCAGTAACTCTAAATGAAGGATTAAAAAAAATTGGACGCTGGGCATTTAGAGAAACTTCGATAAAGCAATTGAGGATACCAAGTAGCGTAGAAGACATAGCGGGCGGAGCATTTCAAGATATTGAGATTACGGTAGATTCAGGGAATAAAAAATATGAAGTAAGAGGGAATTGCCTTATTGATAAAACAACAATGAAACTAGTTTGTGGGACGAAGAATTCAGTAATACCTGAAGGCATAAAGACAATTGAAGATTGGGCATTTTATGACACAAATATAAAATCAATTAGAATTCCAAGTAGCGTAGAGAAAATTGGAGACTTTGCTTTCTTTTCTTCAAAACTTGAAAAATTAGAACTTAATGAGGGATTGTACATAATAGGAGAAAGAGCATTCAGCGAAACTCAAATTAAGGGTGTAAGAATCCCAAGTACAGTCAAAGAAATAAGAGAAGCTTCTTTTTGTGACAATGTTTTCACAGTGGCACCAGAAAACACTAATTATGAATCCTTGGGAAATTGCTTAATTGAAAAGAAAACAAGGAAATTAATATTGGGTTGTGCGAAATCGGAAATACCAAAATTTGTAAAGAAGATTGGCACTCGTGCATTTGAATTTACCAAACTAAAATCAATTGTTATTCCTGAAAATGTTCAAGTAATTGAAAAATTTGCTTTTGAGAATTGCGTGGATTTGGAATATGTAGAATTGAATGAAGGATTGAAAAAGATAGAGAGATCTGCCTTTGAAGGAATAAAAATAAAATCAATAGTAATTCCAAGCACAGTAGTAGAAATCGAAGAAACGATAATAGGTTTCTGTGATGAACTAGAAACAATATATTGTAGAGCTGAGTCAAAGCCAGATGGGTGGGACGACGACTGGAACACAAAAGAATTTGGTGAGGAACGATATAAAGTTATATGGGGATACAAAGGAAAATAAACTTAAAAAGTGTCTTTCATAAATATTATAGCGATATATAAGGACGCTTGTAGGATTAGTGTTATTGAATAAACAAGAACTTCATAAGCACTTAAATGAAATATAACGATGTATTAATTTCCATTTTTTACCCATATAACCATTTTCTACTATTCTAAGGTCTCTGCACTCGCCGTTGATAATGCCATCGAAACCAAATCGTTAAAACAGGGCATACGGGTTGATATTTGGGATAAATTCAATATGATCGGGTATCAATTTTGGAGTTGTGGTGGAGATAGGGGGATTCGAACCCCCGACCCCTTGACTGCCAGTCAAGTACTCTAGCCAACTGAGCTATACCCCCAAAGGAGTAGGAAAACATATTAAAACAATATGTTTTCCAAGTAAAATGAATTTTATTTTATTGTTGGAATATATTTTGCTAGTTCTGTAAATATTACTCCAAGCCCATAAGCTCCAGCATCCGGATAGCCGATTGATTTTTCGCCTACTGTTCCAGCACGACCAGCTTTTGCAGCGAATGTCTTTGTATTATCAGCACCTTTTACAGCTTCTTTTGCCCCAAATATGAGAGCATCAGCCAATTTAGCATTGCTATTAGCTTGAGATGTTAAAGCATCGGCACAAGGCTTTAAAGCATCAACTAATGTTTTGTCACCCACAACGGCGCCTTTACCAAATGAAGCTTTTCCAGTCTCATATACACCAGTATTTGCCGCTTGCATAATATCTGCTAAATCTTTTAAGGAAATTTCAGTTTTATCTCCAGCTTGTTTTCCGGCATATCTAAAAGCACTTCCCCAAATAGGTCCGGAAGCACCACCACAGTATTCCATAATTATTTCTGAACAACTTCTTAAGAATGCACCTATATTAATTTTATTTCTAGTTTTCCATTCTTTCTTAAGTTGTTTGAATCCTTTAGCAATACTCATTCCGAAGTCCCCGTCGCCCATTTTATCAGCATCACAGAATGGAACTTCATTTTCAATAATGACATCAGCCATTTTATCTATAATTTTCACAAATGCTGCAGTATTAATCGTTTCTGAAACGATAGGTTTACCTTTTACTTCGTATGATACAGGTTCAGCAGATTTCTTTTTATCATCCTTTAAAGCTTTCTTTGCTGTGGCATGTGCATTCGCAACATCAGCAGATGTTGAATTTAAAATGCTTCCCCAAGAAAGAGCAGGAGTTGAAACTGGAGCATCAAGAAGTTCTTTTAGTTCATCATCAAGTTTAAGTATGGTTATAGAAGCACCAGCCATATCAATAGATGTCATATAGTTCCCAACTAATGTTTTATGAATATTTAATTTTGCTTTTTCAAGTTCATTGCTTACAGAATTATTAAGTAAATACAATTCCATAAGTGGAGTAGCTCCAAAACCGTTAATAATTACGGCCACATCCTTACTCTTATTACCTTTTAATTCATCGAGTAGGTCTGCAACAATTCTTTTTGCGAGTTCGTCTGCACTTTGAATTTTTTCGGTTTTTCTTCCTGGCTCACCATGAATTCCAACTCCAAATTCCATATCAGTATCACTTATGTCAAAAATAGGAGTTCCTTTCGCCGGTGGAGTACATGAAGTTAATGCAAATCCAAAAGTCTTTACATTTTCAATTACTTTATTTGCTACCCGAACAACTTCTTCAAGACTGGCACCTTTTTCAGCTAATGCACCAGCTATTTTGTGAACAAAGACAGTCCCAGCAACACCACGTTTTCCAACAGTGTATAAGGAATCCTTAACAGCTATGTCATCAGTTACATAAACGGCATCTACCTTAATGCCATCTTCTTCTCTTGCAAGAGTAGCGGCATTATTAAAGTTCATGCAGTCCCCAGAATAGTTCTTTATAACTAATAGAACACCCTTGTCTGTAGCACATTCCTTTATTGCGTTATATACCTGAATCTGAGAAGGAGATGCGAAAATATCTCCGCATACAGCACAGTCGAGCATACCAGTTCCAACATAGCCAGCATGTGCAGGCTCATGTCCAGATCCACCACCTGATATTAAGCTTACTTTATCAGGATTAATATTCTTTTTCTTAATCAATTTGTATTTTTCAACAAATTCAAGTTCGGGATGAGCTTTAGCTATACCCTTACACATTTCGATAACAAAAGTTTCTGGTGAGTTGATAATTTTTTTCATTATATATTTTCCTCCAAAAAAACCACCAGCACTCAATAGAGCACAGGTGGCAAATTTTATTTTTTATAGTTTAATTAAGATATTATTATTCTTGATCATTCAACAGAGCTGTATTTTAAAAGTTCACCCATTTTATCTGCTGCAAGAATTGCTGCAACTACATCCGCTGGAGATACAGGGAATGGCATTGAATGAATACTTTCTTCTTTGATACATGATTTTTCAGCAACTTGATATATTCTGTCTCCAATGTTTTCTACCCCTAAATCTTTTAAACATACAGGGAGTCCGACACTATTGCAGAAGTTTATTACTGTAACGATTTCTTCATCTGGAGCATTTTCAAGTATAAGTTGACATATTGTACCGAACGCAACCTTTTCACCGTGTGTCATCTTGTGAGTTTCTTCAAGAACAGTAAGGCCATCGTGAATAGCATGAGCAGCCGCAAGACCGCCAGACTCAAAGCCTAAACCAGACAATAATATGTTTGTTTCAACAATGTTTTCCAATGCTTTAGTTACTACCTTACTTTCACATGAAAGTTTTGCTTTCAAACCATCTTTGAGCAAAGTTTGATAGCAGAGTTCAGCTAATGCCATAGCAGCCAAAGTTTGTTTTGCAGGATCACATTTCTTTTCTCTTGCACCGCAAGGTAACCCAGCATTTACATTAGCAAATGATTGTTGGTTTGCACGAGCTTCAAAGTATGTTGATAGAGCATCACCCATACCAGAAACAAGGAAACGAACTGGAGCAGCAGCAATAACTGCAGTATCAATCAGTACAACATCAGGACTCGTGAAGTATGCATAATCATCAAATGCACCATCTTCAGTATAAAGAACTGCAGAGTGAGATGTTGGAGCATCTGTAGCAGCAATAGTTGGAACTATAATAAGTCTTAATTTTGCAGCGTTTACACATTTGGCAGTATCAATAGCTTTTCCACCACCAAGACCAATAATAGTTGCACATTTATTTTCTTTTGCGATTTCTTTAAGTCTTGCAACTTCCTGTTTTGAACATTCACCATGAAAATCAGCATATACAAATGAAACGCCGTATTTTTCCATTGTGTAGTCAAGTTGTTTGCTGACTCGTTTGATATCATCCTTGTTGGCAATCACCAAAGCGGATTTTCCATACAACTTAACAAAATAACCTAAATTGTTTAGTTCACCTTCGCCCATAACAAATTTTGATGGACATATAAAAGCTTTCCTCATATTTTCCCCCTTGAGTTTTAATAACTAAAGTATACAAAAGCAAGTTGTTCAATTCAATATGTATTTTTTAAAAAAATTGAGAAATTAAAGTGTAAAATCGGTAAAAATAGCAAAAATGAGGTCTTGAAATCGTGTAAAATTGAGTTTTTTATATAAATGGATAGCTAATTTCTAAATAGGTATTTCCAAAAAGCATATAAATATAAAGAAGGATTTTATCCATCTAAGGTGAAAAAATATACGATTTAAGCAAGGGTTTATCCTCAAGGCTTTAACAAATAGGCAGTAGATAGCAGGGTTATAATTAGATTTTTTACATTCTCGCAATTCAAACCCTGCCAACAGGGAGATTGCCTTAACTAATAAAGCTCACGCTATAATGGCAATTTTTTCTATTCATTTTTCACCTTTATAATTAAGTTTTAAAACTTATCGCCTGCTAATTTAATAGTTAAATTCTGTAATATATATAAGTAACAAACAAAATATAGAGATATTAGTTCTTTAAACAACCAATCGGGATAACATAGACTCCATCTTCTCTTCTATATCCATATTCTGATCCAGTTATAATTATCTTCAATGTTGGTAAACTGAGTTTCGTATTTTTACTTTCTTTATTGCGATTAATTATTAATTTCTCTATTCTATTTAAATTCTTTGCTGCAGCCTCATATTGATGTGAACCTAATTTAAATTCAATTAATGCATACCTGCCATCATCCAAATGCAATACTGCATCCACTTCAAGTCCTGTTTGGTCGTGGTAATATGAAATTTCTCCCCCTAGTGCTAATGAGTAAACTTTCAAATCTCTTATACAAAGATTTTCAAATATGTAGCCGAATGTGTTTAAGTCATATCTTAACTTTTCTGGCGATGCATTTAATCCCACAACAGCAAGAGAGGGATCACAAAACATCCTCTTTCGCCCTGTGCGTAGAATACTTCTAGATCTTACTTGTGGTGCCCACCCATATATATCTTCAATAATATATAGTCTTTCAAGTACATCTATATAATGATCAAGAGTAGGCTTTGTTATTTGAACTCTCTCTTTTATATCATCAAGTATTGTTTGAGTCTTTGCCAGCGTTGCTATATTTCTAGCGTATGATTCTAGTAGCGTTTTCATAGCCAGCTGGTTCCTTTTAACCCTATCTATATTATAAATATCTCTAGTATATATCCCTTTGAAATAATCTTTTGCGATTTCAAGTTGGTCTTCTTTATTCTTTAGATGTAAAGCAAATGGCCAGCCACCACGACAAGCACACATTATCAAATTATCTATTGATAAATCTGATTTCACTCCATCTGCTAGAATTTCAGTACCATCAAACAATTCTTTTAATGATACACGTCCATTTGAATTTTTTGACTCATACAGGCTCATTGGATGCATAACGATATTTGTTATTCTTCCTATACCGCTATGTGCCGTTTCAACCTTCGCACTACTTGATCCAGTTAATATGAAATTCCCTGGAGTTGGATTATCATCGCAAAAACATCTAACTGCATCCCAAATGTTTGGAGCGTCTTGCCATTCATCAATTAATCTTGGTTTCTCTCCGTCTAGGAAAATATTTGGAGCAGTCTTTATTGTTTCTATAACACTGTCCCTATCTGGATTGTTTTGCAACTTTAGCTTGCTCTTTGCCTTCATCTCGGCGGTTGTTGTCTTTCCAACCCATTTTGGTCCTAAAATATTTACAGCACCAAATATGCTCAGTTTTCTTTCTAGAACTATATCAATTATTCTATCGTAGTAAAGCTTATTCATGTTTCTCCATATCTAAATTATAGTTGAAATAAAATTAGAATCAATTCTATTTTACTTTTTCTAAGGTTTTTATTTTACTTTTTCTAAGGTTTTTATTTTACT
>CAUTUX010000023.1:0-13846 GCA_963542015.1 uncultured Clostridia bacterium | reverse complement strand
ATAATTTAATTTAAAAAATTATATAATCTATTATATATAATTATTTAAATAGTGATATATGGAAGAAAAAATTCAATTATTAACGAAAGAAGCTACTTGCGATTTAGAAAATATTAAATCCGAAAAAGAAGTAAGTGATTTTTGGCAAAAATATTTTTCGAAAAATGGGAAGTTTTCTCAGCTTATGACTCAATTGGGCAGTGTTTCAAAAGAAGACAGACCTGTGTTTGGAGCATCAATTAATAATAGTAAAAGTGAAATATTAGCTAGATACAATAAGAGAGCTGAAGAAATCAAAGTTGAAGTTATGAATAAAAAACTTTCTGATGAAAAAATTGATATTTCATTTTTAAGTAAAAGTAAAAAGCTTGGGACTCTGCATCCAATAACACTTGTTAAAAATGAAATCTGTGAGATTTTCAATTCACTAGGATTTGCCACAGTAGAAGGACCAGAGATTGAAACAGATTATTATAATTTTCAATTGTTGAATGTGCCTAAAGATCATCCAGCAAGAGATATGCAAGATACTTTCTACATAACTGATAATTTTGTTTTGAGAACACATACATCTCCAATGCAAGCGAGAGTTATGCAAAGTCAAAAACCACCAATAAGGGTTATAGTTCCTGGTAAGGTATATAGGTCTGATGATGATGCAACACATAGTCCAATTTTCCATCAGATTGAGGGATTGGCAATTGATAAAAACCTTTCATTATCCGATTTAAAAGGAACTCTTGAAGCCTTTGCATCAAAGCTTTTTAATAAAGATACAAAAATAAGACTTAGATCCTCGTATTTTCCATTTACAGAGCCTTCTGTAGAAGTAGATGTTTCTTGTGCCATATGTCATGGAGATGGCTGTAAACTTTGTAAAAATACAGGATGGTTAGAAATTCTAGGTGCTGGAATTGTAAATCCTAAAGTGTTAGAGATGTCTAATATTGATCCAAATGAATATACTGGATTTGCTTTTGGATTAGGTATAGAAAGAATTGCAATGATTAAATATCAAATACCAAATATTAAGATGTTCTATGAAAATGATATTAAATTTCTTAAGCAGTTTGTTTAGTAGGTGAAAAATGTTAGTTCCTATTTCATGGTTAAAAGAATTTGTTAGTTTTAATTTGTCTGCCGAAGAGGTTGCAGAAAAGTTTACTTCAATCGGTTTTGAAGTAGAAAATATTATATATCAAAATAAACTTCATAATAATGTAGTTGTAGGTGAGGTCGTTGAATTTTCAAAACATCCAAGTGCTGACAAACTAACAGTTTGTAAAATAAACATTGGCAATAAAATTATTCAAGTAATAACTAATGTAAAGATAGTTGGTGGCGAAATTGTGGCAGTTGCTCTTGATGGGGCTGTGTTGTCACAAAATTTTAAAATCAAAGCGGGTGATTTGAGAGGCGTATTATCCGAAGGGATGCTTTGTGGATTGAAAGAAATCTCATTATCTACAGATGATGTTGATAATCAATTAGCTGATGACATAATTCGTTTTAAATCAAAAGAGCTTATAGGTGACAATGTTTTTGATGCTTTAGGATATAACGATACTATTCTTGATATTTCAATAACAGCCAATAGAGGTGATTGTAATTCTGTATATAGATTGGCTCATGAACTTGCTGTAGTTTTAAGGAAACCAGTAAAAGAGATTGATCTAACTTTTAACACTAAACGAAGTGGTTTGTTATTAGATGTTGAAAATAGTAATAAAGAAATTTGTCCAAGATACATGGCGAATATTGTTGAGAATGTAAAAATTAAAAAGTCATCTAAAAAAATAATAAGAAGATTGCGAGCGGTCGGGATATCTCCAATAAATAATATTGTTGACCTAACCAATTACATTCTGTTTGAGCTTGGACAACCAATGCATGCATTCGATTATGACAATATACAAGAACATAAAATAGTTGTTAGAAACGCTCAAAATAAAGAAAAGGTAGTACTACTTAACAATATTGAATATGAATTAAGTGATAGTGATATCGTAATTAGCGATGCTAATCGACCTATCGCATTAGCTGGAATAATGGGTGGGACTAATTCATGTATAAATGAAAGTACTGAAAGGATTGTTTTTGAATCGGCAAATTTCCCACGTGATTTAATTCGCAAAACATCAAAGAGACTCAATGTGAGAAGTGATAGTTCTGCAAGATTTGAAAAGAGTTTAGATTATTCGTTGCAAGAAATTGCACTTAAGAGAATGTTGCATTATATCTCTAAATTTGGTTATGGAGATATAAGTAATAAAATGTTTGATATAAAAAAAGAATTTAAAAAGTATCACGATGTAACTTTTAAAATTAATGAAATAGAGAAGATTTTAGGTATATCAATAAATGTAAAAGATTTGGATAAAATCTTATCGTTACTAGGATTCCAATTAACAAAGAAAGAGGATCTATATAAAGTTAAAATTAGTGAAGAAAGGAGTGATATTAATACCACAAATGATATCGCTGAAGAATATGTTCGTTTTGTCAGTTATGATAATATACAGTCAACCTTATTTAAACATGCAGAGCAGACAGTTGGCGGAAAGGATGCTAAAGAAAAATTTATTGAAAAGATTAAGAGTATCCTTACATCCTTGTCACTGCACGAAATATTAACATATTCATTTATAAGTACAGATTTTGCAGATAAATTGTTGATGGAAAAAAATGATCCACAAAGGGATGTGATTAAACTAATGAATCCATTAAGCGAAGCTGTGGCTTATATGCGTCCATCTTTGATTTATTCAGCTTTGAATACAGTTTCATACAATTTGTCACATTCAAATAATAATTTTGGGATATTTGAAATTGCTAAAACATATTCTAAAAACTCTGAATTTAATAGGGGATTTAATTTACCAACTGAAGAAAGCAAATTGGTATGTGCGTTAGTAGATAGTGATATACACGATTTAAGTCAAATACTAAGAACATTGTGTGAAGGACTGAGATTGAATATGCATTTAGAACAAAGTACTAGATCATATCTTCATCCAGGGCGAACTGGACAAATTATAATAAACAATGAAATTGTAGGGGAGATTGGAGAAGTACACCCTCAAGTATTAGAACAATTTAATATAAGTAGCAAAGTGTCTCTATTTGAATTATCTGTTGATAAAATATTCAAACTGAGCACATCTAATTTTAAATTAAAAACATATTCAAAATTTCCAATTATTGAAAGAGATTTGGCAGTAGTCATTAATGAAGATGTTCCTGCATGGGAAATTTTAAATGTACTTTCCAATTTAAAAATATTTGAACTTTTAGAATACGAATTATTTGATGAATACAAAGGCGGAAATATCGAAGCTGGTAAAAAATCAATTGCAATGCATTTTAACATTCAAGGAATTGAGAAAAATTTAGTTGATAATGAAATCGATGAAATTGTTAAAAGAATAATGTCTAAATTAGAAGAAAAATTTGGAGCTGTCATACGGTGATATATTTAGACAATGCAGCAACAACCAAACCATATTCCGAAGTATTAAATATTTTTTTACATGCTTCTGAAAATGAATATTTCAACACAGCAGCATTGTATGGATGTGGAGTAAAATTAAATAGTGAACTTGCTTCTATACGAAATGATATTTTAAATATTATGCATGGGACTGGTACTATTATATTTAATTCTGGTGGAACGGAAGGTACCAATCAAGTTTTTACATCATCAAAATTAAAAAAGAAATCTACTATTTTAATATCAATG
Organism: uncultured Clostridia bacterium; assembly: GCA_963542015.1. Classification (GTDB taxonomy): domain Bacteria; phylum Bacillota; class Clostridia; order Christensenellales; family CAG-917; genus CAUTUX01. The sequence goes on along the minus strand of CAUTUX010000023.1, from coordinate 10,107 downwards.
GCAGAGCATGATTGTGTAATTAATTCTGCTAAAAAATTGATGGAAAATGGATTCAATGTTAAGTATATTCCCGTTAATAGATATGGACGTGTAATAGAAAGTGAATATACAAAGTTGCTAACTGAAGATGTAAGTTTAGTATCAATTATGCATGTTTGTAATGAAAGTGGTACCCACAATGATATTAAACGCCTTAATAGACTGGCAAAAAGTGCAAATCCCAATCTATTGTTTCATAGCGATGGAGTTCAGGCATTTCTTAAAACAGAAGTGAGTGTCTCGGATTTGGGAGTTGATTTTTATACAGTATCGGCACATAAATTCCATGGTTTAAAAGGCATAGGATTTTTATATATTAAAGACGAAAAAAATATAAAGCCATTGATACGTGGTGGCGGACAAGAAAAAGGATTACGTTCAGGAACAGTACCATTTCCAAATATTAAAGCAATGTATGAAGCGATTAAAATAGGTAACGCAAAAATTAAAGAAAAAATATTACTAAGGCAAGAATACCTTACGACTTTAAGAGAGGAACTTAAAAAAAACATATCTGATCTTCTTTTTCTTTCGGATGATTCTTCAACTTCTATCCTTCAGTTGGCAATAAAGGATGTACGAGGTGAAGTCTTATTACATGCTTTAGAAAAGCACAATATTATTATAGGCACAGGATCTGCATGTGCTGGAAGAAAGGAAAGTCTATATAAAAAATTATTAGAAATTCCTGATGTTTATAAAAATGGAATAGTAAGGCTAAGTATCTCATCATTTAATAATATTGATGAAATACAATATGTCGTTGCAAAAATTGCCGATGAGGTTAAAGGACTGCGAGTATAATATGGAAGAAGTAATTATCATAAGATTTGGTGAAATATTTTTAAAGGGAAAAAATAAAAAAGCATTTGAAAAGTTGCTACTTAAAAATATTAAAAATGCATTATCAAAAGAAAACATTACATATGAAATTATTTCCTTACAAAACAGATACTACATTAAGAACTTTAGAAGCGAAAACAAAAGTAAAATTCTAGATATAATTTCATCTACATTCGGGATATATTCTTATTCGATAGGGTATGTAACGAAATATAGAGACACTTTATTCGAGGAAGTAGGTAGTATCTTAGCAACCTATGCAAAGGAACTGAATTCATTTGGCGAAGATAAAAACAAAACATTTAGAATAACAACAAATCGTGCAAATAAAGCTATTGCAAAATCCTCATCTGAAATTTCAGCATATCTAGCTTCATTTATTTTAGATAACTGTAATTTAAAAGTTGATTTAAAGAACTTCGATTACGAATATACCATTGACCTACGAGAGAATGGTGACATATTTATATTTAATAATATTAAGTACGGACAAGGTGGGCTACCGGTAGGTTGTTCATCGCATGGATTACTTCTTTTATCTGGGGGAATAGATTCACCAGTTGCTGGATACATGATGGCTAAAAGAGGGATGAAACTTTCAGCAATTCATTTTGCTTCTCCACCATATACTTCAGAGGGTGCTAAAAATAAAGTAATTCAACTCAGAAATATAATATCTAAATACTGTACGGACATTACATTATATATAGTTCCTTTTACAGAAATTCAAATGTCTATACACAAGAACTGTCTTCCAGATTATATGATAACAATCATGCGAAGATTTATGATGAAAATAGCAAATAAAATTGCTGTTGAAAATAATATATCTGCAATTGTCACTGGTGAATCTTTAGGACAAGTTGCATCTCAGACTATTGAAAGTATGGTATCTACTGAAAGCGTAAGTAACTTACCTATTTTTAGACCTGTAATAGGAATGGATAAAGAAGAGATAATTAATATAGCAAAAAAAATTAAAAGTTTTGAAACATCGATTCTACCTTTTGAGGATTGTTGCACAGTATTTCTTCCAAAGAATCCTATCATACATCCAAAGTTAGAGACTGTTGAAAAAATCGAAAATCAAATTAAAAATATAGATGACTTAATTGAAACTGCAATTAAAAATATGGAAATTGTATAATGTCAAAGACATATAAAATTAATACATATGGCTGTCAGATGAATGTGCATGAATCTGAGAAAATAGCAGCAATTTTAAAAGAAAATGGATACGAACCCACAGACAACCAAATAGCCGATATTGTTGTGTTTAATACATGTTGTATAAGAGATACGGCTGAAAGTAAAATTTTGGGGCATATTGGAAGGTATAAAAAAATTAAAGAACAAAATCCTAATATTATCTTAGTAGTTGTTGGGTGTCTTTCTCAACAAGAGGGTTACGATGATTTGCTGAAAAAAAAGTACCCATATGTAAATATAATTTTGGGTACGAGAAATATTTCCGATTTAAATGAAATTTTAAAATCGTATATAGCGGAACGCAAAAAAATTAAATATTCCTCGCAAAAAATGCCTTTAGAGTATATGTACCTTGATTCCGGATTGGAAAAATATAGAACAAGTTTCCCAAATGCATGGGTAAATATAATATACGGGTGTAACAATTTTTGTACATATTGCATAGTCCCACATGTTAGAGGAAGAGAAGTATCAAGAAATAAAAATGATATTTTAAATGAAGTTAAAAAATGCTTAGAATCAGGCTATAAAGAGATTACTTTACTTGGACAAAATGTAAATAGCTATGGGAATGATCTAAGTGAAAAAGAAACTTTTGCGGATTTGTTACACAGTATTGATCAACTAGATTATAAATTTAGATTAAAATTTATGACATCTCATCCAAAAGATTTAAACAATGATGTAATAGATGTCATGGGTGAAAGCAAACATATTGCACACTCTTTACATTTACCAATTCAATCTGGATCAAATAAAGTTTTAAATGACATGCACAGAAGATATACAGCCGAACATTATTTAAAAATAATTGAAAAAATTAGAAGTAAAATGCCTGACATAGGATTAACAACAGATATTATGGTTGGGTTCCCGACAGAAACTGATGCAGACTTTTTAGATACATATAACATTGTAAAAGAAATCAGATATAACAGTGTTTTTGCCTTTATTTATTCTCCAAGAAAAGGTACTCCAGCAGCTGAAATGGAACAACTTTCATATAAAATCAAACAAGAAAGAATAGCTAAAATTTTAAAGTTACAAAATGAAATTTCTTTGGAAATGAGTAAAAACTCATTAAATGAAATTCATGAGATTTTGACAGACTCATTTCTTGTTTCTAAAATGGGATATATATCTGGAAAAACATTTAACGGAAAAATTGTCAATATTCCTGATGAAAATACTGGAATAGGTGAATTTATAAATATAAGAATTACATCAAATAAAAATACTTCAATGTTTGGAGAAAAGATATAATTGGAAGAAAAAATCACACCAATGTGGAAGCAATACAATAGTATAAAGTCGGAATATAAAGACTATATTCTTTTATATAGGCTTGGTGATTTTTATGAAATGTTTTATGAAGATGCACAAATAGGCTCTAATATTTTAGGGATTGCATTAACTGGAAGAAGTGCAGGTAACAATACAAAAGCTCCAATGTGCGGTGTTCCTTTCCATAGCGTAAACTTATATATTAAAAAGTTAATTGAAGCTGGATATTCAATAGCAATGTGTGAACAAATTTCAGATCCGTCTGCAAAAGGAATGGTTGAGCGTAAGGTAGTTAGAGTCATAACACCAGGAACTGTAATCGAAGATACTATTTTATCTGAACCAGAGTCAAACTATTTGGCATACATTTATTTTGAAAAAAACGGTTTTGCAATTTCATGGATAGATATTTCTACTGGTGAATATAATGTATATTCGTGCATCGACAAAGAACCATTAAGTAAAATTCAAGATTTATTATCTATGATAAAACCAAAAGAGATTTTATCTAATGATGAATTTTTTAAATTTCATTATGATATACCTTATTTTAGTATGTCTAATATCAAGCCTAAAGTTTTTTCTTCAGGCAGAATGACAGCCAATACTGCAAAAGATTTTTTAATAAATTATTTTAATTTAAAAACATTAAATTCTTTTGAAATTAAAAATGATTTAGAAATACTTGCAGCTGCTCAAATACTTTCTTATATAGTTAATACCCAGCAACAAATTCTTAAAAATATAATTAAGTTAACGGTAATTAATGAGTCTACATATATGATCCTAGATATTAATACACGGAGAAATTTAGAACTCATACAAAATGTGCGAGATGGGAAAAAAGAAGGAACATTATTAGGAGTGTTAGATCATGCAGTTACACCAATGGGATACAGAGCTTTAAAAAGTATAATTGAAAAACCATTACTCGTATCCAAAGATATAAACGCAAGACTTAATGCAATAACAGAATTAATTCAAAAAAAAGAAGCAACTGATAAATTATATAGTTTATTTGCAAATATTAAAGACTTAGATCGAATATTATCAAGAATCCTAATGAGTTCAATTAATCCCAAAGAAATTTTACATGTTTCTGAAATACTCCAATTAATACCTAAGATTAAACAGTTAGTAAGGGAACATGAGTCAGAATTAATTAAAACTTTGAATAACGATATATCTTATTTAGATGAATTTGCAGATATTCTAAACCGATCTCTTGATAAAGAAAAAATTAATAATAACGAACACTTTGTAATCAATAGTTGCTTTTCAAAAGAATATGATGAGTATAATGACATAGCAAAAAATGCTCAGCAGTGGATAAGCTCCATTGAACAAAAAGAAAGAGAGCAGACAGGAATAAAAAATTTAAAGGTATCCAAAAACAATATTTTTGGTTTTTATATCGAAGTAACTAAATCATTTATTAATTCTGTCCCAGACAACTATATTAGAAAACAAACGCTAGTTGGATCAGAAAGATACACAATTCCAGAGTTACAAGAAATAGAAGAAAAAATTAATTCAGCAGAAATTAAATTAAATAATATTCAAGATGAGATTCTTAATAAGATTAAAATTGAATTTGTTAATCATTATCCTGAATTGAAAAAAATTTCCAATTCTATAGGAATGTTGGACTGTTTGATCTCGTTAGCAAAATCCGCAGTTATCAATAATTATCAGCGACCAATAATTAATGATGAAATAAAAGAATTAAAAATAATATCTGGTAGACATCCAGTAGTAGAGCAGATTTTAAAGAAGAATGTATATGTTCCAAACGATACAACATTTGATACTGCTAAAAGAACACATATTATATCTGGACCAAATATGGCTGGTAAAAGTACTTATATGCGTCAGGTAGCGTTAATCACATTGATGGCACATATAGGTTCATTTGTGTCTGCCGAATCTGCAGAAATCCCCATAGTTGATAGGATTTTTACACGAATAGGTGCTTCAGATGATTTATTTACAGGGCAATCAACATTTATGGTAGAGATGAATGAAATTGCTATGATTTTAAATTATGCTACTGAAAATTCATTATTGATTATAGATGAAATTGGTCGTGGAACATCAACGCTTGATGGTCTAAGTATTGCTTGGGCTATCATTACATACATCAATGATAAAATTAAATCAAAAACATTGTTTTCAACACATTTTCATGAATTAATCGAATTAAATGATGTTGATGGAATCATTAATTATCATATCCTTATAAGTGAAAAAAATAATAAAATTAATTTTTTATATAAAATTGTTCCAGGTGGTGCCTTAAGAAGTTATGGAATAGAGGTGGCTGAAATCGCTGGAGTAAATAAAGAGGTGATTTTAACTGCAAAACAAATTTTGAAAAATTTAGAAGTTAATAATATCGGATTAAACATGCCAAATAAGTCAGATTGGTATACACAAGGTAACTTGTTTGATTATAAACAGCAAAGCAAAATCGAAAAAGAAATAGCGGATCTTAATTTAGATAATATGACACCTTTACAAGCCTTGACTTATTTAATTGATGTTAAAAAGAATATAGAGGAATCATATGAGTAAAATAATTCATTTAACAGAAGATGTATACAATATGATTGCAGCTGGTGAAGTTGTAGAGAATCCATCTTCTGTGGTAAAAGAACTCGTCGAAAATTCTATAGACGCTGGTGCAACACAAATTTTGGTACATACAGAAAAGGGTGGTAAAGAATTAATAACCGTATCTGACAATGGTATAGGTATCGAATATGATGATCTTGAATTAGCGTTTATGCCACATTCAACAAGTAAAATATCTTCAGCTTTAGATTTGTCTCAAATAAGCACTTTAGGGTTTAGAGGTGAAGCTCTTCCTTCAATTGCATCGGTTTCAAGAATTGAAATATTTTCTAGATATAAGAATTCTGACATTGGTGGGCATCTAATTATCGATGCTGGAAAAATAGTTTTAAAGGAAAAATATAGTTGTGAAATTGGCACTAAAATTTCAGTTAACAATTTGTTCTATAATGTACCAGCAAGACAAAAATTTTTAAAATCAGATAATTTAGAAGAGAAATACATAAAAGAAAAAATTAAAAATCTGATATTTGCATCCCCAAATATATTTTTTAAATATACAAATGAAAGTGGAGTAAATATGCTTTCGGAAGGGCGGGGTTTAGATTATGCAATTTCAGATATTTATTCTGACGATATTGCTAGCAATATGGTAGATGTAAATTATCAAAATCAGTATGGGGTAGCAGTATTTGGTAAAATATCTAATGTTAAAATTAGTAAAAGTAATAGATCATATCAGACATTAATAATTAATGGAAGAATAGTAACTGATAAAAAGTTACAAGTAGCAGTTGAAAAAGCTTATGCACCATATCTAATGACAAAAACATTTCCACTATATGTTTTGCACATTAATATGCCTTTTGATGAACTAGATATCAATGTCCATCCAACAAAATTTGAAGTCAGATTTTTAGATATAGGAAGAATATTTTCTGCTCTTTACAACGCTGTTATGCAGGCTTTACACGGATATGACATTGACAGGAATAATGAAAAAAAGACATTTATTAATGAAAATAAGAGAAACATAATATTTAGTCCTTCAAATAGTACTTCTATAAACGAATCAAATCCTGAAACACCGAATTATGCAAATAAAACACAAAAGAATGATAATATTTTTATTTATGATATTAAAGAACATGTTTCTGATACAAAACCTGAAATATTAAATGCCGTTACAGATGAAACATTTTACGGAAAAATAATTGGTCAGGCATTTGACACATATTTAATTTTGGAATTAGACAATGTTTTATATGTAATAGATCAGCATGCAGCTCAGGAAAGAATAAGATATGACAATCTTATAAAGAATTTTAGAAATGATAAAATGCAAAATTTATTAGTTCCATATATTTATAAGATGTCTACTCAAGAAGAAGAGTATATCAAAGCTATATCTATATCATTAACTGATATCGGATTTAGAATTGAAGTAATTGATAGTAAATTAACTATTTTCGCAATACCAGAAGTATTAACAACTTATGGCATAGAAAAAATAATCAACTATTTATTCAAAGAAATAGAAGATTTATCGGACAAAAATATAGGTGACTTTGTTAAGGATTTATTTGCCTCAAGAGCGTGTAAGGGGGCTATAAAAGGTGGGGATATACTCACGAGGCAACAAATTGCATATCTATTAAAAATGATGAAAACTGATGAACAACTATTCCCTTCACAATGCCCACATGGTAGACCTTGTGTTTTTGAGATTACAAAAGAAGAAGTGGAAAAAATATTTAAGAGAATTGTTTAATGGAAATTTATATTGTCGGACCAACAGCTTCTGGTAAAAGCACTCTCGCCATACAACTTGCTGATATTTTAAATACAGAGATCATATCTGCCGACAGTATGCAAATTTATAAAGAATTAAATATAGGCACGGCAAAAATAACTAAAAATGAGATGAAGGGTATACAACACCATATGTTAAATCTCATTTCATATAAAGATGATTACTCAGTATCAGAATTTTCAATTAAAGCAAAGGAGCATATTAAAGAGATTAAATCTAAAAATAAGATACCGATTATTGTTGGGGGTACTGGTCTATACATTCACTCTCTCTTATATGATATGAGTTTTGGTAAGACTGTTAAAAATCTAGATCTTAGAAACAGAATTGAAAAATTAATAGATAAATATTCATTGGATAAAGTGTACAGAATATTGCAAATGGTAGATTATAATGCGTCATTAAAAATTAGTAAAAATGATAAAAAAAGAATTATTCGAGCATTAGAAATTAATTTTGACACTAAGCAAAATATTTCATCACATGTAGATAATTATTCTTTAGATCGAGAAATAATAATGATATTTATCAATCCTAAAGATAGGGCAACATTGTATGAAAAAATTAACCATAGGGTAGATCAAATGTTTCAGGATGGATTGTTAGAAGAAATCAAACAAATTGATAATTTTGGATATCAAAGTATGAAAGCTATTGGATATCGTGAATTTAATGAAGTGAATCTTGAAAAAATTAATAAAGAGGAAATTGAAGCAGTTAAAATACAAATAAAACAAGACACACGAAGATATGCTAAAAGACAGATAACTTGGTTCAAACAATATGAATTTGCAAAACAATTTGATTTAAATCAAAACAAAGAAATAGTTAATTATATTACGGAGAAATTAAATGATTTCAATAAATAAAATAGAAAATGATTTGAAAGATATATTTGCCAGAATAGATGATGTTGCTTTGTTTAATCAAAAAAAAGTTCTTGATGCTTTTAGAATAAATAAGATTTCAGACTGGCATTTTGCTCATAGTACTGGATATGGTTATGATGATCTAGGACGACAAATGTTATCCAAATTAATTGCAACAATATTTGATTCTGAAAGTTGTATAGCCTCTCCATTGATTACATCTGGTACGCATGCGATTTCATTAATGTTTTATGCTACCTTGTTTCCTGGTGATATTCTATTATCAATAACAGGGAAGCCATATGATACTTTAAGCGATGTAATAAGCAAAAAAAATACAGGCTCATTAGCTGATTACAAAATAAAATATAAAGAAATTGCTCTAAAAAATTCCGAATTTGATTATGAGCAAATTGAAAAAAAATTAAAAGAAGAATTTGTTAAATGTGTTTTTTTAACAAGGAGTAGGGGATATTCTTTAAGAAATTCCTTATCAATTAGCAAAATAAAAGAGGTAATTGCATTTGTTAAAAGAATTTCGCCAAATACATTATTTTTGGTTGATAACTGTTACGGTGAATTTGTAGAAGAACTTGAGCCAACACAGGTTGGTGCAGATCTTGTTGCGGGCTCATTTATTAAAAATTTAGGAGGTGGAATTGCTCCTACTGGAGGATATGTAGCTGGTAAAGAAGAATTGGTAAATCTAGCGGCAAATAGATTAACCGCACCGTCGTTAGGGTTTGAAGTCGGCTCTTATAAAACTGGTTATAATGAATATTTTGAAGGATTATTTTTGTCCCCAGTTACTGTAAAAAATGCATTAAGATCAGCAGTTTTATTTGCAAGCTGTTTTTCTGATTTAGGATATACAACAATCCCAGAGAAGAGTAGTATACCGTTTGATGTTATTGTAAGTATAATACTCAAAGATAAAAAGAAATTATTAGAATTTTGCAGATTAATTCAAAAATATTCTCCAGTCAATTCAAATGTTGTTCCAGAACCATATCAGATGCCTGGATATGAAGATGAAATCATTATGGCAGCAGGAACATTTGTCCAAGGTGCCTCAATTGAGCTGACTGCTGATGCCCCAATTAAAAACCCTTTTGTTGTCTACTTACAAGGTGGATTAACTTATGAACATTCAAAAATTGTATTAAATGAATTATTAAATTTAAATATTTTTTAATCTTTTAGATGTGCACTCAGCAATAGAAAGTTAAAGCTGTAGCGTATTTTTTGATTTTACAATAAAAAAACACTCAAAGAGTGTTCTTTTATGAGAGCCCTGAGCTCCAGTCTTATAAACCTGGCTTTTAGTCTTAGGCTGTTCTCTCTGCACAACATCAATTGTGTCACGTCTTTCTAACCATTACACGTCGTCGACAAAAATATAGTAAAGAAGAATATATAAAATGTCAAAAATTGAAATTAATAAAAATACAAGAGTCAAGGATAGGCAACAAACTG
>CAUTUX010000022.1:0-17360 GCA_963542015.1 uncultured Clostridia bacterium | reverse complement strand
TTTTACGCCGTGTTGTTTAATATTATTACTATCCTCGCTAGAAGCTTCATCCTGAGGATAGAATCCTTTAAACTTATCGAGGTTAGCTTTAGATTTAACATTAACGGCAGTATTATCATAAATTTTTGTATCACTGTACATATCGTCATTATTCAAAGCTAGCGGTTGCTGAGTACTCTTATCATAAATAGTTCCAGTAAGATTTAAAGGTTTAAGAGTATAAGGTAGTTTATCTCCTCTAATAGTTAATTTAATAATTCCGTTAGTATTTAATTCACTGTAATCAGCAGTAATGCCATCTTCAACTGGATAAGTGATATTATCAGCAACTACATTACCGACATTAAGGGTAGCGGTTCTTATATTGATATCAAATACTGCATTAACATTGATATTTTTTGTTAATTCATAAGTACCGTCGAAATTAAATGTTGCACTGTCAAGTTGCCATTCTTTAAACTTATAAGCATCTGTGTTAGTAACCGTAGGGTTATTAGCAGGTTTCTGACCATATCTATATTTAAGTACTTTATTATTAGTGTTAGCAACAGTTTCTGCAACAGAGCTTACTACATGGTCTGTGTCATCAGCATCAGTAGTATTAAGGGTAACAGTGAAAGTTTTTCTGTATACTCTGTAAGTCCAAACGGTGTTACTTTCATTGATTTCGACTTCAATATTGCCATTACCACCTGCGTATTGAATATCAGATTCAGAAGTCATGAATGGTTCATGGTTAGTAATCTTTTTAACGATTTTATTTTTATAAACATCAGGTCTCTTTGCATCGCCATCTTCGCCATCGAAACCAGCGGTAACTTTTTCAAGTTCGAATTCATTTTCGCTGATATAACCAGCAGCTTTACCATCAGCAAGCCAAGAACCGTCAGTTTGTTCGAATTCAACTTTAGCTTTCAATGAGATACCTTCTAATTTATGCCAACGAGTATAGAGTTTTACTTCTGGAACCATTGACTCTTTGTCAATTATAAAGTTATTCAAATCAACTAATGGTGCATTTTTATCATCTGTTAAGCTCCATCCTCTGAATCTAGCAACTGCTCCATCAGATGTGCGTGTAAAGTTACCTGCTACCGCATTCTTATCACGTACTTTTCCACCAAATTTAACATCTGTTTCAGGATCTGGCAATGTAGCTGTTCCAATTGACTCATATCCATTTACATATGTTACTTTTGTAATCATTCTCTTGAAGTATACATTTACGTTACTCTGTCCTGCATTATATACAGTATATGTATAGTGATCACTAGAACTCTCAGCAACATTATTTCCAGCTTCAAGAGTTTTCTCTTTATTAAATTCAAATCCTGTAAGTGAATCAGCTGTTGCTGAATTACCTGATTTCTTTGTATAATCTGTAATATCAACAGAATCGTCCTTCAACCATTGTCCATCTGGCTGTGATCCTAAAATTTGTTTTCTATATCTAGCTTTTGTTTCATAGTTTCCATCTATTTTTTCAAAGATAAGATTAACATATACATCAGCCAAACCTTCATTTGACCATTCAGGTCTAATTGTCATATTTCTACCTGGCATTATGTAGTTAAACTTATTTGAATTTTGTACAGGTGTCATTAATTTTGTTGAAATCTCACTTCCATTATCATATACCCACTTTTTAAACTTCTGTTTACCTACAGTTTTATTTTCAGGCTCATTAAGTGTAACTGTATCCATATGCATATATGATGCTGATGCTGGATTATTTAAAGTTACATTAGTGATATCTGGATCACCATCTGTTCCTTTCTTAATATTTAATGTAAATGTATTTGGTTTATAAGTGTATTCAATATTTATTGTCTCAGCAGTTGTTGGTATATTAGCACTATTACTATATGCTACTTCCTTATTTGCAATTAAAATCTTATTCAAAACATAGTGTGCTGATGCATAAGTTTCACTTGCTGGTTGATATGCTACCTTTAACCCATTAAATTCTTTCTTTGCATATGTAGCATCTGTAAGATCAAAGTTATATTTACCTGCATCATTTCGATATACTTTTACAATTTTAGAATCAATCTGTGGCAATCTATATTGCAATAATCCCAATCCTTCTCTTTCCTTTCCAGTTACTGTAGTATCTCCATTTAAGATGCTTAAATTGTCATGTAAACGTTCGTTTTGTGCTTCATTATCACCTTGATAATCAAAATTGTAGCGAACTGTAGCAACACAATATTTTCTATCTACTTCAATATCGAAGATATTATTAGTTTTCTTTAATGTATATAATGCAGTTCCTCCGGATTCAGAACCAGTAGCGTTAAGTTTTTCTAAATCAAATATCTCATCAACTGGAACATCAATACTTCTACCATGGAGTATCTGATTAATCTTATCTCTTACCTTATCTTTGAATACTTTGCTACCAATAACTAATCTGTCTCCAACTTTCATTCCTTCGAATCTAAGTTTTTCTTCAACCGCAGGGTTCGTGCTATCTGTTGCGTATGTTGTTCCTTTAGTATCTGCCAATTTAATTTTAAGATTAACATTCGCTATAGTCTCCCAAACTGCATATATATCCAAAGATGATATCAATTCCTTTCCAGCAGATGGTTCATTCTTATAAGTCTTAAGATCAAAATCTATATAATCACCATTCGAATCCTTTATCTGCCACTTAATAAGTTTATAATCAACACCACCCTGTTCTATTCTCTGTCCTTCTGGAACATTTTTAGATAATATTTCCTCACTAAATTTTGCTCCATAGTACATCTTAAACTCAGTTGTCATGAATTTTTCATTAAATTTGCTATCATCCACAACAGTGTCTGGTTCATTTTTCTTGAACTGTACTGTTGTACTCTTTCTTTTAAAACGTACTTCTATATGTGTATAACTATTCTTATCAACAGGAATTTCTCCAGTTATCTTATTCCCTGACTTTACATCATAGATCTCATAGCCTCTGTAAGCTTTATTTGGAGCATCTTTCTTAATGTACGGTGAATCATCTGGTGAAATTGGTGCACTTGATGGTAACTTTGTTATTGTTCTTTGATATCCATTATCCTCAGCATCTATATATGTTCCGTCAACATCTTGAGTTTTGTAATCTACCATCAATATAGGTTTCTTACCAGATTCACTCTCGATTGCTTTAAATGTTGCTGATTTTTCCTGCAGAACATTTTCATCAAGTGTTACCCAACCATTCTCAACTTTCTTTATCTGATCTCCACTCTTTAATTCCCAATAATCGAATACTTTGCCACTGATATCAAGTGGTTTTACCATAAGCTTATCACCAAACTTATATGGATTTGTCTTCTGATCACGAATTCCAAGACTTGCTAACATTGAATCATCAATTGCATCACCATTATAGTCTCTGAAATCTACTGAAATTATATTTCTCTTATATCTAAATGTAACATTATACTCTTTTGCTTCATTATGTATAAATTCTGCATCTGTAGATTTTTCTCTTTCAATATTCTGACCGTTTTCGTCTTTAATAACAATTTCACTTAATGTATAGCCTATTTTCTTATTCTTATACTTCTCATTAACTGGTTCAATAAGCTGATCTAACTCTTCATCGCTCATGATATCGTATCCACGGACACTTGTCTGTGCATTCTTTTTAATATATTTTTTGAAATTTGATTTCTTTAATTGTGCAAATGTCTGTGTTGCATATTCGCTATCCTGTGTTTCAAATTCATATCTAATATTAAATGTTGTATCAGTCAATTCGTGTTCAATACCATATATATATAAAACTGAATCAACTTTAACCTTTCCTTTATTTTCACCCTGTAATTTTTTTGCACTGTCATAATCAACAGGACTTGAGTTACTCTTTGAATACCATGTTTCACATACATCAAATAGCTCTTTTGGAATCTGATATTCACTGTTTTTACGTACCATTTTGAAACGTCTTAATGTTTTGTTGTTTCCATCATCAGTATATACACGTACTGGATATTGATCCTTTATTGCTTCCTTTACTTCTTTTGGATATAAAGTATATTCTTTCAAACCATCAATTAGTTCATGATATTCCTTATCTTTCTTTTCATCATCCATTTCAATTTTGCCTGCTTTGGCAATAAATGGAACATCGCCAGAAACAGCCAAATCATGATCATTTAAAGTAACATATTTAAGATGTCCTTTGTCATGTCTGATCTTTAATGCTTCTTCAAGTTTGCTAAATTTTCTATATTCAGGCTCTTTGAATCTATCTTTTTTAATTGCCTGTATTTCTTCACCTTTTTCATTTCTTCCAAATGCAATATTGTCCCACTTTACGGTGAATTCAACTGTCTTATATTTTGATTTAAATGTTTTCTTCTGTTTGACATGTAACTTTATAGTTTTTGTCTTTGAAGATAATTCAAAAAAGTCCTCATCTTTCTTTAGAGAATCTTTTTGAGAACCTGCTTCCAAAATATACCGTCTAAGTGATCTGTCTGCATTCCTAAAAAGCTCTTTATAATACAGACCATAATTAGATCTTCCTTCAACGCCTACATCTTTCATATCAAAATCATCAAAATTTGGCGTAAAGGTCATATCTTTCATATTTAATGTCCCGAACTCTGTTTTGACAAGATTAAGACTTGGTTTTAAACCAACAACCGCAGTCCCTATTCCTAATCCGATAGCGACAGCAACAATACATGCCAAAACTATTGACATAATTCTTTTATAAGTTTTCCTTGGTACTATTTTCATAAATACTCCTTGTATACTTCCTTATTATTTTTTCCCATATCAAATTGCGGCGTAGAGGATTAAAAATACTCCTACTCCGATTCCTAACATAATTAAAATGTGAATTAATATAATTAAAATTGAATAACCTGAAAACGATGCCATTGATTTGATCTTATCAAGAAATCCTGCTTCATCATCCGCATCGTTATTGAAAAATCCTGGTAGATTTCCGTCATTCATAAGATCGTCAAAATTGTCATCCTTTAATACCAATGCATTCTGACTGGCTTGTGGCGTTGCGTTCATATTTGGAGCTGGCTGTTGTGAATTTAAATCACTTTCGCTATATCCTCCATTTGCAGCTGCCTGGTTAAAGTCTCCATATATCTTGTTATCAAGTTCTGTACCACTTCTTAATTCCAAAACTGAAAACTTTTTCGTTATATCATCAAGCTGTGCTCTCGTTTCTTCAAGCTCGGCTTCTTTCTGTCTTAGTTTTTCTTCAGCATCTGACTTGTCATTTCCACTCAAATCGTTTAATGCCTCTCTTAAAACTTTTATATCTCCACCCATCTGCTCATATTGAAGTAACAAAGTGGAATATTTTTCTTCATCTGGATTTATTGGTATTGTCATTTCATATACAGAATCATTTTCTGGTTCCTTATAATCTGGCAATACTCTTTCAAGAATATATTCAATTGTTTCTTTTTTATTCAATGTGATTACATTCTTAATCCCATTCTCAACAGCTATCTTTCTTGCTTCCGTTGATTTGGCATTCTCAAGTCTTTCTTTAAGTTCGTCTGTTAGAAGTCCTTTATTTTTGAGCTTATGCATTACATAATCCTTTACATAATCTCCACTGAACTTCTTAGGAATAACAATTCCATATTTATTTCCCAAATAATTCATGTCTTCTTGGGTTGCACTGTTATGTATAATTGCTCTGAAATTTTCTAAAGGTACACCCTCAAATTCATTTTCAGCTTCAACAAATATTCCTCTGAATGCTGTATTTACATCACTCGCAACAATCTTTGTTCCTTCCATCATTGTTTCTTGTGTATCGAGATACTCAACAAATTTTTTCAACAATGGCATTGCTTCGATTTTCAATTGGATTAATATTTTTAAATAAAGTTTTTTGATGAAGTCCATTTGTATCTCATCATTTGACACAACTTCATCTAATAACATTTCAAGTTGGAATTCAGTAAAGGTGTTGAACCACAAGAGTCTGTAGTTTTTTCTGCTATCAAGAGTAAGGCACTCCTTCCTCGTTTTAACAACATAAGCTCTCAATGCATTCTTCATTATGTCCATTTTTATCTTCTTTGGGAATGTCATATTTTCCGTTTGGAAGAAATTTGCAATAGTGACTGGCTCGACAACCAGCATCTTTTCTAAAAACTCGCCTGTTGTTAGTGCTTTACCCATAAGCTCTCCTTAAAATAGACAGACTTGTCGCAATTTAGACGACAAGTAGTTATTTTCATGATAAGCTATTTTTTTTTTTTTTTGAGTCCTTTTAATGGATTTTAAACCCTTTAAAAGAGATTATCCCGAGGCTTTTCAACTATTTTAACAATTATATGCTCGGAGGCACTGTTTTTATGCGAAGCGCCATGCACCGAAAAGCATACAAACATATCTTCTCAATTCATACTCACTTTTCGAAAAATGTTTTGATAAAAGCATACCCCTTATCCGTGATAACATACCCCTCACCGCACCCCTCACTGCTGTTTCCATCTATGTTATTTTGCGTCAAATACTTCCTATTGGTCGCATATAAATATTGCTTTGAAGTATACCCCTCATCCCAATTTAATGATGTTGCCACATCTGTAATACTTTTATCTTTATCATGAGATATACATATCAATAATGCCACACATTTATATTCCTTCAGTCTTTCTCTTCTCTTAACAATCTTAAATACAACTCCATTTTTTGGATGAAAAACTATAGTACCAACAAGTCCAAGAAGAAGTATTGTTGATATCGTTCCTGAGTAACTTAAGTTACCAAAATCGGCTATCACATACCCAACAAATCCACACACAATCGATACTATCACTGTTATAAATATCAACTTCCGAAAATTATTAGTATATTGCAACGCTATGGCTGCTGGAATAACCATCAACGCCGATACCAATATCGAGCCAACTGATTCAAATGAAGTCACTGCTGTAAGGGAAACATTTATTATTAGCAAATAAAAAAGTACATTTGGATGCATATTAATTGTTTTTGCAAAATTCCTATCAAATGATGTTAATTTTAGTTCCTTAAAAAACAAACTAATGAATATTATATTAAGCAACAACACCCCACCATTTATCAATATTGCTGTTGGAAACACCCCATTAATTAAATGTGCATACACTGCAACCGCAAGATTTCCTGCCAAAACCATCTGTTTTGATATTCTTGTGTTTCTAAGTGGTCCCGATATTATCACTATGGCTATACTGAAAAGTAACGGAAGAACCACTCCCATTGCCAAATCTTTTGATATAAATTTTATTTTTGAAATTTCATGTACAAAAACTGAAACTATAAATGCTGATAAAATTGCTCCAAACATTATGTATGCTGGATTTATTTTTTTAGAAACCAAATAAACTAGAACAATTCCAAGCAAAACGCTATGTGAAATAACTTCAACAATCATAGATAAATTTGCGGATACTATAAATATCCCTATAAGTGCACAAGATACTGCCGTTATTAACAACAATGATATTGACGCTATATCCATCTATCTAACTCCACTTTTAAATACTTTATCTGCTTTTTTCATACCTAAATCCGTCAACGAACCATCTTCATTTATATATTTTTTCTTTAATAAAAGCTTCTTTGTATTTAAATCAATGTCGTATACTTCATTTGTTGAATAAACATGTATTAAATAATGATATTTCTTTATAAATTGCTTATTTATACCATTAAGTATCCCTTGCACCGCTATTCCTTGTTTTGGAGAAAAAAGCATTGATATTATTCCAAGTCCCGCAAGAAATATGACGATTGCTGGTCCTGGTGGAAAGTTAACTGCATAATGTGAAATAATGCTTCCTATAACTCCAGACATCATCCCTATAATCCCTGCGATTATGAAGTTAACTGTATATCGGCTACTCCACTGTCTTGAAACAAATGCTGGAATAACCAATAAAGCACAAACTGGGATAATACCAACTGCCTGTATCCCAAAAACTGTACATACTATTAAAATTAGTGATATCAGTATATCTATCCCGATATTCTTATGCCCAAGTGATGCAAAAAATACTGGATCGAAAGTTTGCAAAACAATCTCCTTTTTAAACAAAATAAGCAAAATAAATACAACAATGCCTACCCCGAGAATGGTATATACATCTGCCTTGGATATATACGCTAATTGTCCAAATATATATTCTTCAAGTCCAGATCTTGCTCCCATTCCTTTATCATTTATTATGCTTATAAGCACCTGCCCAAATCCAAAGAATCCAGCAAGTAACGTGGCTAATATTGTTGTCTTTTTTAACTTTGTATACTTCTTTATTAATCTAAATATTAAAATCATTATTGCTCCAGATATAACTGCTCCAAGTAACAATAAGATTAATATTTTCTTTTTAAAAATCATGAAAGCAATCAAAACACCTGGTAATGTTGCATGTGCGATTCCTTCACTCATTAGTGATTCTTTTCTTAAAACTGCTATAACTCCAAATGAACCGCTTAATAACCCTAAAAGGGCTGCTCCAACCATGACAAGTATAAAAACATAATTATTTCCTATCCATGTATTATTTCTAACTGCTGACATGAAAATTAAACTATGCATATGTTTTCTCTATATTTTCTTCGGTATATACTTTATCCACTTCTCCGCTGGCTATAACCTTTAAATTCAACAAAGTTACATGTGAAAAATACTTCTTAACTGTTGCTAAATCGTGATGCACTGCCAACACTGTCTTGCCTTCGGCACACAACCCTTTTAACAAATCTGCCATTGCTTCTTCTGTCTTTTTATCTATTCCTTGAAATGGTTCATCTAAAAGATATATATCGGCATTCATAACTAATGCACGGGCTATAAAGACTCTTTGTTGTTGTCCACCTGATAATTGTGATATCTGTCTATCCTTATACTCCAACATTCCAACTTTCTCAAGAGCCTTTATCGTTTTTTCTTTTTGAACTTTTCCTGGTCTTCGTATGAGTCCCAAATCTCCATATGTACCCATTAAAACGGTATCAAAAACTGTGGCTGGAAAATTCCAGTCAACTTCCCCTTTTTGTGGTACATATGCACATTTTTTCTTGTTTTTCTTGTTACTTTCACCATTTATAAGGATACGACCACATACTGGTTTAAGTATCCCAA
Organism: uncultured Clostridia bacterium; assembly: GCA_963542015.1. GTDB lineage: Bacteria > Bacillota > Clostridia > Christensenellales > CAG-917 > CAUTUX01. The sequence goes on along the minus strand of CAUTUX010000022.1, from coordinate 8,257 downwards.
CTATTGACTTAAGTAATGTGGTTTTTCCTGCTCCATTCGGTCCAATAATAGCCATAAAAGCACCTTCTGGCACATCAAGATGGATATCCCATAAAACAGGCCTCAAATCATATGCAACACTTAATTCCTCTATGCATATAGCATTATTCATTATTTAATTGCTTCCAAAATAGTATTTATATTTTTTCTCATCATATCAATATATGTGCTCGCACCTTCTTCTGCTGTTCCTAATGAATCTGCGAACAAATTTCCGCCTTTCTTTAAATCATGCCCCATCGACTTTGCTGCCGCTATAACTGAATCAATTCCTTTATTATTTGTTGATGCTTCTGCAAATATTGCTTTTGCATTTCTTTCCTTAGCAAGCTTTGCAACTTTTTGTACATGCTCTGGTGTGGCTTCTGCCAATGTTGATATGCCTTGAATGTGTATCATATTTATTTTAAATGCTCTGCTTAAGTATGCAAATGCATCATGTTGGGTTATTGCAACTCTTTCTGCTTCTGACACTTTTGCGACTTTTTCATTTAATTCCTTTTGAAGATTATCAAGTTTCTCAATATATGAATCTCTATTCTTTTCATATATTTTTGTATTTTTTGAATCTATTTCACTTAATTTTGATGTAACAAACTTCGCTGCCTCTTTCCACAAATTAATATCATGCCAAAAATGTGGATCAATATCTCCATGACGGTGATGTTCTTCATGACCCTCATGCTCGTGATGATGCTCATCTTCATGGTCATGCTCATGATGGTGTTCGTGACCTTCTTCGGATTTAATAAAGCCTTTTTCGGATATGCCAAGTGTCTTTTTTAATTCATCCCCAACTGCATAAAATTTGCCTTTATTCTTTACTGTTATATTTTTTAATACATCAATTGCCTTGCCCTCAAGTTGCAATCCTGATGAAAAAACTACATTTGCCTTTTTAACAGCTTTTTGATGTTTTGCTGTTAATTCAAACTCATGTGCATCAACATTTGCTCCCATCAAACCTGTTACTTTAACTTTATCTCCACCAATTTGTTTGACGAGATCTGTAAGCATACTAGTTGTTGATACTGCCTTTACTTTCCCATTAATAGTCTTTGTGCATCCTGCGAAGATACCAACTGCAAAAAACACTAATATTGAAATTAATAAAATTCTAATTTTCTTTACCATATAAGCTCCTCTTGTTAATTTCTAACAATTAATGACAGTATTATACAAATTTAAAGTGTCATTGCAAGAAAAAACAGTATAAAACACAAATATTATTAATTTTATATTAATTATATAAACTAAATTTATCGGATTAGACACTCAAGTATATGGGTACCCCTTTGTTCGCACTTCTCAACATACAATACGAATATATAAAGGACATCCCCTTCTAAATTAGAAAACAAATGGCGTGATTTTTAGCCGTTTCAGACCCTCGTCAAACATACATTGTTTCACATCCAATTGTCGAGAACATATTGCCTTGTATTTGTTAGTACAAATCAGTCTTCCAAAGCACATTTTCAAAAGCGTACTTTTTTATATCAATACACATTACGCAAAAATCAAATTTCTAATGGAAATTATGATAATTTATCAGAGGCACTCCTATGCCCTACCAACCTCTTTCTGTGATGCAATAAAGAAACTATATGCAAGATTAAATATCCATACTAACAATGAACAAAGTATCACAAACACAAATCCATCTTTTGATACATTGTGATTAAACAATATGTTTGGAACAGAGAATATATCCCATGAATTTAGCCTTATAAATCTACCTATATAAATTGCATACCCTATCAAAACACTTTCACATGCCGTTACTGCACTTATAATCAACATGTTATTTATTCTATATATAATTTCATTTATTCTTCTAATTTGTTTCAATCCAAGCACTAACCCTATTACAGCTGCCAGAAAAATATTAAATAAGTTGAGATAATGTCCTGGCATCAAAAAGAACTGTTTGTGTCCTTTATATCCGATTGAGTAAAATCTTGTAACGGCAACATGTATTATATCCGTTATTATGTAAAAAGAATTTGGCATAAATATAAACCCAAGAAACAACATTAATATACTTGGAGATACCATTCTATTAAATGTCTCTGCTTTAAAATTCTTGTACTTATACAGAAATAACGAAGGGATAATTGCTAGGGCGACATTGTATAAAAGCCCAGTATGCGACAATATTAATCCTGGGGTTTGTTTGTAATAAGCAAAATCAAAAATTGCTGATAAAACAACCAATCCTAAAAGCAGAATTAAAATTGGAATATTAAGAAGCGAATATCTAGATTTTCTTGCTGTTTTCATAATCTAAAGTATATATACGATATATCACATAATCAAACTCAACTTTCTTTGCTATTTTTATATTGTTACATTAAAAATTGTCAACCTAAATTGAGTTTTACAACGGCTATATATTTTATATCCATTCCAACACCTTCTCTTTTAATCTCACCTTCAGCTACTAATTTTCTTAATGAGCCTACAATTGAGCTTACACTTAACGACGGACAAATTTCTCACATGTCTTGTTTTGTAAAGTATCCAAGATTTTTTGAAATTTCTTTTCGTACAATTTCTAATGCAGAATTTTTATTACATAAGATTTAAAGTCTAATTCCACTTATTGTCCTATACCATATACCACGGTATCCGTATATCGTTAATACAAGGTATCGGATATACTTCTTTAGCCAATGATACAATTAATCCATTTGCCCGCTTTGTATTAATATCATCTACCTTTGAAAGATTCTCAATTAATTTTTTAGGCATAGCGATTCCATTGTTAACTTCTATAGGATGCATTTTATTTTCTGCAATATAAACAATTGGTACATATGTGTTCTTTGAAATATGATAGTAAAAGATATTTTCATCATCATATAAATATGAATAATTTTTAATAAACTCCATAATTACATAATTCTCAAATAGCTCTCTAGACATTGTTCCCACAATCATATTTTCAATGTTGTTGTAATTCATAGTATATGCCACAAGTCCACTATCACACACATATACCTTGCTGAAGCCACTTGATCTTTTTTTATTATATGCATGCAATAAATGTACAACCCCCATCTCTTGTAAAATAGCGAGCCATTTTGATGCCGTAATTTTTTTTATACCAACCCTGTCGGTTAACATTTCATAGTTAAGTACTCTAGTAAAACATGACACACATACATATATGAATTCTCTAAATTTATCTATATTCTCTGACCCAATTCTATTTATATTTTGAAAAATTACCTTATTTATATAATCTTCGTAATATTTAGTGTTTCTTATGTCTTTTGATTCTCTTAATTCAAATGAACTGCCTTGCCAAATGCTTAAATATAAATCTTCAATACTTCTTTTCTGAAACATTTTCTCCCTTTCAACAAGATCATCAAATTCAAATACAATATCTTTATTCAAACATATATTTTCAAATTCTCTTTGCGATGACTGATATAATTTCAAAAAAATAACTTCATTCTGAAGAAACACTTTAAATTTATCAATAACACTTTTAATTGGAATCCCTGCAATCCAAAATGTTTTATCTGATATATCAAGCGTTTCTCGTATAATTTCAGCTAGTTCCGGCATTACTTCTACATTGTCAATAATAAACGATTTACTATTACTATCGGTAAAAAATTTATTGCGGCATTCTTTTAATCTTGTTGCAATTTCAACATCTCCAAGATCTATGTAACTCCTTTGAGTTTCATCCGCAAGATGTCTTAACATTGTTGTTTTTCCTATCCCTATTCCTCCAGCAATGAAAACAACATTATATTTTTTTGTATAATCTAAGATAATTTTTTCAAGCTGCCTTTTAATATATTCCATGAGATTATACCCCTTCATCAAAACATTCCATAAATTAAATTATATTGCATGGTATAAGTGTGTTCTTTTCATCAATTTTCTCTACATCATTACACATGCATATTATGCCTCCATTGCCACGATCCAACTGCAATCTATCCAATATTTCAAATTTTTTAACTTCTTTATCTCTAGGATTTTGAGACAATTTTATTTCAAAAGGATGAACTACACCTTCTTTAAATAACAACAGATCAATTTCGTTTCCGTTCAAGTCTCTATAATAAAATAATGACTCTTTAGACTTTGCATATGACATATTCCGCACAAATTCCATCACTACATAATTCTCAAAAAAATATCCGCTCGATTGTCTATACATTAATGTGTCAAAAGAATCAAATGAGCTTAAATGTGTTGCAAACCCCGTATCACAAAAATATAATTTAGGCATCTTGGTTAATCTTTTAATTTGATTGTTGTCATATGGTTGTAATAAATATATAATTCCTAATCCCTCTAATAAATTTATCCACTTTTTTGCTGTTACTTCAGATATTTCTGTCATCTGTGCCAATCTTGAATAATTAATTTGCTGAGCAGTATATAGTGCACACAATTGTATAAATTTCTTAAACTTCATTATCTCAGAAACTCCACCGCTTTCTACGGCATCTTGATATAAATTGGTTTTGAAAAGCGAATTAAAATACTCATCTATTTGCCATTCTTCTGCCCCCTGAACTTTTGGAATCCCACCTTCCCATATATTTCTATATACACTTTTTATTTTGTTGTTCGGAAATTTTACTTTTCTCTTCGCTAATTCTAAAAAAGAAAAATCTTTGAATTCTTCGATATCTATCATCATTTTTTCCTTTTGCGACAAAGAATATAGCTCACACAACATTATTCTTCCAGCGAGACTTTCTCCCGCCAATTTCATCATCGAAAACTTTTTAGATCCCGTAAGCCAAAATAAACCATTACTCTCACTTTCATCACACATGATTTTAATAGGCTTAAACAATTCCGGCACTCGCTGTATTTCATCTATCAATATTGGTGGCTTATAAATTTCTAAAAATCTCTTCGGGTCATTTTTTGCAAAATAAAAAGTATCTACATCATCCAAATTTACATACCGCCTATTGGTTCCATCTGCTAAATGCTTCAACATAGTTGTCTTTCCAACTTGTCTAGCTCCAGTTAGCAGTATCGCTTTTGAATAGCTGTTTATTCCCAAAAACTTTTCTTCTAATGTTCGTTTAACATATTCCATATTTTTTATTCAAATCCACACTCCACTTATATATTAGCATGAAAAGAACAAATATTTAACACTTTTTTTATTCAAATCCATAGTATAGTTTAGTTTTTAAATAAAATTTATAATTTGTGCAAGGAACAACACTAATAAAAATCAATATCGTGAACTTTTGATTTTAATTGATATGATTATTAATATGTGCTATAAAATATAAGTCTTTGCCGCCATGGTCAAGAGGTCAAGACGTCGCCCTCTCACGGCGGAATCAAGGGTTCGATTCCCTTTGGCGGTACCACAATGACATGTTATACTACCTAATCATATTGAATTTACCCCAAATATCGCCCCTACACGCTCTAGTTTTAACGATTATTCTTTCGATGACATTATCAACGGCGATTGGAGAGACCTTAGAATGGCGGGAAATGGTTATAAATAAAATATGGACATCGTGTTGAGACATCCATATTCGTAAAATGCTTATATTTATTACTTTGTAAAGCTGATTTTTTTCACCCTGTTTATCGCATTTGGTTTTTGAAAATACAAACCTACTTAGCTACACGCAACCCCTTAACATAATAACTGTATTCACTAGCGATCATGCCGCCATAGTCGATATAATAACTGTGTGTATTAACATCCTGATGACGCGTACCCAACCATGTAGTTCCAATATCATTTCCGTAGACCCGAGTTGTTATCTTTCTCAGTGCTTTATAATTGCCTGAAACTGCTGTAGCATAGTCTGTTAATTTTTTATACTTTAGCTTTTCTTTGATTACGGCAGCTGTGTTTAGGGTACTGTATATTTTGGCTGCATTCCATGGGAGTGCGTCGTTGCCTCCTAACTTTGGTAATGAAAGTGTATAGTCAATTTGCATCTTCTGTGCCATTATTCTTAGATATCCCTCTATATATGATCCACTATATATGTTGCTGTTTTCTTCTCCATTGTCAAACACTGATACATCAAGTGTATTCTTTGTCCACTGCTTATTAGTTTCTAGTGGAAATTCTTCCCATTCTACTGGCTCAAATTTGTAGTATTCTCCGTTGATTACTTCAAACTTATTTCCTTTATTATATGCCAAAGTATAACTAAACTTTCCGTATCCTGCCTTTGGCTCATTATTAGCTACTTCTTCTGTTATGGTTGTTCCCTCTATCTCGCTTGATTCCGCTTTTGTTTGTGGATATAGTCCTTTATACTTTTCTATATCCTCACTAAACTGAGCGGTTCTTTCGTAAGTGTTCCCCCCTGTGGTAATTGGGTCGTTGTCTTGATATCCAACATATTTTACTGCCTTTTGCGTTAGACTACTAAATGGCAAGCCTGTATTCTGCAGTGGCTTTAGCGTATATGGTAATCTTTCACTTGGCACATCAAGTGTTATTTTATTCCCCGACTGTACTGCATCTATTCCAGCATCGCTATAATACCAGCCGTTTCCTTCCAAACCTCCAATATTTACTGTAGCTCCTAACTCTCTATATGTGACTGTTAGATTGTACATCCTACCAGCCTTGTTAATATTTACATCACCGCTGTATCCTGTCTGTTCAACTCTGCTACTGCCAACTGTAAATGCACTGTCTGTTCTTAAATGCTTTAGTCTATATGGCATCTTACTATATGGTACATTAAACGTTATATTTGTATTACTTTCATCTGGTCTCGCTGTTATTTCATCTGCTTCATATCTTAAATCGGTTCCACTTAATCCATTTAGATTGATATTTACTATTGCATCTCTCTTCCTCATGTTAGGTATCAATGTTGCGTCTGCTGTTACGGAATTTGGATTGCCAAACCTATATATATTTCCACCATTTAACCAACCATTAAATTCATCTTCTTCCGTTCCCGCAATTATTGGTGTTTCATCTCCTTCAAAACTATATCCATGTCTAAACTTAAGGATTTTGTTATCATTCGCAATTTCCACTACACCCTTTACATTGGATATATTAACAGTATCTGTAGTATCTAAGGTGATTGTTCTTATTTGTCTCTTTACGTAGAATTCAATAACTGTATTTGGTGCCTTTACCTGAATTGGTTGCTCTTCGCCTACTGCTTCGCCATCGTGTTTGTAGGACATTTCATCTTTCTTATAAATTGTTTCATTGATTTTTGCTTTAACAATATTTAGCAATTCAGATGCCTTAACCGTTTGTCCCTCTTTCTTTTTGATATTTGAAGCATATTCAGCATCTGTGTCTTCCGCCTGCTCGTATCCATCCCCAAATATCTTTTGACCCTTGATTACAAATTTAATCTCTATCTTATTCTTCATGTTGGGTCTTAATGTTATATTCGATGTTACAGAGTTTGTATTGTCAAACCTATATGTATTTGAATCTTTTAACCAACAATTAAATTCCTCATTTTCCGTTTCTGCAATCGTTGGCGTTTCATCTCCTACAAAATTATATCCATGTCTAAACTTAAGGATTTTGTTCTCATTTGCAATTTCTACTGCACCCTTTAGATTGGATGTATTAACAGTATGTGTAGTATCTAAGGTAATTGTTCTGATTTGTCTATTGATGTAGAATTCAATAACTGTATTTGGTGCCTTTACCTGAATTGGCTGTATTTCGCTTATCGCTTCGCCATCATGTTTATAGAACATTTCGTCTTTGTTGTAAATTGTTCCATTTATCTTTTCTTTAACGGAATCTAGTAGCTCAGTTGCTTTGATTGTATCCTCTTCTTCCTTTTCAATGCTTGAGACATATTCACTTTCTGTTCCTTCTGCCTGCTCGTATTCATCTCCAAATGTTTTTTGCCCTTTGATTGTGAACTTAATTTTTACTTTCTTTTTTATGTTAGGCTTATTTTCTTCTTCGCTTGGTTTCTCTTTTTCCTCACTTGGCTTATTGCCTTCTTCGTTTGGTTTCTTTCCTTCCTCATCTGGCTTCTTTTGTTCGTCTGGTTTCTTTTGTTCCGTTTGTTTCTCTGGTGTTGTTGGTTTGTCTGGCGTCTTCCTCGTGCATCCAAAAACTGCTATTGCCATTGTAAGAATTAAAATTAAGATTATGCTCAACTTAAAAGTCTTTTTCATATAACCACCTCTAAAGTAGATTATGTAAATAATATTGTGTAAAAACAAAAATAGATAAGTAAAAAAAAGAGCC
>CAUTUX010000021.1:0-17832 GCA_963542015.1 uncultured Clostridia bacterium | reverse complement strand
AAAGTAGGGGATAAAGTAGGGGATAAAGTAGGGGATAAAGTAGGGGATAAAAGTATGAATAATAATGTTGAACTCATAAAAAATTTGATCAACCATAAAACAGAGGAGGAATGGTTTGAATTTAAGGGAAACTGGTGTGAAGCACATGAGATAGGCGAATACATATCAGCATTGTCAAATGCAGCTGCAATTTATAGACAGGAATATGCATACCTTGTTTGGGGAATAAAAGATAAGACGCATGAAGTTTTGGGGACAAACTTTGATTACAGGATAGATTTTAAAGGAGAACCTTTAGAACACTATCTTGCAAGGCAGTTAACGCCAGATATTGCTTTCTCTTTTTGTGAAGTAAAATTTGACAACAAGAAACTTGTTATTTTAAAAATTCCTATGGCTAAAAAGATCCCAACCGCATTTAATGGGATAAGATATATTAGAATAGGATCAAGCAAAGTTAATATTGCGAAGTATCACGATAGAGAAGCAAACCTTTTTGAAATATTAAGAAACAAAGAAGAAACAATAGAAACAATGGAGTCAGAATATCAAGATTTAACATTTGAGAGACTCTTCACTTATTATGCAGGCAGAGGGATTTCTTTAAAAAACGAAACCTTTAAGAAAAATCTTGGGCTGCAGACAAACAACGGCAAATATAATCTAATGGCTCAACTGTTGTCAGATGATAGTCATATGCCAGTAAGGGTTTCTATATTTAGTGGGGAAACAAAAGCAAGCCCTCTTTACTCTGTGAAGGAATTTGGAAACACATGCATTCTGTTGAGTTTAGATAAAGTATTAGAGTATGCAGATGTAATAAATATAATACAAGCAGACGAAAGAAGAAGACTTACAACGAGAAAGGATATTGCCCTATTTGATGCAAGTGCATTTAGAGAAGCAGTTATAAATGCTTTTGTTCATAACAAGTGGGTGGATGGGAATGCTCCGATGATTACGGTATATAGCAATCGAGTAGAAATTCTTTCAAGAGGCACTCTTGACCCAAGGCAAACAAAGGAAGGATTTTTTAGAGGCGAATCGGTTCCCATAAACAAAAAGTTATCAGATATATTTTTACAATTGCACATTAGTGAACGATCAGGAAGAGGTGTGCCTAAAATTATAGACATTTATGGAAGAGAAGCATTTGATTTTAGAAAAAATTCGATAGCTGTCAATATTCCGTTTAATAAAATAAAAAAAATAAAATATAGCGACGAAAGTCATAAGGTTTTAAGCCCAAGACGAAGACAAATTTTAGAAGAGATAAGAAGTAATCCAAATGTGACACAAACGCAACTGTCTATAATAGTAGGAGTGGGGTTAACGGCAGTTGAAAAGAATATTAGGTTCTTAAAAGAAAATGGATATATAGTGCGAATAGGGTCTAATAAAACAGGATACTGGAAAGTAAAGATAGATAAATGAGACGGCAAAAGTGAAAAAGAATTTAACAGTGGACAAGATATAAAAACGAGAAGAACGGAAGCAGACAACAAAATTGCACCAAAAACGAGAATTAAAACACCACCAAAAATAAAACGAGCCGAATAGAATGCCTAAATAAAACAAAAGAGATAGAAAAGAAAAATAAAAAAGCACCGGAAATGTTTCATGTGAAACAAAAAATGACATGCAAAACGCCATTTTAACAAGCAAAAACCACACAAACGACAAATATATCAAGAAACATAAAAAAATTGCGTAGAAGCCAAGCAAACACAAAATAAACGGGGTTTGAACATTGTGTTTTAGGTTGGGCATCAATCAATTTACATATTTATATTAAACTGTTATTATTATATTTATTATTATATATAAATAGAGGGAGGCATAAATGGCTGAAAAAAGAGAATATGGGGCACAAGACATTCAGATACTTGAGGGACTTGACCCAGTTAGAAAAAGACCAGGAATGTATATTGGATCAACAGATGCAAGAGGGTTAAATCATCTTGTTACCGAAGTTGTTGATAATGCGATAGACGAAGCATTGGCGGGATACTGTGACACGATAAAGGTTGAAATAACAAAAGATGGTGCAGTGCGAGTTGAAGATAATGGCAGAGGAATTCCAACGGGAATAATAGATAAAGTGGGGAAATCAGCTGTTGAAGTTGTTTTGACAAAGTTACATGCAGGCGGAAAATTCTCAAATGAAGACGGTGCATATAAAATATCTGGCGGATTACACGGTGTTGGTGTTTCTTGTGTCAACGCATTGTCAGAATGGCTTGTAGCAGAAGTAAAACAAAACGGGAAATTGCATAGAATAAGATTTAATAGAGGTGTTCCAGAAAGAGCGTTGTCTGTAGTGGGAGATGCTGAAGATACTGGAACAACAATAACTTTTTATCCAGATGAAGAAATTTTTGAGACTCTTGATTTTGATTATGCTCAAATAAGAAAGAGATTAAGAGAACTTTCATATCTTAACAAAGGAATAACAATACTTGTATCAGACAAAAGAGAGGGAAGAGAAAAGGAAGACAAGTTTTGTTATGATGGGGGAATAGTTTCTTTCGTTGAAAACCTCACAAAAAATAAACAGCCAGTATTCCCTGAGGTTGTATACATCAATAAAGTATATTTAAATGGTGAAATTGAAATTGCGATGCAATACGATGAATCATATAGCGAAACAGTATTAACATTTGCAAATAACATAAATACAGAAGAAGGTGGAACACATCTTGAAGGATTCAAGAGCGGTCTAACAAAAGTAATTATGGATGCTGGAAGACGTCTAGGACTAATTAAAGATTCAGACAAGCTCACAGGAGAGGATGCGAGAGAGGGGATAACAGCCGTAGTTTCAATTAAGTTAAGAGAACCACAATTTGAAGGACAGACAAAAACAAAGCTAGGGAATAGTGAGGTTAGAGGAATCACATCTCAAGCAGTTATAGATGGATTCGGCACATATTTGGAAGAACATCCACAACAGGCAAAAGATTTAGTATATAAAACAATGGCAGCAAAAAAGGCAAGAGAAGCAGCAAGGCTTGCTAGAGAGACTGCAAGAAGAAAAAATGCACTAGAGTCCACTTCCTTGCCAGGCAAACTTAACGACTGTACAGAAAAGGATCCAAAACTTTGTGAGATATATCTTGTTGAGGGAGATTCTGCAGGCGGAAGTGCAAAGAAGGGTAGGGACAGAAGATTCCAAGCAATTTTACCATTAAGAGGAAAAATCATAAATGTTGAAAAAGCTACAATACAAAGAATTCTAGAAAACCAAGAAATAAGAGCAATGATAACAGCGTTTGGCTGTGGAATAAATCAAGAGTTTGATGAAAGCAAGCTAAGATACGACAGAATCATTTGTATGACAGATGCTGATGTCGATGGAAGTCACATAAGGATATTGCTCCTTACATTCTTCTTTAGATACATGAAACAGCTCATTACGAACGGACATGTGTATATTGCACAACCACCGCTTTATAAGCTTCAAAAGGGAAAGCAAGAATTATATTTTTACGATGATGAAGCATTAAACAAATATTATGAAGAGAATGAAGGAAAGAAGGTTGGAGACCTACAAAGGTATAAAGGACTTGGAGAAATGAATGCCGATCAATTGTGGGAAACAACAATGGATCCCGAAAAAAGAACATTGATAAAAGTAACTATGGAAGATGCGGTTGCAGCGGATGAACTTTTCACAATTCTCATGGGTGAAGTTCCAGAAGCAAGAAGAGAATTCATAGAAACAAACGCAACTCTTGTTGCAGATCTTGATGTATAGGAGGAAGTATGGCAAACGAGAAAGGAATGGAATTTATTGAACATTTGGAAAAATCAAAGATAGTAAATCAGGATATAGAAAATCAGCTGAAAAGATCTTTTATATCGTATGCAATGGCAGTTAATATTTCCAGAGCAATACCAGATGTGAGGGATGGTTTAAAACCAGTACACAGAAGAATTTTATATTCTATGTACGAGAGTGGATTGACTCCAGATAAGCCATATAGAAAATGTGCTACAACAGTAGGTGATGTTCTTGGTAAGTACCATCCTCATGGAGACGCAGCCGTTTATGACGCAATGGTACGATTGGTTCAAGACTTTTCAATAAACGATCCACTAATTGATGGACATGGAAATTTTGGATCCATTGATGGAGATCCAGCAGCTGCAAACAGATATACAGAGGCAAGACTGAGCAAAATATCTCTTGAGATGTTAAGAGATATAGATAAAAAAACAGTAGATTTTTATCCAAACTTTGATGAAACAAGAGAACAGCCAGTAGTCCTACCATCTAAATTTCCAAACATTCTTGTAAATGGGGCTGATGGCATTGCTGTTGGTATGGCGACATCAATTCCACCACACAATTTAGTAGAAACGATAGATGCAACAATAGCACTTTTAAACAATGCAGACTTGAGCATCGAAGAACTAATGCAATATATAAAAGCTCCAGACTTTCCAACAGGAGGACTTGTTTTTGGAGGAAGTGGACTTAGAGAAGCATATAGGACAGGTAAGGGTAAAGTTATTTTAAGAGCTAAATGTGAAATAGAAGAGAAAGAAGGAGAAAGGGCAAAGATCGTAATAACAGAATTGCCATATCAAATAAATAAGGAAAAGTTAGTAGTCGCAATTTCAGATCTTCATAAAGAGAAAAAAATAGACGGTATAGCAGACTTGCTTGATGAGTCAGACAGAAGAGGGTTAAGAATAACGGTTACAGCAAAAAGAGATTGTTCTCCTCAGGTGTTATTAAATCAGTTATTTAAAAAGACAAACTTGCAAATAACATATTCAATAATCTTCCTTGCCTTGGTTGATGGAGTTCCTAAGATTTTAAACTTAAAGGAAATACTAACCCAATACATAGCACACCAGATGGAAGTAATTGTTAGAAGAACAAAGTTTGATCTGGAAAGAGCAGAAGAAAGATTGCATATTTTAGAAGGCTTATCTATCGCATTGGCAAACATAGATGAAGTTGTTGAGGTGTTGAAAAAATCAAAAGATAGACAGGACGCAATGGCAAACTTAATGGAAAGATTTATTCTTTCTGAAAGACAAGCAACGGCAATTTTAGATATGAGACTTCAGAGACTTACAGGACTTGAAGTTGAGAAGATAGAAAACGAAAAGCACGAAAAAGAAGAGGAGATAAAGGAATATAAGAGAATTCTTTCTTCAGATGAAAACATAAAAGAGATAGTACGCAATGAATTGACAGAAATTAAAGAAAAATATGGGGTGCCAAGAAAAACACAGCTTGCATACGGAGAGTTTGATTTAGACCAAGCAGATTTAATTCCAGAAGAAGATATTGTAATTTCAATGTCACATGCAGGATACATAAAGAGAATGGCAGTTTCAGAATATAGAACCCAAAGAAGAGGGGGTATAGGTGTTGCAGCTCATAAAACAAAAGAAGAAGACTTTGTAGAATACATTTTCATAGGGAACTCACATCAAAAATATATGATATTCACAAGCACAGGAAAGGTGTTTGCAAAGAAGGGATACGAGATTCCTGAAGCTAGCAGAACGGCAAGAGGAAGAGCGATAATCAACCTGCTTGAAATAGGACAGGAAGAAAAAATAAAAGCCATATTACCAATACCAGAAGATACTGCTGGGAAATATCTTGTACTTGCAACAAAGCAAGGTTTGATAAAGAAAACACCGCTGGAAGAGTTTGACCAAATAAATAGGACAGGGAAAATAGCAATTAAATTTAACGAAGACGATGAGCTGATATCTGCGGTTTTAACGAACGGAGAAGACGAATTGATAATTGCAGCTAACAACGGCAATGTTATTAGGTGTAGCGAAAAAGATGTACGACCAATGGGAAGAAGTGCAAGGGGAGTCAAGGCAATGGATCTAGATGATGGCGAGAACTTAGTTGATGTTGCGGTAATTAGAGACGCTGAGCAGGAAGTTATTACAGTAACCACAAACGGATATGGAAAGAGAAGTTCGCTTGATGATTATAGGTTGCAGAGAAGAGCAGGAAAAGGAATAAAAGCAGGAACATTTAATGAGAAGACTGGAGATTTGGCAAGTTTGAAGATCCTTGAAAAAGGCAACGACCTTATGCTTATAACAGACAGCGGAATAGTTATAAAAGTATCAACAGACGATATCAGCAGATTTGGAAGAACATCTCAAGGAGTGCGTATTATGAAGATGAAAGATGGAGACGATAAGATAGCATCTATTGCGATTGCACCAAATGAAGATGAGTTGGAAAAAGAGGTTTCTGAAACAACAACAAAAGAGACAGCTGAAGAAAACATTAAAGAAGAAAATTTAGAAAACAAGGGAATATAATAACAAGATAAAGGAGAGGGGATATGCGTGATGAATTGATGAAGGCAATGTTATTAAGAAAATCTGTAAGACAATATACTGAAGAAAAGCCTACGAATGACGAAATAGAAAAAATTCAGCAGTACATTGAGAATGCGGAAAATCTCAAAGGTCCCTTTAATTCAGAGGTTAGAATAGAGTTAGTAGAAGATGTAAAAACGATGCCAGTGAAAAAAGCACCACTGTTTGCAGTGCTTATAACCCCAACAGATAATAATGGACTAATAGATGCAGGATTTGTCTTTGAAAAGTTTATTCTTTTCATAGAAACATTAGGATTAAACACATGCCAGATAGGAATGTTTAACAGAGATACTGTCAAATTAGCAGAACCCATCAAGGACACACAAAAAATATTGCTTTGCACACCAATAGGTAAAGGGAAAGAAAAGTCATCCTTACTAGAGAGAACAATTAAAGCACTTATTGGTTCAAAAAAGAGAAAAGAATTGGATGAGATGTTTTTCAGCAACAGTTCTAAAGAAGCAATCACGGATGAAAAAACCAGAGAAAAATTGGAATATCTCAGATGGGCACCGAGTGCACTTAATGCACAGCCATGGCGAATTGTATTTGAAAACGATAAGGCACACTTCTATATAGCGGAAAAAGAACACTCAAGAATACACGGAGGACTAAACATACACACATTAGATGTGGGCATAGTTTTAGCTCACTACATGATAGTGTTCAACAAAACAAATGTTGTGATTTGCGAAACGGCACCAACATGCAAAGGTATGGATTACCTTTTTACAGTTGACTAAGAAACACAATGTTTTAAAACTGTTATAATTGTCTTAAAGGTGGTGGCTAGGTATGCATACAAAGAAGATAAACACCAAGTAAAAAGTGATGAGCACAAAGACAAAGGAGGGGGAAATGCAAAGTTGGGCAAAAGAAATGGTCGTATATCAGATATGGCCTAGAAGTTTTAAAGATTCAAATGGCGATGGAATTGGCGATATAAACGGAGTAATTTCAAAGCTGGATTATTTGCAAGATCTCGGGATTAACTGTATTTGGTTTTCTCCTTTATATAAGTCCCCACAAAAGGATTATGGTTACGACATTTCAGACTATTATTCAATTGCTCCAGAATATGGGACAATGGACGATTTTAAAAGGTTGATTGCGGAGTGTAAGAAAAGAAACATTAAAATCATAATGGATTTAGTTATTAATCATACATCTGATCAACACGAGTGGTTTTTAAAAAGTCTTGAAGGAGATAAAAAATACCACGACTACTATTTCTGGAGAAAGGGAAAGGGAAAAAGGGCACCAAACAATTGGATGTCATCCTTTCCAGGGGATGCGTGGAAATATAGAAAAGAAACTGGCGAATATTATTTACACCTATTTGCAGTTGAACAGCCAGATCTAAATCATGACAATCCAGAAGTTAGGGAAGAGGTAAAGAAAATAATGAACTTTTACCTCGATCTTGGTGTAGATGGATTTAGAGAAGATGTAATTGTTTATATAAGTAAAAAAGAAGGATTGCCAAACGGATTCCCGATTCCAGTAATGAGAGGATTTGAAAATTATACAGAAGGACCAAACCTACACAAATATTTAGCAGAGTACAGACAAGAAATTAAAAAGAGAGACGCCATACAAATTGGCGAGGCACCAATGATGACTCCAAAAAAGGCAATGAAATATATTGCTGGAGAAGACAGGGTTTTAGATATGGTCTTCGGATTTGAACATGTACAAGCAGACTGCATAGGGGCGGCTGTGGTGAAGACAGGTTTTAAGTTAAAGAAACTCAAAAAAGCATACAACAGATGGCAAAAGGGGTTATACGGTAGAGCGTGGAATACAAACTTTTTAGAAAATCATGATATCCCAAGAATTGTGAGCAGATATGGAAGTGAAGAGTATAGAGTAGATAGTGCGAAGGCACTGGCGATAACATATGCATTCCTCACAGGGACAATGTTCATATATCAAGGACAGGAAATAGGAATGACAAATGTGCCATTTGAAACATGGGACGATTTTAAAGATGTTGCAACATTTAACATTAAAGAGCTTATGGAAAAAACACATTTGTTTAGCAAGAAAAAAATATTTGAAAACATTAAGTATGGGGCTAGGGATAACGCAAGAACACCAGTACAATGGAGTGGAGAAAAATATGCGGGATTCAGCATTGCAGAACCATGGTATTTGGTTAATAGCAACTACAAAGAAATAAATGTAGAGGCAGAAGAAAAAGATCCGAACAGTGTTTTAAATTTTTATAAAAAGATTATTAAAGTAAGAAGCGAAAATAAAGAAACAGCAATATATGGTGAATTTAAAATGATGTATAATAGCGATAATCATATATTGGCATACAAAAAGATAGCAGAAAAAGATGAGTTATTTGTAGTTGTGAATTTGAGTAAAAAAACATTGTCTGATAGAAAAGTAGACAAAGAAATAAAAAAAGGAAAGTATGAATTAATACTGGCAAATATGGAGTCCACAAAGGGATCAATAAAACCATACGAAGCGAGAGTATATAAAAAGAGGATTTAATGAAACTAGGAGTTGTAGGGTTACCAAATGTAGGGAAAAGCACATTATTTAATGCGATAACAAAAGCAGGAGCAGCGGTCGCCAATTATCCATTCTGCACAATAGAACCGAATGTAGGGGTAGTCGCAGTGCCAGATGAAAGATTGTATAAGTTGGCAGAATTATATAACAGCAAGAAGATAACACCAACAACACTGGAATTCGTTGACATTGCGGGATTGGTTCGTGGGGCAAGTAAGGGGGAAGGTCTTGGAAATAAATTCCTATCGCACATACGAGAGGTAGATGCAATAGTCCATGTGGTGAGATGTTTCAAAGACGACAATATTGTGCATGTCGATGGTACGGTAGACCCAATAAGAGATATTGAAACGATAAACTATGAGTTGATTTTTGCAGACATGGAAACAATTGAAAAAAGACTGGTAAAAATTGAAACACTTATAAAGGCTGATAAAAAGTATATTTATGATAAAGAACTTCTTCAAAAGTTTAAAAAACATCTAGAGGAAGGAAAGCTATTAAACAATTTAGTTTTAAATGAAGAGGACGCAGAATATCTTTTAAGAGCTCAATTGTTAACATCAAAGCCGTGTATTTATGTTGGAAATGTTGGAGAAGATGAAACAAGTGGAAATGAATACACCAAGACGCTTGAGGAGTATGCAAAAAAAGAAAATACAAAATGTATTATTCTTTCGGCAAAGCTTGAAGAAGAACTTGCAACAATGACAGATGAAGAGAAGCAAATGTTTATGTCAGAGTATGGATTAAAAGAAAGTGGACTTGAAGTGCTTGTAAAAGTGTCATATGACTTGCTTGGTTTGATAAGTTATCTCACAGCTGGAGAAAAAGAGGTTAGGGCGTGGACAATTAAAAAAGGGACGAAAGCACCTCAAGCAGCAGGTCAGATACATACTGACTTTGAAAAGGGTTTTATTAGAGCAGAGATAGTGGACTACCAAACATTGATAAGCGAAGGATCCATGGCAAGCGTAAAAGAAAAAGGGAAACTTCGAAGCGAAGGGAAGGATTATGTAATGAAAGATAATGATGTGGTGTTGTTCAGGTTTAATGTATGATTAAAATTGCAGAAGAAGTAATTAAAAAAATTAAGGTAGATGGTCTCGTACAGCAAGATATCTTAAACGTAGTTGAAAGACCAAAGCAAAACGGAATGGGAGATCTAAGCATTGCATGTTTTAAACTCAGTGCAATTCTGAAGAAAAGGCCACAAGAAATAGCGATCGAAATTTGTAATCAAATACAAAAAGATAGACATATTGAAAAGTGCGAACAAGTTGGGGCGTATGTAAACATGTTCTTTTCAAGAAAGGATATGGTACAAGAAGCAATCGAAACAGAAGGAACAAAAATACAATCTAACATCGGAAACAATAAAATAATATGTTTAGATTATAGCTCTGTTAACATAGCAAAACCATTTCACATAGGACATCTTTCATCAACAGTGATAGGGGCGGCATTATACAGACTTTGCAAGAGATTAGGATTTAATGCAATAGGAATAAATCATCTCGGCGACTGGGGAACACAATTTGGGAAATTAATAGTAGCGGTAAAGAGATGGTCAAGCCTTGAAGAGATAAAGAGCAAAGACGAAGTCTTTGTTAATGATTTATATGTGAGATTTCATCAAGAGGCAAAGAAAAATCCAGAATTAGAAAACGAAGCCAGAGCAGAATTTAAAAAGATAGAAGATGGGGAAGCTTTGGCAAATGAGTATTATAGAGTGTTTAAAGAAATTACAATGAAGGCTATCAGTAAAATATATGACAGACTAAATGTAACATTTGACAGTTACAATGGAGAAGCTTTTTATAACGACAAAATGGATGGCGTCATAAAAGAGCTTAAAGAAAAGCATTTGTTGCAAGATTCAGAGGGGGCAAAGATAGTAGATCTTGAAAAGTATGGAATGCCACCTTGTTTGATTCAAAAGGCAGATGGGGCAACACTATACGCAACAAGAGATTTGGCAACGGCAATATATAGGGCGAAAGAATATAATTTTTACAAGTCATTCTATGTGGTGGCATATCAACAAAACCTTCACTTCAAGCAGTTTTTTAAAGTGCTGGAACTTATGGGGTTTGAGAAAGCAAAAGATCTAGAACACATCGCATTTGGAATGGTTTCACTTGCAGATGGAGCAATGTCTACAAGAGAAGGAAGAGCAATATGGCTTTCAGAAGTATTAGATAAAGCTGTTGAAAAGGCAAAAGAAATAACAGGAAACAGAGAAGGGACAAAGGCAAACAAAGATGAAATTGCGGAGAAAGTTGGAGTAGGGGCAGTAGTATTTTCTGCGTTATGGAATGGACGAATTAAAGACATAACATTTTCTTTTGATAAAATCCTCAACTTTGAAGGGGAGACGGCACCATATCTTCAATACACATATGCAAGATGTGCAAGCATAATGAGAAAGATAAAAAATGAAAAACCAAAGAAAATAATAGAGATAGCGATAGATGAAAGTACGGGAGAACTTGCAAAGCAGATAGTGGGATATAAAGATGTTTTATCAAGTGCTTTTGAAAAAAGAGAACCATCAGAAATAAGCAGATATCTTATGGAATTGGCTAGCAAATTTTCACGCTTTTACAATGAAAACAAAATAATATGTGACGACAAAGAAACGCAAAAAATGCGAGTAGGACTTGTTTACGCAACTGCAAATATTTTAAAAGAGGGATTGGAAATTCTTGGGATACCAGTTCTTGAAGAGATGTAAAAGGGCTACCTTTTTGAATTTTATGTTTAGTTGACTTTAAGAGCTTAGATTTATTAAACTTTATAGGCGTATATTAATAGTTAATTAGCGGAGGCAACAATGAAGAGAACATTTCAACCAAAGAAAAGAAAAAGAAGCAAGGTTCATGGCTTTAGAGAAAGAATGAAAACAACTGGCGGAAGAAGAGTTATAAAGAGACGTCGCCAAAGAGGAAGAGCTAAATTATCAGCATAGGATGAGAAGAGAAAATCGCTTAAAAAAGCGAGGTTCATTTACTTATGTATATAAGAAAGGAACGAAAACAGGGTCGGAGTGTATAAGACTGCATAGGGCACCATCAAAAGAAGGGCTAAAAATAGGAATATCAATATCAAAAAAAATAGGGAATGCAGTCCATAGAAACAAGCTTAAAAGAAGAATTCGTGAAATCCTAGCGAAGAGAATAGATAGGATTGATAAAAAGTATTTATATGTGCTCGTGCCGAATGAAAAAATAGCAGACAAAAACTATTCGGAAATTAGTGAAATTATTGACAATATTTTTTTGAAAGCTGGAGCGTATATATGAAAAAAATAGCGTTTTGGATTTTAAAATTATACAAACACACATTATCCAAAGCGATAGGACGGAAATGTAAATACAGACCTACATGTTCAATGTATATGTATGATGCGATAGATAAATGGGGCTTGATTGCGGGGACAGTAATGGGAATAGCAAGAGTTATAAGATGTAACCCGTTTTCAAAAGGAGGATTTGATCCTGTGCCAGAAAATTTTAGAGGGAAGGCCAAATGGCTAATTTAAGAAGAAAATCAACAAAAATAATTTTGTTAGTTGTTATGTTGTCATTAACAATTTTATTGCTATCTGCTTGCGGAGCAAAAGACAATATTCAGAATGTAGCAGGAGAGATTCCACAACCACAGCACTTCATGGCGAAATTCATGATGGCTATCAATAAAAGCGTACCAAACTTCTCATTAACCATTATTATATTTACAATTTCATTAAGATTGATACTTCTTCCATTTGATATATGGCAACAGATCATAATGGTTAAGAATAATAAAAAAATGAAAAAAATGAAGCCTGAGCTCGAAGCCCTACAAAGAAAATTTGCAGATGACAAACAGAGATATCAGCAAGAACAAATGGCATTATACAAACGAGAAAAATATTCAATGCTAGGCTCTTGTTTGCCTACTATTATAACAATGGTTATATTCTTTGTTGTTTTTGGAGGTTTCAGACAAACAGTTTCATATCAGTTTGCAAAAACATATCAAGGTGCTGACAGAACATATGAAAAGGTAATGCAGAAAAAACTAGGACCTGACTACAAAGAAAAACTTGAGAAGACCCCTGCGAAATTTAAAGAATATCAAGAAGCAAAAAAAGAAGCACAAAGAGAAGTATTGAAATATTATGGCTATGATAACAAAAAGAAGTTTGTATGGCCACATGAGCACAACACACAAAACTCAAAAAATAAAACTGGATTTTTATGGATACAAAACATATTTGTTTCAGACACATGGAAAACGCCAGTACCAACTTATGAAGAAATAACAGGGCAATCGGGCTTTGATTCTGCAAGATTAACAGGGCTCACAAAAGATAGATATAACGATGTTATGGGAGAAGTGCAAGGCAAAGGTGGATACGGGAAAGGAAAATATAAAGGAAAGTGGAACGGTCTATTAATATTGCCGTTACTGACAATAGCACTGAGTTTTTTAACATCGATTCTCTTCGCTCAAAAGGAACCACCAACATTGAAGCCAGAGAAGGACTCAAAAGATTCAAAAGACCCGAAAGATCAAAAGCCAGCAGGACAGGGGCTTGGCTCTGGAGCAAGCATGAAGATGATGAAATACATGATGCCAGTGATAATGGGAATATTTGCGATTATGTATTCAGGGGCATTTGCACTGTATATGCTTGTTAGTTCGCTGTTTTCTACCATACTAGTACAAGGACCGTTTAAGATAGTATCGGTGATACAAGATAAAAAAGAAGAAAAAAAATAAGATAGAGGATATATATGGAAAATAAAACAATAGAAATGACAGGGGTTTCAGTTGAAGTTGCTATTGAAAAAGGACTTGAAGAATTAAAATGTAGAAAAGAAGATGTAGAGATAGAAGTTTTATCTAAAGGAAGTGCATTTGCTACGGCATCTGTTCGTCTTACAAAAAAACCATGTGAAATAGAAGATATTAAAAGATTCGTAACGGTTTTGACAGATATGCTAGGTTATGATGTTTTCATTGAGCTAAATGAGAAGGAAAATGAAATCGAAATTAAATTTAGCGGGAATGATGTATCTAGAGTAATAGGACAGAAGGGTGAGATGTTAAACGCAATACAATCCTTACTTTCAGCAAAATATACAAAAATATTTGGCAAGACAATTAGTGTAGAGGCAGATACATACAAAGAAAAGAGAACCCAAAATTTAATTGCATTAGCTAATAAAATGGCATCAAAAGCAAAAGCGACAAAGAGGGCAATTGTATTAGAACCAATGCATTCTTGGGAAAGAAAAATAATACACACAACATTATCATCTATTGAAGGGATAGAGACACAGAGTCGAGGTCAAGAAGGAAGAAGACAGGTCGTTATAATTCCTCAAGGTGCAGATATATACGATAGGCACGGAGAAGTGGCAGATGGCGATGTATATACGGGAATGTACACTGGCGGAGTATCAAAGGTTAATACAAGAACTGTAAGAAGCAAAAGTTTCGGCAAAAAATAAATGGACAGCAGTACGATAGTCGCAATAGCCACACCCAGCGGTTCTGGCGGCATTGGTATACTTAGACTTTCTGGAAAAAATTCAAAAAAAATAGCAGAAAAGGTGTTCAAGAGTAAGGACAAGGAATGGATTCCTTTACTTATGAAATTTGGCACATTTATGGGTGACGAATTTAATGACATTGGTTATGCCGTTTATATGCCACCAGCAAAAGCATATACAGGAGAAGAGACAGTAGAATTCTATTTGCATGGAGGCAAAAGAATAATGCAAGGAGCTCTTGAGACTATTCTTGAGCATGGTGCAAAACTTGCAGAAAGAGGAGAATTCACACGAAGATCGTTTTTAAATGGAAAAATGAGATTGTCAGACTGTGAAGGTGTTATAGACATGATAAACGCAGAAAGCCTTGCTGCGGTTAAATCTGCATATAGATTAATGAAGGGAGATTTTGCGAAGAAAGTTCAAAAAATAGCAGAGAGCCTCTCATCCCTTATTGTTGAAATGAGTGCATCTCTAGACTATCCAGATGAAATGGAAGACGAGATCATAACAGAATACAAGACAATGGTCCCAGAAATAAAAAAGCAGTTAGAAGAATTAAGAGATACATATAAAACAGGTAGAGTGATAAAAAATGGAATCAACTGTGTCTTAACGGGTGATGTTAATGTAGGTAAATCATCTATACTGAACGCCATTGTTGATGATGATAGAGCAATAGTTACAGACATACCTGGAACAACAAGAGACACTATCAAGGAAAGCATAGAATACAAAGGAATAAAGCTTACATTTATAGATACTGCGGGGATTAGAGAGAGTTCAAACACAGTTGAACGCAAAGGAATAGAAAAAGGACTTTTAGAAAAAGAAAAAGCAGATGTTGTTTTGGAGGTGCTTGATTCAATAAAAAATGCAGAGCCAGGCGAAGAAAAAAAGAATACATTGTATGTAGTTAATAAAATTGATAAAGCAAAAAACAAAATTGAAAAAAAGAGAAGAGATGTTTTATACATAAGTGCAAAAAATAAAACAGGAATAAAAGATTTACTTGATGCAATACTTTCACTGTTAGAAATAAACAACATTGAAAACTACGACCTAGTTACAAGTGAGAGACACTATGAAGCCATAAATGGTGCAATAAAAGAGCTTAATGAAATAGATAACAACATGTATACGGACATGGTTTTAGTTTGTCTGATTTCAGCAAAAAGATATTTGGATGAAATAACTGGTGAAAGCGTGACAGAAGATATAATTAATAAAATTTTCGAAAGATTTTGTGTAGGCAAATAATGGAAAAACACCAAGTAGTAGTTGTTGGAGCAGGACATGCGGGAATAGAGGCTGCGTTGGCATCATGCAGAATGGGAAAAGAAACCCTACTACTGTGCATAGATGTTTCAAATGTTGGATATATGGCATGTAATCCATCAATAGGAGGAACAAGCAAAGGACACCTTGTGCGGGAAATAGACGCATTAGGTGGCGAAATGGGAATAAATGCAGACAAGGCGGCAATACAGAAGAAAATGCTTAATCTTGCCAAAGGACCAGCCGTATTTTCATTAAGAGCACAAGAAGACAAGTTTTTATATCACCAGAAGATGGTTGAAACAATTTCTAATCAAAGAAACCTTACTGTTAAGTATGAAGAATGTAAGGGAATTATAGTTAAGGATGAGAAAATACAAGGAGTAGAAACAGATAAAAACAAATATAGCGCAACGGCAGTGGTAATAGCTACTGGGGTTTATCTTGACGGTGAGATAATAATTGGTCCGTATATAAAAAAGAGTGGACCTAGTGGCTATAAAAGATCTGAAGGCTTGGCGGAAAGTTTAAAAAAGAACGGAATAGACATACGGAGATTTAAAACAGGAACCCCAGCAAGAATATATAGAGATAGTATAGATTTTACAAAACTGGAAGAAGAAACAGTTGAGGAAACAGAGCATTTTTCGTTTATGACAGATACAGCCCTTGAAATTTCTGAACCATGTTATTTAACATACACAACAAATGAAACACATGAAATAATTAAAAAGAATATAAAGGATAGCCCACTATACAATGGTCAGATAACGGGCATAGGGCCGAGATATTGCCCATCAATAGAGACCAAGATAATGAGATTCGCAGATAAAGAAAGACATCAGATATTTGTTGAACCAGAAGGATTAAAATCTGACGAGATGTATGTACAGGGAATGTCAACATCAATGCCCCCCAAAATACAAGAGCAAATGTATCACTCGTTACCAGGATTTGAAAGATGTAGGTTTGCAAAATATGGATATGCGATAGAATATGTGGCGGTAAATCCACTGGAATTAAAGAGAACATTGGAACACAAAAAAATAGCAAATCTCTTTTTTGCGGGACAGATAAATGGTAGTAGTGGATATGAAGAGGCGGCAGGACAGGGGATAGTTGCTGGCATTAATGCAGCCCTTAAGATTGATAATAAGCCACCATTTATCTTAAATAGAGACGAGGCATATATTGGAGTTTTAATAGATGACCTCGTTACCAAAGGTACAGAAGAGCCATATCGAATGATGACAGCAAGAGCAGAACACAGGCTTTATTTAAGACAAGATAATGCAGATAAAAGGCTTACGCAAAGAGGATATGAAGTTGGACTTGTAACGGAAGAAAGATATAAAAAGTATCTTGCAAAACAAGAAGAAATTAAGTCATGCATTGAAGAGCTTAAGTGCAAATTGAAAAAGGATGAAAAAAAAGAGATCCAAGATAAATACAACATACGACTGATACAGGGGACAGTTGCAGAACTAGCAAAAAGACCAGAACTTAAAATTGCTGATGTAATAAAATATTTACAAGGAAATCAAAGTCAAGAAGCAAAGAAGGCTGCGGTTATAGAAATTAAATATGATGGATATTTAAAAAAGCAACAGGCAGCAATTGATGCACAGAAAAAAATTGAAAACAAAATGATCCCAGAAGACATAGATTATAGAGGACTTAAAGGATTAAGAGTTGAAGCAAGAGAGAAGCTGGAAAAAATTAAGCCAATATCTATAGGGCAAGCTTCCAGAATTTCTGGAGTATCTCCAGCAGATATATCTATACTTATTGTTTATTTGCAAAAAAATCGAGAGGATTGATAAAACGCAGTTAGTAAAATCCCGAGAGAGTAAATTTTCAAAGCATCGAGACATATAAAAAAGCCGTAAATAAAATTATAAAAAAATAGTTGCACAGGACATGTTAAATATGTTATTTTCTTAAACAAGAACGGAGCGTTCCGAAAAGGTGCCAATATGAGAACATATGATGAAGGGTTATTAATTCAGTTGAGTGACTATATTTATGAGGAACAGAAAGAACATGCGAAGTCACCAGGATATAGAAAAATAATGAAAAGATTTCCAAGGCAGTTTTCATC
>CAUTUX010000020.1:0-17880 GCA_963542015.1 uncultured Clostridia bacterium | reverse complement strand
CACAAGCCGATACGCTATATAAACTTGCAAGAACGTTTAACTGTACGATAGAAGACTTAATCAAATAATCAAATACAACAGACAAATGTTCAAGCGGATTGGGGTCAATAATACTTATGGAATGGGGTATTGAATTTGGGTGATTGAGTGGAGAAGAGATTGATGGAGATATATTTGGAGAATGTAAAAGGCTTAAGACAATATATTGTAGAGCAACTTCACAATCAGAGAAATGGGATCAGAAGTGGAATATGAAAGATATTGACTATGGCGAAAGAACGGTGACGAAATACAAAGTTGTTTGGGGATATAAGGAGTAAAACAAGAAGAATTTTACATCAGATAAAAACGAATAAAAAAAGAATCCTTAGGCGACAAGCAATTATTTGCCAATCAAAAAATAGTTAAAATTTTGACAAAAAAGTTATTAATATTTAACATAAATGAGGGAGACATCCGAATTTTCATTTAAGAATTTTACATAAAGCAAGAGGCAAATATGGAGCAGAAAAATAATTTCAAGAAGATTATTGATTGGGAAAGAGTAACCGTATTACTAGGTATCGCAATTGTAGGTGCAGTCATTACTATATTGGGCGATTTCTTGATGGGTTGGGCAACTAAGGATATGGGTCTTAAAGGAATTGAGAGAGAACTTTCACAATTTCACAGCGTATCAGATGATAGGATGTTTATGTCAGCAATTGTTGGACTAATAGGTGTTCCTATGGGAATTGCAGGTCACTTTGCAATTTACAATACACTCAAGCCATATTCGCAAAAATATGCAAAGTTATATGTGATAGGTAATTTTGGTTTTTTAACTTTTGGCGGTGCTGGAGTACACGTATCCTCAGTGGGGTTGGCATATTTCTATAAACACATGTCGCTAGCAAATCCAAAAGCAGCACTAGTACATTCAACAAAAATCGCAATGTACATCCTTGTACCTCTTTATGTAGTTGTAATGATATGCTGGGTTATTATGGTCTATGCACAATTTATGGCGGTCATTAGGGGTCGTAGTCCATATCCGCGTTCTTGCCTAGTGTTTTCTATGGCAGTCGGTACAGTGATGATTAGTCTAACAGGGTTTGCAGGTAATCACGCAATTGTAAATGCATTGATGGTAGGTGCTTTTAGTTTTGGAAATATATGGACACTAAGTGGGCATTTGATTTTGTTACCTAAAGCAAAACAAAAATACGAGAGCGACCTATTGGCAATAGATAAGAAATCTAATTCTAAATAAGTTCTAGCCAATGATGTTGGGATTGACATTAGATAGAAACTAAAGGAGGATTGAGGATGTCTAAAAATGACTCAGAATTTCAAGTTAAAATTATGTCACGGATGTTTAGGGGAAAACAAATATTCAAGCCTCTAAATACAGGATACATCGACGAGAAAGTTGCTTGCATCAGGGAGTATGTTGCCAACGGTTTTTTCTATATAAAGGATGGACATGTCATCATGATTGATGCAGGATATAACTATGAGAGACTTAGTGAAAAAATGTAGTGGCTGAATGTAAAGCCTGAAGACATAAATGAAATCCTCATTACTCATCAAGATACAGAGATTATGTAAAAAATTATGTGTAAAAACAAAAAATAGATAAATAAAAAAAGAGCCCGAAGCTCAACACCTAATATATATGATTTGTGAAAAATTAAAAAGGTTTGAGTAAGTGGCAAGTAAAAACAGCATTTATAGCGAAATAAGTAAAATTAATGAGTGTGTATATTTTGTAGATAAATGTAGCAATTTTGGGGCACACTGTTATTTTGATTGAGAAGGACGGAAAAACTGAATTTGATAAATCATACTTGTAAAAGAAATCGTCTCATATGAAGTCATACAATCAATATTTAGAGGTATTTTGAGGTAATCTTTTCAACATTATCAAGTAGTGACATTAGAAACATGGGTTTGTAGAGCATCCTTGATAGTGGATTTTGGGTGGGGGATAAACATAATTGACTGGGTTAGATGTGCGGTTATTGCATTAACAAGGTAAAATCAGAAAAAGATACAACATGAAAAAATCAAGTAAATTTTACTAACAATGAATTTTGATATTGAAGTTTAGAGTTTCTAACTTTATAATTAGTCCATGAATGAACTTCCTAATAATAATTTAGAAATTAATGGCAGTAGACAAAAAAGGCTTATTCTCATTAGTTTGTTCATTTCTTGTACTTTAGTCATTGTATTCATAACAGCAATAATCGCAATTACATATAATTCAAGGACTTACATTAAGAGAATATATGATAGGTCTCTTCAGAGTGTAGTCGAAGTTAAAGCATATACAAAGGATGTCGGTGAAAGTTTCGGTTCAGCAGTTCTAATGAAAAGTGATGGGACACTAGTTACGAACTCCCATGTAGTTACATATTCAAAACTAGGAGAAACAAAGGCATTTGATGAGATAAGTATTAGATTTGCGAATAGTGACAAATATATGTCAGTCACCTTAGTAAAATATGATGTCTTAAAAGATCTAGCAGTATTAAAAATAAAAGATAAAAGCCTAAAGAAATTGAAGGCAATAAAAACTGCAGACATAAAAAAAGTGAAGTCTGGAGATGAGGTATTTGCAATAGGAAATTTATCTAACTATGGAATAGGAATTACCAAAGGGTATGTCAGTGTTCCAAAGATAAACATAATAGTTGATGGAAATAAAAAAGAAGCAATTCAATGTGACATAACAATAGTGTCTGGGAGTAGTGGCGGAGCATTGGTTAATAGGAATGGCAAACTTATAGGGATTACAACATTTAGAACTAAGGATAATCTAGGGAATGTTATTCATGGAATAGGATATGTGATTCCGATAAATAGAGCATTAGAGTATATAAAATAAGTAGGAGTAACGAATGAGAAGATTATTTAAGAATAAGTATTATCTATTAATGATTTGTGCAGTCGTATGTCTTTCTATTGCTTTGGTGTATATAATTTCAGGCACATTAACTGCAAAACAAAATGTAAGGGATATAAACTTGAAGTCAAAACAAGTAGATGTCCAGTCTATACTTAATAAATTTAGTGATGTAGAGATGGACAAGAATAATGAAAGAATCTTGTTTGAAGGGACACAAAAGTTAGATCCTAGTTTATTAAGAGAAATAGATAACTTAAGTGGCGAAGAAGTTAATAAATTAAAGAGCGTAGATGTTAGATATTCATTTAAATATGACATGGTTACAAACACCGTAACATTAAAGGCAACCATGTATTTGCCAGATGGGACAGTAAAAGTAGATACGATTACAGGAGTAGGATTTATTAACGATGCTAACGAGATAGATGCTGTGATGAATGTCGACGGTGAGGGCGTTCTACTGAGTGAGATGAGAAATGCAGGATTAATAGATAATGTAGGATGGTTCTCAAGAGTAATAAAGAAGATAGCCAAAGTTGTCGCAGTAGTAGCAGTTACAGTAGCAGCAGTGGCGGCAGTAGTTGCAACTGTAGGGGCGGCGGCACCAGCAGTAGTAGCGGCAGGAATAGGTGTGGCAACAACAGTAGTTTCATCGGCAGCGGTGACAGGGGCAACGATAGCGGGAGCCTCTTTGTTTACGGCTGGGGTTGCAGCGGGAGTATATGCAGTAGCCGATAGAACAGAAAAAGTGGAGGTCTTAGGCAAAACATATATTTGTCATATAATTAAAAAAGAAGAGCTCTATCGAACAAAAGGAACATATCATATATCAGTAATCGGCAGTGATGATAGATTGTATATTTGTCCTATTCCAATAACTTTCAGGACAGCAAGGAAAGCTGCAATGTATTTTGACATTGATATTTATACATTTAGAAAACAAAATGCAGCTGCTCTTGCAAGTTCAATTAACAAAAAAATCACAGAGGATGTTGCGGATCATCTTGGGTATTACGATCATTATCATGCGAGACCAACTTGTGAGGCACATTTTTTCTTTGGCTTTCCTAAAATGGTTTGAAAAGATTAAATGAATTTGTTATTTAATCTAAAAATGAAATATGAGATTATTTAATACTCAAAAACAAAAGTTTAGGGAAAGAGAAAAGATATAAGAGACGGCATGTTGCGAGGAAACAAATATGGAACAAAATAAAGATAAAATAGATAAGAGTAATTGTGAGAAAGAAATCCCAGCATCGAAAAATATTTTTCTAAAAGAAGTTAGAGTTGGTGATGAGTGGGAAGATCAAATTTGCGAGTATGAAATTATTAACAATTGCGGTGTAGAGAAAGACGGAGATTATTTGGTATTTGTAAATGAAGGTGGAGAAATTCCAAGTCACGTGAAGACAGTAGGTCATAGAGCATTTTCAAGAAGAAATGTCAAAAGCATAGTATTTCCAGCTTCGGTTGAAGAGGTGGAAGAAAGTGGGTGCTCAGATTGTCCTTCCTTGGAGTCATTAATACTAAACGAAGGCTTGAAAAAAATTGAAAGAAAATCATTTGTTCGCACAGGATTAAAATCTTTACACATACCGAGCACAGTAGAAGAAATTGGTGGGGGAGCGTTTGGCGATATTGAACTTTCTATTGACACACGCAACTTAAAATATGAGATACGAGGAAAATGCCTAATTGAAAAACAGACAAAAAAAGTAATTTGTGGTATGAAAGAATCTATAATTCCAAAGGACATAAAAGTAATTGGCGAATGGGCATTTTTTGGAAGTTCAATCGAGTCAATAACAATCCCAGAAGGAGTAGAAAATATTTGCGACTACGCATTTATGTGTCTAGATTTAAAAAGCATAGAGTTAAATGAGGGACTAAGAAAAATAGGCTGGAACGCATTTGCATATACAAAGATTAAAAAGGTAAAAATACCAAGTACAGTAGAAGACATACAGCCAGAGGCATTTGATGAAATTAAATTTGAAGTTGCAGAAGGGAATAAAAAATATTGTGTAAAAGAAAATTGTTTAGTCGATAAGGTGGAAAATAAAATTGTTATAAGAGGAAAGAACGGCAGAATTTCAAAAGATGTTAACCATATAGGCGATAGAGCATTTTTATTGCGTACGATTAAAAGATTGAGGCTACCAAATAGTATTAAGAGCATCGGTGAATCCGCATTTGCCAATTGCTTGAAGTTGAGGAAACTCGTTTTAAACGATGGATTAAAGAAGATTGGGCAAATGGCATTTTCAGGACTTAAGATAAAATCTATAGTAGTCCCAAGGAGTGTGGAAATAATAGAAGAGTCAGCTTTTGCATGTTGCGATAATCTAAAAACTATATATTGCCGTGCTGAGTCAAAGCCATCAGGTTGGGATGACAAGTGGAACTCAAGTGATTTTGCAGATGAATTATATCAGGTGGTTTGGGGGTATAAAGGTAAATAAACAGTCACCAAGTATGGAAGTCCCAACACGATGTCCATATTTATTTATAACCATTTCCTCGCATTCTAAGGTCTCTCCACTCGCCGTTGATAATCCCATCGAAAGAAATCCAATCATTAAAACTAGGGCGTGTAGGGGCAATATTTGGGCTAAATTCGATATGATCAGGTAGCAATTTTGGGTGCGTGGCGGAAGCGAAGGGATTCGAACCCCTGTGGGATTTCTCCCAAACGGTTTTCAAGACCGCCTCGTTATGACCACTTCGATACGCTTCCAATGACAATTAATATACAGAATATACACAATCAAGTCAATAAAATTTGCCAAACAAAGAAATACTAAATCATAATTATTTTAATTGTAGATATAATAAGTTATCGGATTAGAATGCTAATTTTTGCTCAGCTCTTCACTTTTCAAGCGGCATTTATCTATACCTTCAGAGATTATTTTATTTAGATTATTTTTTCTAAAATATGAAATTGCTTCAATTGTGGTTCCGCCCTTTGAACAAACACTTTCAATAAGATCGGTAAGAGGTTGTTTTGAATTTTCATATAATTCAACAGCTCCTTTCATGTTCTGTAATACAATTTCTTTGGCATCTTTGTATCCATATAATTCACACTGTTTTTGATAGGCAAGCATGAATTCAAAAACATATGCTGGAGCAGAGCCAGATATTGCTGTAAAGGAATCAAACATATCCTCATTAATATGAACAAGTATGCCAAGAGAATTTAATATATTTTCAACATCTGTTGTATCTGATTCAGAAAAAATTGCAATTGTGCTTTTTTGGACTGAAATTGGCAAATTAGGCATAAGGCGGACAATTTTTGCATTTAAAAAATAGCTTTTCAACTTTTCAGTTTTAATTCCAGCTAGTATAGATATGACCGTCTGATTTTTATTCAAAGTGAATTTAGGTAAATCAATCAAATTTTGTGGTTTTATAGCTAGCAATACAAATTGACAATTTATTGCTTCATTTATAGATGTAGCAACAATTAAGTTTGATTTTTTTGCTTCATTAATTCGATCAGGATTTTTATCAAAAATACAAAATTCATTTTCTTTGAATTTCTTATCTTTTATTAGACCGTAAACAATTGCTTCAGCCATTTTTCCATAGCCAATAATTCCGAATTTTAACATTTATGCTCCTTGACATTTATATGTCTATTTATATAATATTTTATGTCATAGGGGAGTGGCTCAACGGTAGAGCAGCGGTCTCCAAAACCGCTGGTTGCATGTTCGAATCATGTCTCCCCTGCCAAACATATTTTTTACAATTTTACAGCATTCTTTTTAAAATTAATAGTAGGGGTGGAAAAATGAAAAAGGAACTTACTGATATTCAAAAAAAGAGGCGGCTGCTTTTCTCGTGTATATTTTATCCAATTTTAGCTGTTCTTTTATTTATTGCATTAATCAATTTACTTATTTTGCCAGCTACAGGCAAAAATGGTAGAAACTTAACAAAATATAATGCAGTTAAAAATATAGAAAAAAACAGCTATATAAATAATGCCGAACAAAAGAAAAAACCAGTCACATTCGCAGCACATAGGGCAGGTGCCAATGTTCACCCAGAAGAAACATGGAAAGCGTTTAAAGATTGTCTTGAAAAAAATAAAGATGCTGTTGATGTTCTTGAATTTGACTTGCACCTAACAAAAGACAATAGATTAGTTCTCATGCACGATCATACATTAGATAGAACATCAAACTCGAAAGAACTTTTTGGAAAGTCAAAAGTAAAAATTAAAGACAAAACACTTGCTGAGCTTAAACAATTAAATATGGGAGAAAATTTCGTTGATAAGGATGGGAAAACTCCATATAAAGGGTTAAGGGGTGATGCTATAAGTGACGACATTAAGATTTTGGAACTGGAAGAAGCTCTTGATAAAATAGCCGAATATGATACCGCCAAGAAAATGCAGTATATAATTGAAATTAAAGACGGTGGGAAGCGTGGCAAAAAATCAATGGATATTCTATATGAGATAATGGTTAAAAAAGGGATACTTGAAAGAACTATTGTTGGAACATTTAAGGGAGAAATCAGTAGATATATTGATAAAGTTTATGCTCAAAAAAATGTTATCCGTTCAGCTGGAATAAAAGAAGTTCTAAATTTCTATTACTCATTTTTATACAACACAAAACCAAATGTTAAATTTAAGGTTCTGCAAATTCCATTAGGTGGTAAAAACATGTATAGCTTTGCAACAAAAGCGTTCATTGATTATGCACATGCAAATGGAATAGCTGTACAGTATTGGACAATAAATAAAGCAGATGATGCAGTTATGTTGGCACGCAATGGTGCGGATACAATAATGTCGGATGATCCTAAATTAGTACAAGAAGCAGTTAGAAAAATCGGGAAATAAGGAAGTAATTAACAGATAAAAGCTGTCTGTTATGAGAATCAGTAGTATAGATGTTTTTAAATCAAAAGACATAAATTAATGCAAAGATATTTTATTTATTAAACGGTATAGTATCGCTGATTTTTTGATTTTGGTTTTTCAGGCAATGTTTCTTTAATTTTGCCAGCAATAATAAGTGGCTGTATATATCGTGATATGAAATATGGCATGCTGTTAATGTTAAATTTTTTAGCTAATTCATCTCTCGAGCGTGGAGTAGCACAAAAAGCTAAAATTTCATTATCTAATGATTCATTTTCTAAAAGTTTATTTGCATTAAATAATATTGTTTTAAATATTCCATTGCCACTTTTAAAAACGGGTGGAAGGAGACCCGCAAGTTTCATTTCTTTTCTTATTGTTGGAATCCCAGAATATCGATTTTCTGAATTGATGAGTATTTCCAAAGCTGATGATAAATGAGGATTTCTTACATCAAGAGACTTTAATCCTAAATCTTCAATTCTTGAACCTCCATATAATTCTCCGGGACTGATGATTTCAATTCTATTTTTAAACATAAGGATTTCAATGGGAATATTTTCTGTAAAGAAACTGTAATCTCTATGAATAAGGGCATTTAAAACTGCTTCTCTTATCGCAATTATAGGATATTCTATCGAATTGATTCTATGTCCTTGCTTATCAAATTCAACTTTTTTTGTCATATTTCTAGATATGAACCCAATACTTTCTTCAAGTATTTCTGGAATTGTTCCTTCTATTTTTATGTTA
This sequence comes from uncultured Clostridia bacterium, assembly GCA_963542015.1. Classification (GTDB taxonomy): domain Bacteria; phylum Bacillota; class Clostridia; order Christensenellales; family CAG-917; genus CAUTUX01. The sequence goes on along the minus strand of CAUTUX010000020.1, from coordinate 9,343 downwards.
TCTAAAAAGCGAGTATTATCCAGTCTTTCACCAAGTTCGTTTCCTGGGATTACAGAAGCTGTTATGCAAAGACGTGGAAATTTTTTTTGAGGGAATATATTGAAAAGTAAGTATCCAAGTAAAGTAACGACATCATTTTCAGTTAATATATTTTGAAGTTTTAATATTTCATCAGAATTGAATTGAGCTAACCTTGGTTTAAAAATTTTAATAGCTTGTAAAAATTCGTTGATTTTGATGTTAGATAAGTCTTTGATACTTGTATTTTCAATAGGTCTAAGTTCATCGTGAATTCTACGTTTGTATACTTCAAAAGTATATATTTCAAATGGTGTCATATGAGTGTCGGATTCTCCAACTCTAATGAAAGAGCCATTTGCCATGCCAAGTGGAGTATAGTAACAGGGTTTTTCTAAAATATTACATTCTGGGACTTCAAGAACAACAATATTTTTACCATCAATATTTATATAATTAAATATAGGGTGTATCTCAGGAGTCATCGCTCTACATTGTTCAGAAACTTTTTTTTGTAAGTTTTGTATGTCAGTGATGCCAGTAATTTTAAAATTAGCAGCTTCGTTAATCCCAAATATTATAATACCGCCATTTGTCTGGTTACTGAAGGCAGACAAAGTATCATATAATTTTTTAGGAACTCCATCGTAAGCAGTTTTGATTTCAATATGCTGAGTTTCAAATTTATTATTAATAACAGTTTGAATTAAGTTTTGTAAATTTTCATTTGTCATAATGAACCTCTTAATGACATAATATTAAGAATTTCAGTAAAATGCAAAAATATTTAATTAAAACAATAAAAATTTCACTAAATTGAAGAATATTTTATAAATTTTAAAATAACTTTACTAAATTTAAAATTATTTTATTAAAATTGGTAAAATTTCACTAAATTATTCAAATGTCAGAAGTAATGATTTGCAAAATGAAAAGTTTGATAGATTTATTAGATTGCATATTTGAAACAATACCAAATTTGCGTATAGAGACATTTAAGCATATCATTTAAATATGGAAAATTTGTCGCTTATTTTAGAAGGTGGTGGCGGTAAGGGGGCATACCATTGTGGCGTTTTAAATGCTTTACATGAAGAAGGAATAGTATTTAATGCAGTTGGTGGAGCATCCATCGGAGCAATAAACGGTGCCCTATATTGCCAGGGGCAGATGGATGCAATTAATAATTTTTGGACAAATTTTAATTTTGAAGAAAACAGTCCAGTATCCTCTGAAGTTATAGAAGCAATTCAAGATAAGAAGATAATAAAGGAAGTAATCAAGACGAAAGGAAAAGCATTAATACAAGGCATTAAAGAATTCAGAGGCAAAGTTTCACATGGAATAGATCTCATAATGAATGAGATGGATGAGAATGCAGTTAGGAGTAGTGAGATAGATTTTGGGCTTACAGTTTTTAATCTGTCAAAGCGTAAAGGATTTGCATACATGAAGAAAGATATACCAGAAGGGAAAATTCGTAATTATGTAATTGCATCAGCAAATTATCCAATGTTCCCAGCATATAAAATTGATGGTCAGAAATATTATGACGGTGGAATATATGACAATATGCCAATTAATTTATTGAGTGATAATGGCTATAAAAAGATGATTGTAATTAGAACAAACTTATTGGATAAAAAGCCAAGGAAGAAAGTGCGGGATGTAACCAACAAGCTCTTTTATATAGCACCAGAAGAAAAATTGGGAATAGCCATGAACTTTACAAAACCCGCAATTAATAGATACATGGAAATTGGATACAATCAAGCAAAGGAAATAATAAAGCAAGGCGACATTATGCGATTCATAGGTGATTAATGGAAAAACTTTTAATTCTTGATACAAACAGTTTGTTAAACAGAGCATATTATGCGATTCGTGGACTAACTACGCAGGATGGTATGCCTACTGGAGCAATATTTGGAACCCTTAAACTTATCATAGATATAAGTGCAAAGGTACAGCCTGATAGAATATTTGCAGCTTTTGATGTCAAGAAGAAAAATTTTAGACATGACATATTTCCCGAGTACAAGGGGCATAGGAAACCAATGGATGAGGAACTGGCTGTACAGCTTGAACCACTTAAAGAAATTTTAAGACTTATAGGAATAGCAATTGTTCAGAAAGAGGGATTTGAAGCCGATGACATTATAGGAACATTAACACAGACTTTGGTGGGAGAAAAAACTGTTGTAAGTGGGGATAAGGACTTGCTTCAGTTGATAAAAGATGACACAACAGTATACCTTACAAAAGTTGGAGTATCTCAACTGGATAAAAACGACATTAAAGTTCTGAATGAGAAAGGATTTAGAACGGTCGATGAATTTGTTGACTATAAAGGGTTGAGAGGGGATACATCGGATAATATTCCAGGAGTGGAAGGCATTGGTGAGCTCACAGCACTCAAGCTTATCAAAGAATATGGAAGCATAGATAATATATACAAAAATATTGAAACAGTGGATGTTTCAAATAGAGTTAGAGAAAATTTAAAAAGATGTAAAGACATCTGTTACATGTCAAAACAGCTAGCAACTATTGTTAAGGATGTTCCGCTAGATATTCATCCAGAGGATGGAAGATATAATTTTGACAGTCAGGAAGTAATAAATAAATTAAAAGAATTTGAATTGATAAGCATAGTTAATATGCTCGTAAAAAAAGAGGAAATTAAATTTGATATCGTCAATGTTTCAGACGAAGAGACGCTAACTAACATTTTTAAAAACAATGGTGGTAAGGTTTCTATTGCGATATCTGGAGAAATCACATTTGCATTTGATAAAAACAAGTTATACAGCATTAGACAAAAAGAGCTGTTATTTGATGAAGGTTTCTATTTTGAAGATGCCGTAAGGATACTTATAAAGGCATGTACAGATAGGAAGATAATCATGTTTGATAGTAAAAAAGTTCAAAGAGAATATGATTTGAATTTTGATTGTTTTGATACAAAGATAGCAATGCATCTTGCACAGTATAGTAAAGAAATTGGTAACGCAGATGAGGCATTTAAGAATCTTTATGCGATGGAATACAATGCGGTGACTCAGTTATATATATATGACAAAATATGTGATGCACTTAATAGATCTGAACAGATGAAGATATATACCGATATAGAATATCCGCTCTCAAAAGTGCTTTTAGATATGGAGAGAACAGGTATATGCGTTTCATCTGAAAAACTTGTTGTTCTTGATACTTTATATGCCGACAAACTTAATATGCTCACAGAAAAAATACATGAGCTCACAGGTAGTAAATTTAATATAAGCTCTCCAAAACAAATGTCAGAAGTTCTATTCGATAAATTGGGATTGCCAGCCATACGAAAAAATAAAAACGGATATTCAGTTGATGAAGAAGTTTTAGTTAGTCTCAAAGACAAACATCCAGCAATAGAATACATTTTGCAATATAGAAAATATTCAAAATTGTTATCCACATATGTGCGTGGCATACAAGGAGAGGTGCATGGTGGTAAAATACATACAATATTTAATCAATGTATAACTGCAACAGGGCGGTTGTCTTCATCCAATCCAAACATGCAAAATATACCTATGCGAGGTGAGGATGCACAGGAGATTAAATCAGCATTCACAGCAGAAGAAGGGACAGTTTTAATATCTGCCGACTACAGCCAAATCGAATTGAGAGTGCTGGCTCATTTGTCAAAAGATCCGATAATGATTAAAGCATTTAAAGATAACATGGATATCCATGCAGCGACAGCAGCAGAAATATTTGGCGTAAACATTTCACAAGTTACACCAACACAAAGAAAAAATGCAAAGGCAATAAATTTCGGAATTATATATGGCATAAGCAGTTTTGGACTTTCAGAAAGTGCAAACATATCACAGAAAGAAGCTAAAGGATTTATTGAAACATATTTTGAAAGATACAGTGTAGTTAAAGAATATTTAGATAAGCTAATTGAAGAGGCAAGGGCAAAGGGATATATACAAACATATTTTGGCAGAAAAAGAAGAAGTGGAGACATAAATTCGAGTAATAAAATAATAAGATCACAAGCGGAAAGAATTGCAATGAACACACCAATCCAAGGTACCGCAGCAGAAATAATGAAGATAGCCATGTTGAAAGTATATGAAGCCTTAAAGGGATATAAAGCAAAAATACTTATACAAATTCATGATGAACTTATAGTCCAAGTTCCGACATCAGAGATTGATAAAGTTAAAGATATTATAAAGAATTCAATGGAAGATGCCGTCAAACTTGATGTGCCATTAAAGGTATCAATGGAAGAAGGAAAAAATTGGGGCGAGCTATGAGAATTGCCGTAATAGGCGGGATAGGAGTTGGCAAAAGTACAGTTTCAGAAATTTTAAAAGAGTATGGATTTAAAACATATTCAGCCGATAAAATAAATGCATCATTATTAGAAACAAAAGAGTATTTAGAAGAAATTGAAAAAGTTTTTCCAGAAGTATTTGTAAATGGTGAATTTGATAAAGAGAAGCTTAGGTATGAAGTTTTTGACAACAAAGAAAAACTTGAAATGTTGAATGAAATTTCACACCCAAGGATATGCCAGTCAATTATAGATTATGTAAAAGATGATGATGTTGTTATAGAAATACCGTTAATAGATAAGACAGGATTGGAAAAATATTTTGATGTCATAATACTCGTTAGATCGGCAATGAGATATAGATTGAAGAGACTTGCAGAAAGAGGACTAACACAAGATTTATCAAAGAGAATAATATCCGAACAACCAAACGACAGAACTTTGAAACAGTATGCAACTCATGAGATTGTTAATAATGGAAGTATTGAAGAAATAAGGCGAAGAATTAAAATCTTAGGATTTTTAAATATTAAATGATAGACTGAAAACCGATGATTGATTATATAGAACTAAAAAATAGATTAAAGGCTACCGACAGAACTTTAAATGATTTGTATGAAGGCATACAGCCTGCAAATAAGAAGAAACGATTAGCAGAACTTAAGTCTCTTGAAAGTTCTGATAGATTTTGGGATGATATCGCATCAGCAACCAAAGTATCTAAAGAAATTAGAAGTATAGAAAAAATCTTTGATGAGTTTAATGAACTATTTAAAACAGTTAATGATGTAAAGGATTTGATAGAAATATCAGAGATGGACAATGTTCAGGATATGGATGAAGTTTCTCCGATATTAAACAAGTTAGAACAAGATATTGATGATTTGTCTGTTAGGACATTACTGTCATCTCAGTATGATCCACTAAATGCAATATTGACATTGCATGCTGGAGCTGGTGGAACAGAAGCACAGGACTGGTGTGAAATGCTTTTCAGAATGTATCAAAGATATGCCGAAAGCAAAAATTGGAAAGTTACTATACTTGACTATCTTGAAGGAGATGGAGCTGGGATTAAGTCCGTTACATTCAGAATTGAGGGTGAATACTCATACGGTTATTTAAAATCTGAAAAGGGAGTACATAGACTTGTGCGGATATCCCCTTTTGATAGTAACAAGAGAAGACATACTTCATTTGCATCTCTGGAAGTGATGCCAGAAATAGAAGATGATAACGAAATTGAAATTAGAAGTGAAGATTTAAAAGTTGACACATATCGTTCCTCTGGAGCTGGTGGACAACATGTAAATAAGACAGAGTCCGCAATTCGTATAACTCACATTCCGACAGGTATTGTTGTTGCATGCCAAAATGAAAGAAGTCAGATACAAAATAGAGAGACAGCAATGAGAATGTTGAAGAGCAAATTGGTTGAGCTGAGAGAACGAGAAAAGGAAGAAGAAAATGCCAGAATATCAGGAGTGTTGAAAAAGATCGAATGGGGCAGTCAAATACGCAGTTATGTATTTTGTCCGTATACATTAGTTAAGGATCATAGAACAAATTATGAAAATAGCAATGTTGCAGCAGTAATGGATGGCGACTTGGATGGGTTCATCAACGCATATTTAAAAGCATCGGCGGTTAAAGAATAGATGGATAAAATAATACTTGGCATAGAATCTAGTTGTGACGAAACGGCATGCAGTATTGTTAAGAATGGAAGAATTGTTATATCAAATATAATTTCATCTCAAATAGATATTCATAGAAAATTTGGAGGAGTTGTTCCAGAAATAGCTTCAAGAAATCATACATTAGCTATAGAAAATGTTGTGAGGGAAGCATTGACAGAAGCTTCAATGACAATGGATGACATAGATGCTATTGGGGTCACATACGGACCTGGTTTATTAGGTGCACTTTTAGTTGGAGTTTCATTTGCAAAAGGATTGGCATACCGATATAAGAAACCGTTATATGCTGTTTCACATATTCACGGTCACATGGCAGCAAACTATATTGACAGTACACTTGAGCCACCATATTTATGTTTATTAGTTTCTGGTGGACATACTGCAATATTAGAAGTATCTGGATATAACAACCATAGAGTGTTATGTGAGAGTAGGGATGACGCAATCGGAGAAGCGTATGATAAAGTAGCTAGAGTATTAGGACTTAAATATCCTGGAGGACCAGAAATTCAGGCAACAGCAGAAAATGTATTGCCATCTATAAAAATGCCAAAAATTAAAGTGGACAAAAATAATCCATATTTTTCATATAGTGGACTTAAAACATTTGTTATAAATTATGTTCACAAACTCACACAAAAGAATCGTGAAATTCCAAAAAGCGATATTGCAGCCTCATTTCAAGATGCAGCGAATCAACAATTGAAAGAGATGCTAGATATTGCAATTAAGAAGACTGGGATCAAAACAATTGCAGTTGCTGGGGGCGTGGCAGCAAATATAGATTTAAGAAAGAAAATAGATGAGTATAGAAAGTTAGGTATCAATGTATATTATCCTAAACTCATATACTGTACGGATAATGCAGCTATGATTGCATCGGCGACATACTACTACATACAAAATAAAGTGCAACCAGTATTGTTAGATTTGGATGCGTGTGCAAATATAGATTTAAATTGGGAGAAATAAATGGGAACAGAACTTGAGCAATTTGCAAAACCAGAAAGTAACGAAACGGGCAGTAAAATAATTTTAAGAATGAATGAAAGTCACAAATATATACATAATTTTGCAAGAAAATATATTGATTTTAGTAAGTGTAATACAATATTAGATGTTGGGTGTGGAGGCGGACAAAACATCTCTGATATGGCGCGACTTACAAATGAGAAGGCTAAGATTTATGGAATTGATTATTCAGAAGCATCAATACAACATAGCAAGCATCTTAACGCTGAATCTGTAGAGAAGGGAATAGTTTCACTTAAGCATACATCTTTAATTGAATCAGATTTTAAATCTAATATGTTTGATCTTATAGTTGCATTTGAAACTGTATATTTTTGGGACAATATTGTTGAAAATTTTAAAAAGATATACGATTTGCTAGCAGATGGTGGAATTTTCTGTATAGCCAATGAATGTGGAAAGACATTATTTTGCAGAAAATATGAAAAGATAGTTAAAAAGATGAAATTGTATTCTATAAAGGATATAAAAAAAATGCTTATATCGGCTGGATTTGCTGCAAATAAAATAGAGTATAATTATAAAGTGACTTTAAGAGGTCCGTTTACAATAAGAGCACAAAAATAAAGGAGAATGAATATGCCACATATTGATATTAAATTGATAGGAAATCCGAGTGACAAAGAGAAGAAGATTGTTGCAGAGAAAATTGCAAAAGTTATTGAGGATGAATTAGGTAAACCCAAAAAGTATATTTCTGTATCAATAGAAGGAAAGAGTTTTTCGGAATGGGAAGATGTTTATAATAGTGAAATAAAGGATAATACAAACATCGTAATTGCCCCAGGATATACAGATCCGAAGACATTTCAGTAGTCGTAAATATAAACAGCACATTTAATCCTATAAATTGTCTTGATGCATCTAATTTTTTAAACAACCGATAGGAACAACATAAATGCCATCAGGGCGTTTATATGCTGTATCAGTAGCTGTTAATATCATCATAAAAGAGGGTGGTTTCATTTTGGTTTGGTCAATTTTATCACTTAATCTCTTTAGATTAATTGCAGCTTTTTCGATTTCATTATGTCCCATTTTAATTTCAACAGGTGCCCAGTCACCGTTTTTTAATTGAACTACAGTGTCTACTTCTAAATTGTTTTTATCTCTATAGTGATATATAGTTCCACCAAGCGAATCTGCATAAACTCTAAGGTCACGAACACACAAATCTTCAAAAATTAGTCCAAAACTCTCAAAATCAGTGAGTAGTGAAGTTGAATTTAAATTAAGAAGTGCCGTTACTAGTGAAGGGTCAGAAAAATGACTGGTTAATGCAGATCTTATTGCTGTTTTTGATCTGATTGATGGATTCCATGCTGGCAAATCCTCTGTTATATATAATTTATTCAATATATCTAAGTATGAGGTTACAGTATCAATGGAGGCACTATTTGTTGGATTTAGTTGAGTGTCTTCAGTTAAAGTTTTGATAGAAGCTTGAGTAGAGACATTTCTTGCGAGACTTTTAAGTAGATTTGCAAATTTGTTTTTGTTTACTTTTATTTTTGTAAAGTTAAATATGTCTCCCGCTAAAATTCCATCTATATATTCTCCAGCAATATCAACAGCAAATTCAGGTTTTTTATTTATGCTAAATGGCCATCCGCCTCTAACGGTTACAAAAGCAAGTTTTTCAATATCCAACTGAGACATTGCAAATATATCATGTGTAGGGTTATCGAATAGAAATTTAAGAGATATAGCACCACTTGATTCGCCACTTTCAAACAAAGACATTGGTCTCATTCTCATTCTAGCAATTCTGCCTACGCCTGAATGGTGCGTTATAGAATTATCTACCGGAGTGGATCCAGTTAATATAAATTGATTCGGTTTATTTTCAGTATCTACAGAAAATCGAACAGCATCCCAAAGTACAGGAGCAATTTGCCATTCATCCAAAAGACGTGGCTTAGAACCATTTAGTAAAGTACTAGGAATGTTGTTTGCAATATTGATTATTGACGTAGTTTTATTTTGATCTTCAAGATACAGGGCACTATGAGCCAATTGTTCTGCAGTGCGAGTTTTTCCGCACCACTTTGGACCAGTGATGTAAACTGCACCAAATGTATCCAATTTTTTTTCAAAATATCATCAGCAATTCTTGGATAATATGGACTATTTTTTCTTTTGTTTAATATTTCACTAAAATCAAATAATTCTTGTTTCATGTATGTATCTTATAAAAAAATCGGGAATGTAAAAAATCTTGTGTAAATAGAATTTATTAGATGTAAAAAAATTCTAA
>CAUTUX010000019.1:0-18284 GCA_963542015.1 uncultured Clostridia bacterium | reverse complement strand
AATCCTTGCATTATAAAGGTCTTGAACACTTTGAGTACATACTATACACATCAAATGACAATCTAATTGATAAGGATAAAATAACTGTAGATTTTCTTGAGCTCATCAATAAATTTAATTTAGGTAAAAAAGATGAACTAGAACTTGAAAGGTAACCTTATTATTTAATCTCAGGAAATGGAAATGGCATCTTCTTTTTGTGCTCATTGCGTTTAATGTGCTTCTCTATAACCTGTTTTTCTTTCTCTTCAACTTTAAGACCTTTCAAATACTTGTTAATTGCTTTGTATGTAACCCCAAGATCAGATTCATCTGTCTGACCCACGTATAAGCCTGCAGATGGTGGTTTAGATAAAATACCTTTTGGAATTGGCTTGATTCTATTTAAATATTCAAGATATTCATATACTTCGTCACTTGTGAGATCATGAATTGGATTAAAATCACATCCACCATCTCCCCATTTTGTGAAATATCCTATTAGTGCTTCTGATTTGTTTGTTGTACCAACAACTAGGTATCCTTTTGTCTGGGCAACTGCATAAAGAGTTGTCATTCTTAATCTAGGGGAAATATTTCTTTGTGATTCATCTGAAATGTTCTCTTTTATAGAATCTAAAAGTGCTTGTTTTGTTGCTGTTAGGTCTATAATTTCTTGTTTTATGTCATATGTTTTAGCAAGTTCCATGGCATCATTTTCATCACTTTTTAGTGACACTCCACATGGCATAATTAACCCAAGAACATTTTCTGTTGCCATTCTACACAAGATGGAAACCAATGCTGAATCTTTGCCTCCACTGTTGCCGTATAAAAGACCTTTGGCATTAGTGTCTTGCAATATTTTTCTTATGCTTTCAACTTTATTCTTAACACTTTCTTCTATTGTCATTTTATTAACCTCTATTACATTGGCTTCCAGATTTAAAATCTAGATCTGCTTTTAATGTATTCTAAAAAACTGAAATGAATGTAATATTCTCTCAAAGTCATAATTTAATTTACTCCAATAAGCTGGTAAATTCAAGGTCAAACAACTGTTTTAATTGTATGTTTCAACTTTAGTGTTTTACTTAATTTTTGAGAACTTGCACAGTTCTTTTTGATCGGGTTTTGCCTTGACAATCTGGCTATTTGAGATTATCATTTATTAAGTATTTTGGGTGGCAAAATACATTAATTTTTAGGAGGAATTATAATGAAAATTAAACCACTTTTTGACAAAATAGTTGTTAAAGCTCTTGAAAGTAAAGAAAAAACTGCGAGTGGAATTGTTTTACCACAAGCAGCACAGGAAAAACCTCAGCTTGCAGAAGTTATAGCTGTTGGACCTGGTGGAATGGTAGACGGAAAACAAATTGAAATGAAAGTTAAAGTTGGAGATAAAGTTCTATACTCAAAATATTCGGGTAGCGAATTTAAAGTTGACGGTGAAACAGTAACTATATTCCGTCAGTCAGATATTTTAGCAATAGTTGAATAAGGAGGAATTATAAAATGGCTAAAGAATTTTTATATGGAAATGAAGCAAGAAAAGCATTAGAAAAAGGTGTCGATACTTTGGCAAATACTGTCAAAATCACTCTCGGACCTAAAGGAAGAAATGTAGTTTTAGATAAATCATATGGTACTCCACTAATCACTAATGATGGTGTAACTATAGCAAAAGAAATTTCACTTGAAGACCCATTTGAAAATATGGGTGCCCAAATTATCCGTGAAGTTTCCACAAAAACAAATGATATTGCTGGTGACGGCACCACTACTGCTGCCGTTCTTGCACAAGCAATCGTAAAGGAAGGATTAAAGAATGTTGCTGCTGGTGCAAATCCAATAATGATTAAGAAAGGTATTCAATTTGCAACTAATGCTGCCGTTGAAGAGCTTAAGAAAATATCTGTTGCATTGGGAAGCAAAAAAGCAATTGCACAGGTTGCATCTATTTCAGCTGGTGATAAAGAAGTTGGAACATTAATTTCTGACGCAATGGAAAAAGTCGGTAAAGACGGAGTTATAACAATTGAAGAAGGCAAAACAATGGAAACTGAACTCTCAGTTGTTGAAGGAATGCAGTTCGACAGAGGTTACGCATCTCCATATCTTGTAACTAATACAGAAAAAATGGAAGCAGAACTTGAAAACCCTGTTATTTTGATTACAGACAAAAAGATTTCAAATGTTCAAGACATTCTACCTCTATTGGAAGAAGTTGTTAAAAATGGATTAAAACTTTTAATTATTTCAGATGATATTGAAGGTGAAGCATTAACAACAATTATCTTGAATAAGTTAAAAGGCGTATTCAATCTTGTTGCTGTAAAGGCACCTGGATTTGGTGATAGAAGAAAATCATATTTGGAAGATATCGCAATCCTTACTGGTGGTACTTACATTGCTGAAGACTTGGGGTATGATTTAAAGACTGTAACTGTAGATATGCTTGGTACTGCAAAGTCTGTAAAGGTTTCAAAAGAATACACAACAATTATCGGTGGTGGCGGAAAGAAACAAGAAATTTCAAACCGTGTCGCTTCTATTCAAGCACAAATTAAAGAAACATCGTCTGATTATGATAAAGAGAAACTACAAGAAAGAGTTGCAAAACTTGCTGGTGGTGTTGCTCTTATCGGAGTTGGTGCTGCTACTGAATTTGAAATGAAAGAAAAGAAATTAAGAATTGAAGATGCTTTAAATGCAACAAGAGCTGCCGTTGAAGAAGGTATTGTTCCTGGCGGTGGAGTTGCTCTACTCTCATTAACAAATGCAGTTAAAAAAGCATGTTCAAAATTAAAAGATGATGAGGCAACTGGTGCAAATATTATTATTAAGGCATTAAGTGCTCCAATCAGACAAATTGCTGAAAATGCTGGTGTTGATGCTGGTGTTGTTGTCTCTACAATACAAAATTCAGATGTTGAAAATTACGGATACGATGCTGCAAAAGATACATATGTAAACATGATTGATGCTGGTATATTGGATCCTGCTAAAGTTTGTCGTTCAGCTCTACAAAATGCAACATCAATTGCAAGCACATTGCTTACAACTGAAGCTCTCGTTACAGATATCCCTGAATTAAATTCAAACCCAATGCCACAAGGTGGAATGGGCGGTGACATGTATTAAGAAAAGTAAAAAGAGAAAGCTTAATGCTTTCTCTTTTTTTTAAACACACATTAAAGTGTGTAAATCGTTTTATTTAATAACTTAATCCTCTTTGTTCTTTAAATTCTCGTTGTATTCAGCGAGCATTTTTAGATATGCTTCTGTCTTTGTATATTGATCGATTGTAAATAAAGTATCCATATCTGTTAAGAGTTTCTTTTGAGTTGGGGTGATGTTCTTTGGATACTCTACCATTACTCTTGCATGTAGGTCTCCTCTACCACCTAATATCTTCCCTGGAATTCCTTCCCCTTTAAGTTTAACTATATCTCCATCTTTAGTGCCTTCTGGAATTGTTATTTTATCTAATCCATTTAGTACAGGAACTGTTACAGTCGTACCTATACATGCTCCAATAAAAGACACTGGGATTTCCGTAACAAGATTATATCCATCTATTGTAAAGAACTTGTGCTTCTTTACATCTACTTCGAGAATTAAATCTCCAGTCTTACCTCCATTTTCTCCAACATGTCCTTGTCCTGCGAATGTAATCTTGGAACCTGAAGTTACACCAGATGGGATTTTAGCCTTTATAATTGAAATTGTTTCAACTGCCTTCTTCCCTCCACATTTCGGACATACTGACATTTTAACTTTGCCTAATCCGTTACATGTAGGGCAAACAATATTTGACTGTGAGAATAATGTTGTCTTTTGAATTATCTTCTTTCCTTTACACTGAGGACAAACAACAAACTGTCCCCCCATTACATATCCTTTACCATCACAAACTGTACATTCACGCATTGCCTTTATCTTGATAGGTTTCGTAGTTCCAAGACATGCTTCATCAAATGTTAATGTAATATTTGCATGTATGTTACTACCATCTATAGGCTTTTTCATATCTTCTTTTGTATATGCTGTAGCTGTCTGCTGTTGTTGCTGTGCTGACGACGAGGCTGTCGTTGTTTTCTGTTGTGCCTTCGGTCTTGCAAATCCCTGACTCTCATCATATTTCTGTTTTTTCTCAGGGTTAGATAATACTACATAAGCATTTGTCATCTGTGTAAATATTGCCTGAGCTTTCTGCTTCTGAATTTCAGGAGCTGTAGCAAATCTATCAGGATGATATTTTTTTGCAAGTTGTCTATATGCTGTTTTAATTTCTTCTATAGTTGCGGTTCTAGTTAACCCCAACATTTCATAATGTGTCTTAGCCATCTTTACCTACCTTAACAGATGCGGGACGCAACAATGTATCTTCAAGCAAATAACCTTTTGCAAGTTCTTCAACAACATATCCCGCTTTACCTTCCACCAACTGTATTGCACTCATGAGGTTTGGATCGAATTTCTGATCTTCTGTCTTAACCTCCTTTAATCCAAATTTTTTCAATGCATCTAATATTTGCGTTTCAAGCATTGTAAATCCTATCAATGCATCTTTGTCCTGAATTTGACCCTTTGCAAAACCAATATTATCAAGTACTGGCAACAACTCTGCCACAACCTTGGACATTCCCAACACCTTCATTTCGTTTGAAAGATTGGCTGATCTCTTTTTAAAGTTTGCAAAATCTTCTTGGATACGCTTTGCAAATGTTTTGATTGTCTCCATTTCGCTTTCAGTTGTCTTAAGTGCATTTATAAGTTCGTCATTCTTTGCCTTATCTGCTTCTGTTTCTTCTCCTTCTTTAACTCCTTTTTTAGCACTAACCTCTGCCAACTTTGTTTTTAATTTTTCCTCAATACCTTCACTCTTTTTAAGTTCGGCATTAAGTTTTTTAAGCATTTCTTCTTGCTCTTTATCCTGCTTAATTACGCTCTTTTTATATTCTGCAAATTCCTGTTTAATTTTAACTTCTGCATCAAGACTTTTTTGCAAGTCACTCTTTATTTGTTTTTCATTTTCCTGTGCCTTTGCAAGTTGGTTCTTTAGAACTACAAATTGTCCTTCATAGTTCTTTGCCTCTTTTTCTTTTTCTTTTGCATATATAATTGCCTGTTTTTCTTTATCATTTGACTCTTTCAACTTCAACATTATCTGTCCAAGTTGTTCGTTGAGTTTTTGTATTTTTATGTTGTCTTGATTTATTTGTGCTGTCGCTGCTTGTAGATTTCTTTTTATAATATCAAGTTCTTGTCTAGATTGTGGTGTTCCGCCATTCTGAACTATCTCCTTAAGTTTATCAACTGCATTCTGTTCATTACGCCTACTTATTTCATAGTTCCTCGCAAGGTTTTGAAGTTGTGCATCCTGGAACTCTATATACTCTTTTTGCATCTTCCACTGAGCAATTAATTCTTGTGAGGTGCTTGGCTTTGGTAGGTTCCTTGCATCAAACTGAACTGTCTTAACTGCTTGTTGAGGATTCTGCGGTCTTTGTGGTTGCTGCGTTGAAGTGGTGGGTCTATGTTGTTGAACGACCTTTTGCTGTGGTTGTGGAACTACTCTCTGTTGTGGCTGGGCTTGTTTAGTCTGTGCCGTCTGCTTCGGCGGTGGAGTGTTTACATTTTGATTTGCTGAACCTTGTTGATTTGTAAAATTAAATAAATCATCGTCAAGAATTTCAGCTACTGCGTATTCTTCTTCTGGTGCATTCTTACTTTCAGTATGTTTTTTCTCCAGATCATCAATTTTATTTTTTAAATTATCAATGGTGTCATTTCCACCATTTTCATTTTTTATTGCCAATATTTTTCTCCTATTTTATTCTCGTGCATATGATTAAATTTGTTATAAAATAGCATAGTGCTTATGCATGCACATCAATAATTATATCACAATCATTACTTTGTTACAGCTGTTTTTACATCTCCAAGCACATTTTTGCAAAATCGGTGCTTTAACAACTGATATCTCAAGGCTCTCTCCCATATATCATATCTATTAACAATTGAAGCTGATTTGTTAATTTTAGTTTAGTTATATCTATCTTTAACTTCATTGTTAGCTTAAATATGAGCTCCTTCAACTTTGCGTCACTTATTTGTTCTCTTATCGAATTACATGGAGTAATGTCCATCATGTCGTCCGTATATTGAAATAACAGTCCAAGTTCCTCAGCAAAGTTTTTAATCTTTTCATTTAATCTGCTATACATTGCATAGCCGGACAATAAAGAAGCTTTAAAAAGTGAACCTGTTTTCTTCTTATATATTTCAGGATAGTTCTTACCCTGTTTTCTCTCCATATCTAATATTTGACCTATAAGCATCGTATCTGAAGATTCAAATATAAGTTTCATTATAGGTCGTGGAATGTCATATGCGATTGTTAACAATATTGCCTTATTTAATAAATAATCTCCCAACAATACTGCTCTGTGTTCTCCGAACACAATGTGTACAGTTCTTTGATTTCGCCTAAACATGTCATTGTCCATACATGGCAAATCATCGTGAATTAATGAATAACTATGTATTAGCTCAATAATTATGCCTATATCTATAACTGTCTTCATTTTAGGATTAGGGTTACTTGAAATTGCCCCTAAATAGACGAGGTATGGACGAATATATTTTCCTGGATGTGAGAAAAAATAATTATACTCTTCAGCGATTTCCTTGTCAGGTGCTATACCACTGAATGCCTTGTGAAATATATTTCTAAATTCTTTGTATGTAAACATTAATATATCTTTTCATCCAATGTGAAATCTTGAGTTACATTCTTCATTTCATCTACTAGTTCTTCAAGTTTGCCTTTTTCAGATTTTAATATCTCCGCACATTCCTTACTTGCCTTTATACCTTCTCTATACATTTCCATAGCCTTATCAAGTTCCATTTTATTCTGAAGTGCATTTCCAATTTCGGCAAGTCTTTTTAAACTCTGTTCAATACTTTTTCCCATCATTTAACCTCTTCCTTTTTTAAAACTTTAGTAACTATTCTTCCACCTTTACCACTTATCTTAATTTCATCATCTACATTAACTTCTGCAATATCAAGTATCTGTCCTTTGTTAGATGATATCGTAAAGTATCCTTTATTTAATATCTTTTCTGGATTTGATGCATCTATAACTGGATATAATTTATTATATTCTCTTTCAAGCTCTTGATATCTGTTAATTAGCCCAACATCCATATCTGCAATTAATTTAAGGTATCTCCTTATAAGCATGTGTATACGTTCTCTGTAGTCTGAGACAATTAAATTGCTCCTAAAATGCCACTCATTTGTTAATCCATTAATCAATGTCAGAATAGCCCTATGCATTTTTTCTATTGTGGTAGCAACAAATCTCTTCAATTCCTCTACATCATATCCAACTATATGTGCCGCCTCAGTTGGTGTAGATGCCCTTCTGTCTGCGACATAATCAAGTAACGAATGATCTGTTTCATGCCCTATTGCAGATATTACTGGGGTCGCCATTTTATATACTGCTTTTACAAGATTCTCATCATAGAATGGTGCCAAGTCTCCCAAAGACCCACCACCTCTGGCTATAACGATTACATCATATCCCAGCTTATCAACTGCCTCCAGTATTGGGATAAGCTTAGGAACAGCATCTACTCCCTGTACTCTTATATCTTTAACAATTATATCTATTATCTTATTTTTCTTTCTTATGTTATTTACAAAATCTTGTATAACCGCATTTGATTTTGAAGTTAAAATTAGAACATTCTTTGCAAATTTAGGAATTGGCTTTTTATGCTCTTCAGCAAAATATCCTTCTTTTTCTAATCTACCTTTCAGCTCTTCAAATTGTCTTCTAAGTTCTCCTTCGCCTATTGGGTATATGGCTGTAACGATGAATGTAACCCTTGAGGCTTTTGAAGTTGTGTAATATGAAATAGCACCTTCAACAACAACAGACTCTCCCTCTGAAGGAATTACGATATTAGATTTATATTCATACGAAAATACTGCACAACCAATAACTGCATTTGAATCTTTCAAATCAAAATATAAATGTTGAGTATTTTTTGATATAGAAGTAACTTCACCTTTTATGTATATGGGAGAACCATTTAATTTATTAATATGATCTTTGAGGCGTCTTGAAAAATCTGAAACTTCAAATGCATTTTTAAATATTTCATAATTGTCCATGCTTTTCCTCAGCTTCCTTGAATATAACTCCCAATATCCCATTAACAAACTTAGGAGACTTATCATTCCCATATTTCTTTGCAAGAGTTACAGCTTCATTAATTGCTATAGATGCTGGTACCGACTCAGATTGCATTTCATATGTTGCAAGTATTACAATCGCAAGATCAATTTTAAATAATCTTTCAATATCAAATTTTTTTGTATGTTCAGAAATTATTTTATTAATATCATCATATTTTTCAACACAACCATTTAGCGTATTTATTATGTATTCTTTGTCGGCAACACTAAATTTAGCAAATTCCTCATCGTCGGCAAGTTCACCTAATGACTTACTGAAAATGTACTCAAAAATATGCTGTAAAACAAACTCCCTTGCAGCTCTTCTCATATCAACCTAAAATTATTGCTGAAACTACATGTACATTGATTTTACACACTTCAAACTTTGTATTCTTTTCTATGGCATTTTTAACACTTTCTTGTATCTGAACTGCCACTTCTGGAATTGAGTATGTATCTTGTACTTTAACTTTAATATCTATATTAATCTTTCCATTATTTAATGGAACTACAGTTATTTTTTTCTTGGATATTAATCCTTTCTTTTCTTTAACTGCCTCAACACCTTCTATATCATTTACGATATCAAAAGCGATGTCAGCCAAAACCTGATAAATTTCATATGAATCTTTTTTATTCTGTTTAGCTGACATTTAATAATCCTACTTATGCTCTAGACATGTACTCGCCAGTTCTTGTGTCTACACGAATTGTCTCGCCTTCGTTTATAAACATTGGAACTTGTATATTATATCCTGTCTCAAGTGTGGCTGGCTTTGTTCCCGCTGTTGCCGTATCACCTCTAACAGCTGGTTCACATATTGTTATTTTAAGTTCAACAAAATTTGGTGGTTCAACTGAGAACGGTGCACCATTGTGGAACTTAACTGTTACTTTCATATTTTCTGTTACGAAATTTAATGCATCTTCAACTTGACTCTTGTTTAATGGAATCTGCTCATATGTTTCTGTGTCCATGAAGTAATATAGTTCACCATCGTTATATAAGTATTCCATTTCCTTTGTTTCGATATGAGCTAAATCAAACTTTTCTGTTGGGTTAAATGTTTTTTCCAGTACATTACCAGAAACAATATTCTTCATCTTCATTCTTACGAATGCCGCTCCCTTACCTGGTTTAACATGTAAAAAATCAACAACTGTCATTATATTGTTTTCATAAATAAATGTTACTCCCTTTCTCAAATCACCTGCCATTATTTGTGCCATCATTCACCTCTTAATTGTAATTAATTTTGTCTTATGTCTACTTATTTTTTTATTTGTACCGACTGTTATCATGTCTTCAATTCTCACACCGACTTTGCCTTCAATGTATATGCCTGGCTCAATAGTTACCACCATATCTTTTAGCAAAACATCTTCCGAGTCTTTTTTAATAAAGGGACATTCGTGTATTTCTGCTCCCACTCCGTGTCCAGTAGAATGTACGAAATACTCCCCATATCCGCTCTTTACTATTGCATCTCTAACAATCTTATCAAGTGCACTAGCTCGCATATCAGGCCCACACTTTTTAATACCTAAAGCTTGTGCTCTTCTTACGATATTATATATTTTTTTATCTTCTTTTGCTACACAACCGAATGCGAATGTTCTTGTAAAGTCAGAACACATTCCGCCAACAACAACTCCCATATCGATTAAAACAAATTCACCATTATTCAACTTCCTATCGCTTGGTTCATGATGTGGTTCCGCAGCATTTGAACCAAAAGCAACTATTATGGGAAAAGATGTTTTTTCCGCACCTAGTTCCATCATTTTCTTTTCAATCAAATCTCTGAGCTCTATTTCGGAAATACCTTCTCTTATGCTTGCAAGGACATAATCATAGACATCGTCTACAATTTTTTGTCCTTTTACAATATTTAAAATTTCCTCTGCCGTTTTAGAAAAACCTTTGTCACTCATTATTTGGCGTATTCCACACTTCTCAATTCTCTAATTACATTGACTTTAATTTGCCCTGGATAATCAAGTTCGTCTTCCAATTTCTTGGCAATTTCTTTTGAAAGGAAAATTGTCTTAGTATCATCCACTGTCTCTGGATTTACCATAACTCTGATTTCCCTACCAGCTTGCAATGCAAAACACTGTGCGACTCCTTCAAATTCTTTTGCAGTTTTTTCTATTTTTTCAATTCGTTTTACATATGCTTCATAAGTTTCTCTTCTTGCTCCAGGTCTTGCAGAGGAGATTGCATCGGCTGCTTGCACAATTACTGCTTCGAGTGTATTAGGTTCAACATCACCGTGATGAGCTTGAATTATATTAATTACCTCTTTACTTTCACCATATCTCTTCGCATATTCAACACCTAACTCTACATGAGTACCTTCAAACTCATGATCTATTGCCTTACCAATGTCATGAAGTAGACCACCCCTTCTTGCAAGTGCAGAATTTATTCCTAATTCTGATGCAATAATAGACGCTACCTTTGCGACTTCTATAGAATGTTGCAATACATTTTGTCCATAACTTGTTCTATATTTTAATCTTCCAAGCATTTCTATAAGCTTTGAATTTAGGTTATGTACATTTGCTTCATATGCAGCTTCTTCTCCAGCCTTTTTGATTACATCTTGAATATCTTTATTAACTCTTTCTGCAACTTCTTCAATTCTTGCTGGATGAATACGACCATCTTTAATAAGCTTTTCTATTGTTAACCTAGCAACTTCTCTTCTAATTGGATCAAAACTGGATAATGTGATAGAGCCGTGAGTGTCATCTATAATAACATCAACGCCCATAACGGATTCAAGTGAATGTATATTTCTTCCTTGCCTTCCTATTAATTTTCCTTTAATCTCATCGCTACCTATGCTAACTACCGTTGTTGTGTTTTCTACAGTATAGTCAGATGCACATCTGTTAATTGCTTCAGCTATAACTTCTTGAGCAGTTTTTTCTGCATTGTCTTTCGCTTCTTTTTCAATCCTCTTTGCATCTTCAACTGCCGCTTTCTTTACAACTTCTAGTAACTGAGTCTTTAAGATTTCCTCAGCTTCTTGCCTACTCATTTGAGCTACCCGCTCAAGTTCAGCATTAATCTTAAATTGTGCGTTACTAAGATTCTCTTCAAGTGCCTTAAGTCTATCTTTAGTTTCTTCGTTTTCTTGCTGACGCTTATCTAATTCAAAAGTTCTTCTGGATAATAAATCGAGCTTAGATTCCAGATTCTCTTCTTTTTTATCAATAATTTCTTCTTTTTTTGCTATTGTTTCTTCTTTCTGGCTAATTAATTCTTCTTTTTGCAGGATTCTATTTTCTCTTTTTTGTAAATCAGATTTTCTTTCAGCTATTTCTTCTTCAAATCTTTCACGTTGCCTATTGACAACTTCTGTACCTTTGAGAATTTCTTCCTGTCTTAATGTTTTTGCTTCCAAGCCGGCTTCTTCGATTATTTTCTTTGCTTCATTTTTTGCTAATCCAATCTTTTTCTTGGTATATAGTGCATACGACAATATTCCAACTGCCAAACCGATTATCAATGTGGCGATTGCAATTCCTATGATCGAGCCAACGCCTAATCTGCCAGAAGAAGATAACAGCATACTTGTCATAATGCTATTCATCTTTCCTCCGTGTGCTCTCTAAGCACATAAATTATTATAGGTCTAGGATTTTTTTAAGTCAATATACGCTTTTTAAACTTTTTGGGTTGAAACAGGCATTCTAATCCGTTATTTTGCGAATTTATGACCTTACTCAAACTGTCTAATTTTATAATTTTAGTTTTAGCTTTTCCTTCATTTAATTCAGAAACTATCTTGCCCCTTCCAGAATCTTTATTAGATTGAATGAAATATTTGATTTTTGACAAATTAAAGCAAATTCTATAATTCTTTGCATATATTTGTTGTATGAAGCTTTTATACTCTCTTTCGGACAATCCCATATTCTCAGCTATTTGAATAGGTATTCTTTTTGTATTGGCTGTATCATCTTTTGTGAGCTCTTTAGTATATATGAATATGCTTCTTGATGACTCTACCCGTGTTCTGTAACTTTCAAATGTTCTATTAATAAAATAGTGTTCTTTTAAATATGTTTCAAAATCTGTTTCACTTCTTTTAACAAGTTCTTTTAAGACTAGCATGGAAATTTCTGCATCGTCACAACTCTTGTGATATGTTGCATTTTCATCTACCTGTATTTGCAATTCAGACACAATACTTTCTAGCCCTTGCTTTTTCCCAGGGAAATCTTTGGCAAACATTCTCTGAGTATCTAAAACCTCTAAATCGTATACGGGTAACGAATATCTCTCACAAGCAATATTTAAGTACATTATGTCTGAGGTTGCAGAATGGGCAAATAATCTATGATTTTCAAGTAGCTCTTTTATTTTTTTGTAGTGGGCTATAAAGATTTCAGCTGTTCGAAATCTCGACTCCTCATAGGCAAGTTGTATCCTTGGTTCTTGATCTTTCCCCGCAAGTTTGAATTTTTTATTAGGATTAATTAATATGTCTGCTTTTTTAATTATTTTGAAATTGTTATCAAAAATTACATATCCAAATGAACATATGTGATATCCGTCACAACACTCTATATCAAAAAGCAGATTGTTCATTCCTTGCGTCTTTATCATTGTCTCTACATCTTAGCTATTAATCTTGTATTATAGTCAAATAATTTTTTATTTATTCTATTATTGAAATCCTTATTCTGGCTGGTTACAAAATCACACTTGACTATTGGCATATATTCTAACCACTTATCAAAATTCTTGTTTTCAAGCAATTTTGGATTATGTCTTGATGCCATATTATATAAAGACCACTTAAATATGGATGACATACCATCTTTCGTTGAAAAAGATAACTGACTTTGATTTATCCTCAATTTGTTTTGATATCCTTCAGTTACTTTTATACGCTCCATATTTTTATCTATTTCTTTCATTATATTTTTTGAATTTCCTCGTGCATGCCACTTATGATCTGTATTACTGTCAATATCAAAATATTGATCCTTATGTCTATCATTTGATACATCATATTTTAATTTCAGCTTACTTTCTCTTCTATCCATTAAAATAACTCCAGACTGTGTACCGTGATTTGTAACGGTGTTATATCTCAATTCTCCAATTTTTAATCCATCATCTTTTGGATCATTAAAAGTATTTACTTTCCCATATGAAATATAGTCATAAATGTTCTTCCCTTTATATCTGACATTCTCTAAATAATTATGAAAATCTCCCAATGAGGCATCTCCAAAATACATTGGATGAAATAACATAACTACAAATTCTCCAGGGTTCTCATCAAGACCACGCATTATATCTATGACATAATCAGAAATCTTTCCTGTTAGCTTTGCATGCGTTCCATACCACTCTCCTTTGTACCATGTGTATTTAATGTGAAAGACTCTAACTCCTTGCATAAACTGTTCATAAAGATTAGATTGTTGCGTTACCGAAAACCTGTATTGCATTCCCTCACTCATCTTCATTGTCTTACCTATCGCCGTATTTCGTTCTGCTTCATCCATAGGTGCATTAAATTTCATATTATAGGTGTTTGAGTCATGAGCTGCCAATAAAGCAAGATCCGCTATTCTGGGATTTTTTGAGGATATATTTTCTAAGCTAGATATAACTTTCCCATGCTTATTTTCTAAATGCATCTTTATAATTCTTAAATTATGCTCATGCATTAAGACTGTTATGAAAGTAAATAATATAAGGAAAACAACTATAAAACCTTCAAGAATGCGTAACCGAACAATTTCTTTTTTATTCATTTATTTCAACCCCTTAGTACTGTTAGATAAATATTCATCTGATATTTGAGTATCAGTTAATACCCCATCTAAATACTTTTCATATGACATCATATCAAAATATCCAGTACCTGTTAGTCCAAAAAGTATTGTTTTTTTCTCTCCACATTCCTTGCATTTAATTGCTTCATCCATAGCTACTTTTATTGCATGAGCAGATTCAGGAGCTGGAAGAATTCCCTCAACTCGTGCAAATTCAGTTGCTGCCTTAAATACATCAGTCTGCGAAACAGCTATTGCCTCATCAAGCAACTTTTGATTGTATAGGTTGGATAATATAGGACTCATTCCATGATATCTCAGCCCACCAGCATGAGTTCCGCTTGGCATAAAGCCACTTCCCAATGTATACATTTTTGCTTTTGGAGCTACTTTGCCCGTATCGCAGTAATCATAGGCATAAACCCCTTTTGTCAATGTTGGGCACCCTGTTGGCTCAACGGCGATAAAGTATGGTTTTCTCTTACCCTTAATTCTGTCAGCCATAAATGGGGCTATAATGCCACCAAGGTTGCTACCGCCACCAGCACATCCGATAACTATATCTGGGTACTCATCATATTTTTCCATTGCCGTCTTACTCTCAAGACCCACAATACTTTGGTGTAACATAACTTGATTTAAAACACTACCCAATGCATATTTTCTTGTTCCATTTGATTTGTTTGCAACTTCTATTGCTTCGGATATTGCCGTTCCAAGACTACCTGTATAGTTATCCTTATTCTCTAACATTTTCCTTCCAGTTTCAGTTGTATCCGAAGGAGATGCTATTACTTCTGCACCATATACTCTCATCAATGTTTTGCGTTGCGGTTTAAGCTCATATGAACTGCGTACCATGTAAACTCTTAAATCCAAACCAAAATGTGAACATGCCATCGCCAATGCTGTTCCCCACTGCCCAGCTCCAGTTTCTGTTGTTAACCCCTCAAGATCATCTTGCTTTGCATAATATGCTTGAGCCACAGCACTGTTTAGTTTATGGCTTCCAGATGTATTATTCCCTTCAAATTTATAGAAGATCTTTGCTGGAGTGTCTAAGTATTTTTCCAACCAATATGCTCTTATGAGAGGAGAAGGTCTATACATTTTATAGAAATCTCTGATTCCCTCTGGTATCTCAATATATTCATCTATATTGTTTAGTTCTTGTTTGGAGGCTTGGGACGTAAAGATGCGATTAAGTTCTGCTTCTGTAACTGGCTTATTACTTGTTGCATTAATCAAAGGTGAATAATCTTTCAACAAAGGAACAAGGTTATACCAGCTCGTTGGCAGCTCTTTTTCACTTAAATAAATTTTATATGGTATGTTCATTTTATCTCCTAAATAAAAAAACCGTGCTGACATATTGCACGGACAAATATTATTTGTGTTGCCACCGTACTTCATCTGTATATCGCTATACAGACCTCAACGACTCAATGAGTCAATCTCTTAACGCAAGCTTACGTTCACAGCTACTATTATTTCACTGCAACCCTCAGAGCCCCATATTATCCGTACAGTTTCAACCAGCATCCCACCATCGCTGATTCTCTCTTTGACTTATATCGGTTTTCTTCCCTTCAACGGTTTCTCACATCTTAGCAAAGGCAACTTTTTATGTCAATTTTTAACGCTTTTCATCGCCTTGCTCGTCTATTTCTTAGCACCATTTTTCACGGTTTACCCCCAAATTTTATGGTGCTAAAAATCGTATCTTCTTTAAACTTTTTTTACCATCATATGGTACAATCATAAATTACCACTTTCGTTATCAATTTTTAGGTGTATCGGTTTTTAGTAACTAAATTTTTTTATAGGAATACTTTTTAAAGGCTAAGTCCTCTAATCAAATGTTAGCCATTTAACCAATTTACTTTATATCCGTTTTGTTTAAATTGAGTTAGTCCCTCTAAGTCCACCTTATGTGTATCGTAATAACTCTTTTTTATTTTACAATCTATTGCTTTTAAATTCTGACAAACAGCAAATGCGGCGTTACCAATTTTTTCTACTGTTGATGGAATTGTTATTGATTCAATTGATGAATTTACAAATGCCTGATCGCCTATTTCTTTCAACCCTTCATTAAGTGTCACCTTTTTTATATTTTTACATTCGGAAAATATTGAATCTCCAATTTTTCTTACCGTTTTTGGAATTGTTATCAATTCGATTGCTGTCTTATTAAATGCTACATCACCTATTTCTTTTAACGCTCCTTCATTAAATGTCACTGATTTTAACTTCTTACAGTTAGTAAATGTACCCCTACCAATTTTTTCTACTGTTGATGGAATTGTTATTGATTCAATTGATAAGAATGAAAGTGCATAATCACCTAATTCTTTTAATCCTTCATTAAGAGTCACTGTTTTTAACTTCTCACAGTTTTGAAAGGTGAATTGCTCAATTTTTTCTAATGTGTTCGGAAGTCTTATCTCTTCTAGTGTTTTTTTATTAAAATAATTACTTGATAATTTCTTTATTCCCTCTCCTAAAGTTACTTTTGTTAGGCTCTCACATTCGGCGAAAGCACCATAACTTATATTTTGTACTGTACCTGGAATTGTAATTGATTTTATAGATGTCCCCTTAAATGCATCATACTCTATTTTTTTTAGACCTTCACTAAGTGTCACTGTTTTTAAATTTTTACAGCCAGAAAATTGCATACCTCTTATTATTTCTACTGTGCTTGGAATCGTTACATCTTCTAATGTTTCTCTATTAAAACAGTATGATGTTACTTCTTTTATTCCCTCTCCAAAAATAACCTTTTTTAGACTTTTACAGTCTTTAAAAGCATCCTTTCCAACCCCTTGCACTGTTCCTGGGAATGTTATTGATTCAATTGATGAGTTTTCAAATGCATTTTGCACTATTCTTTTTAGTCCTTCATTAAGTGTTACTGTTTTTAAATTACGACAATCAAAAAATGCACCTTGTCCTATTGCTTCTACTGTTCCTGGAATTCTTATTGTCTTAATTGCTGATGACGCAAATGCAGCAGCACTGATTGCTTTTATTCCATCTTTTAGTTCTACTTTTTCCAACTTCTTACAATTTGCAAATGTCTCTGTTGCTATTGTCTCCAATGTTCTTGGCAGTATTATTTCTTCCAATGTTTCTCTATTAAAATAGTTTGATGTTACCCATGTTATTCCTTCTCCTAAAGTAACCTTTGTCAGACTATTACAGTGTCTAAAAGTATCACTCCCAACCCATTGTACTGTTCCTGGGAATGTTATTGATTCAATTGAAGAATTTTCAAATGCACCTCGCACTATTCTTTTTAGTCCTTCATTAAGTGTTACTGTTTTTAAATTACGACAATCAAAAAATGCACTCTCTCCTATTGATTCTACTGTTCCTGGAATTCTTATTGTCTTAATTGATGTTCCTAAAAATGCTCCAGTACCTATTGTTTTTATTCCATCACTAAGTTCCACATTTTCTAACTTTTTGCAATTTGCAAATGTCTCTGCCCCTATTGTTTCTAATGTGCTTGGTAGTGTTATCTCTTCTAATGTTGCTTTATTAAAGTAATTTGAATTTACTTCTGTTATACCTTCTCCTAAAGTAACCTTAGTTAGACTTTTACATTCTTCAAAAACACCACTTCCCATTGTTTGTGTTGTTCCTGGAATTCTTATTGTCTTAATTGCCGTTCCTAAAAATGCTCCATCACCTATTGTTTTTATTCCATCACTAAGTTCTACATTTTCTAACTTTTTGCAATTTGCAAATGTATCTGCTCCTATTGTTTCTAATGTGCTTGGCAGTGTTATTTCTTCTAATGTTTCTCTATTAAAATAATTTGATGTTACCTCTGTTATTCCTTCTCCTAAAGTAACCTTAGTTAGGCTTTCACATCCTTCAAAAACATCACTTCCCATACTTTGTATTGTTCCTGGAATGCTTAGTGATTCAATTGATGTTCCCTTAAATGCTCCATCACCTATTTTTTTTATTCCTTCATGAAGTTCCATATTTTTTAAGTTCTTACAACCTTCAAATGCTCCATCTCCTATTCTTTCTAATGTGTTTGGAAGTGCTATCTCTTCTAATGTTTCTTTATTAAAATATTTTGATGTTACTTCTGTTATCCCTTCTCCTATAGTAACCTTCGTTAGGCTTTCACATCCTTCAAAAACACCACTTCCCATACTTTGTATTGTTCCTGGGATTGTTATTGCCTTAATTGACGTTCCTAAAAATGC
>CAUTUX010000018.1:0-19409 GCA_963542015.1 uncultured Clostridia bacterium | reverse complement strand
CGAGGGACTTTCGAGGGACTTTCGAGGGACTTTCGAGGGACTTTCGAGGGACTTTCGAGGGACTTTTTAAATTCTTCTTGTGCTCTTTCTGGATTCCCGCCAACTTTTTCTGTTGCTACTTCTTTAAGTGGAATGATTGTTCTAAAAATATCTCCTTCTTCAAATTTTGGATCGGCTCCAGAATACATTCGTGTATATTTATACAGATTGCGAATCCCTGAACCCAAAGAGTCTGCAAATCCAATTTCCTTAAATACCGCAGCTATTGCCGGATTTTTTGCATATGGTTTAAAATCATTGATATCGACCATCCCCATTGCTCGTGCAATATTAGCATTTTCAACAACTATTCGTTCTCTTTCTATAACTAATTTTGCAACATATCCGCTAGAATAATCTCTGTGTGCTAATGTGTTAACTACGATTTCTCGCAATATGTTGTTTCTTGCACTCACCCTTTGTGTACCTTCCAATATAAACAAATCGTTTAGATGATTTTCTCCAAATTCCATAAGCTCACAATAGCTTTCTATTAAATTTGCTGTAACAATCTTTCTATCATCATATCTATCCAAATTTTCTACTCTCAATATTGCGTCTGTCCTATATTGTGGAAGAACCGTCATTATGGATTGCTCTTTCCCAAACAATAGTATTGCTGCCAGTGTGATCCCTTCTTTGTTGTTATTTTTGTCCCTTAACATTAAATTCGCACTTCTTAACAACTCCTTGTTGGACATATTTCCCCATATGTGATCTGTTTTTCTTGAAATTGCAAATTTTCGTGCCTTTTCAATTGTCCTAGGATCCAACCAACTTTCATCTATATTTGTATACACTTTATTAACAAATGATTCTTCGCTTTTTCGTCTAAATAGTTGGCTCATCTGTTCCATATTGTTTGAAATATTAATATCTCCTTCAAATGAGCGATCCCAGTATTTGTCCTTATGTTTTTGTGCCTGGCTTCCCTCTGGAACTCTTATGTAAATTACTTTTTTTCCGTCTATTGTAAGGATTTCTGGCGTTAGATATAGTGGGGGATACATTTTTTGTGGATTGTTAATTTCTGTAACGAAATCTAACACTATCTTCCCTACCTTCTCGGGATTTACTCCCATTATTTGTTTCTTGTCATTAACTCCAAGGAAAATGTGTCCTCCAAATCTATTGCTAAAAGCACAAACTGTATCAAATATATTGCTAGACAGCTCCTCTCTACATTCTTTAAATTCAATTTCTGTAGACTCGCCTCTTGCAATAGTTTCTTTTGCCTCTACTTCGGTCATTTTATCTCCTATTGTTTTTTTATCGGATTAGACCGTCTCTTAAAAAGAACTTCATAAGCGTTTGGTCCAATTGCAACTCCTTTGAATAATTGTTCACTTTCTGTAGGATTAATTATTATTGTTAACTCTTCTTCCTCTATACTTCGTTTGTATATGAGCAATGTTTCGTGTTGTATAAATGTTGTTTCTCCCTTTAAAACATCTTTGTATTTTTGTCTTAATTCGCCCATTTTTTTATATCTTCTGAAAATCACACTATCTATATTATCCCATATTATTGGTAACCTATTTAAAGGATCCTCATATCCTTCCATCCCCCTTTCGTCGCCATAATATACCATTGGGATTCCTGGCAGTGTATATTGAAGTAATATTGCAAGTTTTAGTCTTTCTCTTGCTTGAATATATTCATGTGGGCTAAGCCGATCCACTCGTCTTGCCGATTTGCTTTCTGGAGGAATTCTATCAGATAATGCCGTCAAAACCCTTATTGTGTCGTGAGAACCAAGCAGATTCAACATTGTGTCTAAAGATTCCTTTGGATAGTGTTCAAAAATTGTTGTCACTTTTTCTATGAAGATGTCCTTATTCTTTGTTTTGCAAAACTCTATAATTGCCTCTTTAAATGGGTAGTTCATTACACTATCCAGCTGATCCCCCATAAAATATGGTCTCCACTGGTCATAACTCACTTTTGTTGTGGCGTCTTCCCAAACCTCTCCTATAATCAACTCATCATCTCTACAGCTATGTATTTTTTTACACAATTCTGTTGTAAAGGATATTGGGAGCTCGTCCACCACATCTAGTCTCCAAGCATCTATTCCTTTTGATGTCCACTTCTCTATTACTCCATTTTTGCCCAATATTAAGTCTTTGTATCCTTTTGCTTCTTTGTTAACAGTTGGGACAACTCTACATCCCCACCACGAATGATATTCGTTAGGATATTCATAAAAATAATACCAATCATAATATTTTGATTCTTTTGATTGATACGCTCCTTTCTCTGGATATCTGTTGTTTTTATTGAAGTATATACTATCTGACCCTGTGTGATTAAACACTCCATCTAGCATTATTTTAATGTTTCTCTTGTGTGCTTCGTCTATGAGTTCTTGAAGTTGCTCCTCTGTCCCAAAAAGGCTATCAATTTTTAAGTAATCGGCTGTATCGTATCTATGATTTGAGTGTGCCTCAAATATTGGTGTTAGATATATGCAAGAAACATTTAGTTCTTTTAAATATTCAAGTTTATCAATTATTCCCTTTATGTTTCCACCGTAGTAATCGTTTGCTCTATAGTCCTTACCTTCTTCTGCTATTTCTATTTGCTCATCTAATCTTTTGTGTAATGTTCCTTGTTTCGTAAATTTGCGTTCTTCGCCTTTATTAAATCTGTCCGCAAATATTTGATAGCATACTCCTGACTTTGCCCACTCTGGTGTCTTATATGCTTTATCACATACTGTAAGTTGCCATTCTGGCATCCAATCTTTCCGAATAGCTCTTCCATCATAGTCTCTTCCATAGTATGCTATTCCGCCTATTAAAAGTTCGCCTTCAAATCTATAATGCCAGATTCCACTTTCTTGAACTTGAAACTTTATACTATAGATTGCTTCTCCGTCTCTTACTTCTTTAAACTTTAAAAGCTTTCTTTCTTCTCTGTTGTCTTTTCTTAATATTAAATAGATGTTCTTAACAATGTCTTTTATATCTAATGGAAACTCTAAATATATGTCCTCTCCTTTTACGCAAGCCCCGTAGGGTTTCTTGTCTTTTAGTGGATCATACATTTTTTATCTCTTAAGACCCCATATTCTTTCGGCGTATTCTTGAACGGCTCTATCTGCTGCAAAGAACCCTGCTTTTGAAATGTTCATCAAAGACATTCTATTCCATCTGTGTTTGTCTTTATATGTATCATTTACTCTTTCTTGTGCTTTTGCATATGATTCAAAATCTGCTAGCACCATATATCCGTCTGGTGTGGAGCCTCTTCCGAATGTTAAACTGTCTGCAATATCTGGAAAGCTGTTGCCCCCTATTCCATTTCTTAGAGTATCTATTAGTTTTCTTATTCTTTCATTACCATTGTAGTATTGTGTTGGATTGTATCCGTTACGCCATAATTCTTCAACTTCGTTTGCAAGCAAACCAAACATAAACATATTCCCTTCTCCAACTGCCTCATGTATTTCTACATTTGCTCCATCCATTGTTCCCAATGTTAATGCACCATTGATCATAAATTTCATGTTTGATGTACCACTTGCTTCCTTGCCTGCCAATGAAATTTGTTCACTAACTTCTGCTGCTGGAATAATGATTTCGGCAAGTGACACTCTATAGTTCTCCAAGAATACTACTTTTAACTTATCTTTAATGTCCTTATCATTATTGATTACATCGCTTAGTGTGCATATAAACCTTATTATTTCTTTTGCCATATAATATGCACTTGCCGCCTTTGCTGCAAATACAAATGTTCTTGGCTTAATGTCTAAATCTGGGTTTTCTTTAAGTCTAAAATATAGGTCTAAGATGTGTAGGGCGTTTAATAATTGACGCTTATATTCATGCAATCTTTTTACTTGCACATCAAAAATTGAATCTGTATCCAGAATAACATTGTTATGTTCCTTCACATATGCTGCAAGGCGTTTTTTGTTTTCTTTCTTTATTTGAATCATTTTTGAGTGTATGTCTTTATCGCCAAGATGTTCGACCAACTTTTCCAGGTGTGTTGGGTTCTTTAACCACTCATCTCCAATTAAATCTGTTATCAAAGATGCAAGCCCTGGATTTGCCTGTTCTGTCCATCTTCTGTGTGTAATCCCGTTTGTTACATTCGTAAATTTTTCTGGATGCATTGCATAATAATCTTTGAACACATCTCTTTTTAATATGTCTGAGTGTAAAGAGGATACCCCATTAATCGTATGACTTGCTGTAAGACAGAGATTTGCCATTTTAACTTGCCCATCCGCCAACACTGCATTTTTATTAACAACACTCCAATCGTTAGGATAAAACTCCCACAATTCGTTACAGTATCTCTGATTTATCTCTTGAATTATTTGATATATTCTTGGTAATAAATCTTGGAAAAGTTTCTGTGGCCATTTCTCTAGTGCCTCTGCCATAACTGTGTGATTTGTATATGATGTAACTTCCTGAACTATTTTCCATGCATCTTCCCAACTATATCCATATTCATCCAATAGCAATCTCATCAATTCTGGGATACACAATGTTGGATGTGTATCGTTAATGTGAATTGCAACATATTCCCCTAAATTCTTTAGATCTTTGTGGTGCATCAAATGTCTTTTTAAAATGCTTTGTATTGATGCAGAAACAAAGAAGTACTGCTGCTTTAGCCTTAAAGATTTCCCTTCTATATGATCATCTGCTGGGTATAGTATTTTTGAAATTGATTCGGCCATCGCCTTTGCCGCCATAGCCTTTACATACTCTCCCTTTGCAAACATACCCATATCAAATTCTTGTGGTGCTCTAGACGCCCAAAGTCTAAGTCTATTTACAGCATCCTTTTGATATCCAGATATATTCATATCATAAGGAACGGCAAGTACTGTTGTTTGATCTTTATATGAAACTTTTAACTTCCCATCTTCCCATGTTTCTTCAACCCTTCCGCCAAAGTTAACTTGGTACGTTTCCTCGTTCTTTGCTGTTGCCCAAACACAACCATCTTTAAGCCAGTTATCTGGTTTCTCAAGCTGCCAACCATCCACTATTACTTGCTTAAAAATTCCGCAGTCATACATGATGGAAAAACCCGTTGCCAAGTATCCTTGTGATGTTAGTGCGTCCATGTATGCCGCTGCCAACCTTCCAAGTCCTCCATTCCCCAAACCCGCATCTGGTTCAACTTCATAAATATTGTTCAAATCAAAGCCAAGGTTTTTAACAGCTTTTTCTGCAATCTTTTCAATCCCCATATTAAATAGGTGATTCTTTAAAGATCTCCCTAATAGGAACTCCATAGACATGTAGTACACTTGTTTCATCTTTTTCTGATGAACTTTCTTTTTGAAAAGCAATCTTTGTGCTGTAAGTTTTTCTCTAACACAAATCGCAAGTGTCTTATACATTTGCGAAGGAGTCGCAAAAGCCGGTTCAATTCCCAAGAATCTCAGCATTGTTTCTTCTAATTGTTTGGTAAACTCTTTTTCTGTAATATTTTCTTTCGCCATCATCTCTCCGACCCTTATTTCCCCTTAAGAGCTCTATGTTTATTTTTTTCTCATTCCTTAAATTATTTTTTATAAATATCTAAATATTTCTTAGCACTAATTTCCCAACCAAAGTCGCTCTTCATATCATTCTTTACAATTTGACCCCAATTGCTCTGTCCTTCTTCTATAAAGAATCCGTATGCTCTCCATATTGCATCAAGCATATCAAATGCATTATATGTTTTGAAAGTAAATCCTTTGCCTTTTTTTGTTTGTGGGTTATATGCCTCAACTGTATCTTTTAATCCACCCGTCTCTCGTACTATTGGAACAGATCCATATCTCATCGCTATCATCTGTGATAAGCCACATGGTTCAAATTTTGATGGCATTAGGAACATGTCAGATGCAGCATATATCTTTGACGCTAGATCGCTTGAGAATGCAAGAATCGCTCTGAATTTTTCAGGATATTTGCTTTCAATATGCTTTATTAAGTTTTCATATTTCCAGTCACCCGTTCCTATAATTACAACTTGTAAATCAGCTTTCATTAATTCATCCGCAATATAGCCTACAAGATCCATTCCTTTTTGTTCTGTAAGTCTTGTTACCATTGCTATCATTGGACGCTTTTCTGAATATGGCAATGCAACCATGTTGCACAACCCTTTTTTGTTTTCTTTTTTATCTATTAATGTTTCATACGAATACTTTTTAAACAGTGCCTTATCAGTTTCAGGATTATACAACTTCATGTCTATTCCATTTGTAACTCCATAAATTTTGTACTGTCTCTCTCGTAAAATTCCTTCCAATCCAAATGCAAAGAATGGGTCTAATATTTCATTTGCGTATGTCTCACTAACTGTTGTTACTAACGATGCTGATTCAATTCCGCCCTTCATATAATTAACATCATCATTATTAACAACTATTGATCTTGCCCACTCTGGCAATCCTAAAATATCGGTTATAAGCCTTGAATCATATTTCCCTTGGAATTCTATATTGTGAATTGTGAGAACTGTCTTGATGTTTTTATATGCATCTGCATATCTAAAGAATACATCAAGAAATACTGGCACCAAAGAAGTCTGCCAATCGTTACAATGTAAAATATCTGGATAAAAGTCTATGATGGGAAGTATCTCTAAAATTGCCTTTGAAAAATATGCAAACCTTTCTCCGTCATCAAAATGTCCATACAATCCTCTTCTTTTAAAGTAGTACTCGTTGTCTATAAAATAATATTTAACTCCGTCTTGCTGTGTTTCATAGACCCCTGCGTATTGTCTTCTCCAGCTTAAGTCCACAAATGTTGCACCAACATATTTGAATGTGCTTTGGAGTTCATCTCTTATTTCTTCTTTGTAGAATGGAATAATTACTCTAACATCGTTTTTCTGTTTCGCTAATGCTTTTGGTAAAGCTCCTGCAACATCTCCCAAACCTCCTGATCTGACAAACGGTGCGGCCTCGGATGCCACATATAATATTTTCATATGTTACCTCCTATATTCTTTTGCTCTTTGCTATCACTATTGGATATGTTGCATAACCACTAAGTTGTCTTCCTTTTTCTATTATTACATTTTTGTCAGTTATTGTGTAATCAAGTTTTGCGTCATCCATTATAATTGATTTTTCCATTATAATTGAGTTTTTAATAACTGCTCCTTTCCCTACTTTTACACTTCTAAATAAAATTGAATTTTCCACAGTTCCATCTATTTCACAGCCATCTGCTATGATGGAGTTTTTTACATTTGCCCCTTCTTTATATCGTGTTGGAACACTGTCCTTTACTTTTGTATAAATTGTGGAATTTTTATAAAACAAGCTTTCTCTTGTATCCAAGTCAAGTAGATCCATACTGTGTTTAAAGTATGACTCTACGCTATCAATAACTGCTACATAATCTTTAACCTCGTAACTCATAACATACAGTTCTTCAAGGTTCTTATGAATGACATCTTTTTCAAAATTGTATTCCCCATATGCATATGCTTTATCAATCAGTGAGAGTAGTAGTGACTTTTTAAGGAAATATATATTTAAGTCACAGAGTTGCTTTGATGTGTCTGTAGATACTGGCAACCTCATGTCTACTATTCTTTTGTTTTTATCTTCTTTCAAAATTATCTTCTTTGCCGTGAATTCGTCTGTCTTGTATGTAAGCATTGTGATGTCGGCTCCCTTTGAAAGATGAAATTTCTCAACATCGTCAAAGTCAATGTTTATTGCAATGTCAGTATCTGATATCAAAACATATTCTTCTTCACTTTTAGATATAAATCCTTTGAGTGTATATAAAGCCTCTACTTTCCCCTTATATACATCATGCGAAGTATTAAATACAAATGGTGGGTATATTGATAATCCGCTGTTCTTTCTGTTTAAATCCCAATCTCTACCCATTCTTATGTGATCCATAAGTGAGTTATAGTTGTTGCGTGTTAATATCCCTATTTTTGTTACATTTGCATTTGCAAAATTCGATAACTCAAAATCTATGAGACGATATCTTCCGCCAAATGGTACCGACGCACTCGTTCTATTTAATGTCAGCTCTTTTAAATGGCTATCGTCATTGTCTGCAAATAAAATTCCCATTGTTCGTTTCATATTTCACCTACCCGATCATTTCATTAGCCGCAACTACTGAGTCGGCTTTAAGCTTGTATTCAGGAGCTATAACGCTTATCTTCCATTCTCCTGGTTTACATCCCGCAAGTGTTTCTCCTATGACACAATTTTTTCCTATCTCTGCATCCCACCCGATTATGGAATATCTTATATCTGCACCTTCGTGAACTACCACTCCTGGCATCAGGATGGACCCTTCAATGTACACATTTTTTTCTATCTTGCACGAATGTGAAATTATACTATCTTTTACATGCCCAGCAATTATTGTTCCTTCAGAAATAAGACAGTTCTGAACTTTCCCATCTGAGGTTACAAAGTGTGGTGGCTCCGCTGCGTTTCTCGCATAAATTTTCCATGTTGAATCACTAAGCCTTAATGATTCATCTTGTGTTCCATTCAAGATATCCATATTGGCTTCCCATAATGATGAGATCGTTCCGACGTCTTTCCAATATCCCTTAAACTGATATGCAAACATTCTACACTTGTCGTTCAACATTTTTGGAATTATATTTTTGCCAAAATCATTATCTGATGTTGCGTCGTTTTCATCTTCTATCAAATACTTCTTTAGCTTATCCCAAGTAAATATATATATTCCCATTGATGCTTTTGTGCTCTTCGGTTTTTTTGGTTTCTCTTCAAATTCATATATTCTATTGCCGTCTTTTAAGTTCATTATCCCAAATCGACTAGCCTCTTCCTTTGCAACATCGAGAACAGCAATTGTACAGTCTGCCTTATTTGCTTTATGTTCTTTTAACATCTCGTGGTAGTCCATTTTGTATATATGGTCACCACTAAGGATAAGGACATATTCTGGATTGTAGTTATCTATAAAGTCGATGTTTTGATAGATCGCATTTGCAGTACCCTTATACCACTCTCCTGATTTTGCTGTCATAAATGGTGGCAAAACAAATATACCTCCATCTAATCTATCCAAATCCCATGGTTGTCCATTACCAATATACTGATGCAGTTTAAATGGTCTGTATTGTGTTAATACCCCGACTGTGTCTATTCCACTGTTAATGCAGTTTGACAACGGGAAATCAATAATTCTATATTTTGCTCCAAACGGAACCGCTGGCTTTGCCAGATTGTTTGTTAGCACCCCAAGTCTTGTCCCTTGACCGCCTGCAAGCAACATTGCTACGCATTCTTTTCTTCTTTCTTTTGCCATATCACTTTTCCCCTTTAGTTTTTTCTATTTTTAAAAACATACATGAGTTTTTCTGTATATCCACTTTGATTGAGTATGGATACCCATGGCTTGTTTTCTTTGTTGCTTTGTATGTTGCTCTTCTGTCTGTATTCCCACCATACTTGTTTAAGGATGAAATTAATTCTGTTTTATATGTGCCATATTCTGGAACACCCATAACATATTTCTCTCTCGTGACTGGAGAAAAATTGATTATACATATTATCTTTTCATCATCCGCAGCACTTCTTATAAACGAAACAATATTTTGCGTATTGTCATCTACAACAATCCACTTAAATCCTTCATAAGAGCAATCCATTTCCCACATTGCTTTGTTTTCTAAATAAAACTGGTTTAGATCTTTTACAAATTTTTGCAACTGCCTATGTTTATCGTATTCAAGTAAAAACCAGTCTAATTCTTGTTTGTAATTCCATTCTATAAACTGTCCAAACTCCGCTCCCATAAATGTGAGTTTCTTTCCTGGATGTGCCATATGATATCCAAAAAATGCCTTTAATCCTTCAAACTTTTCGTCGTAGTCCCCTGGAACTTTAGAAAGCATTGATGCCTTACCATGTACCACCTCATCATGAGATAATGGCAATATATAGTTTTCTGAATATGCATATGTTATAGCGAATGTTAAGTCTTTATGGTTATCTTTTCTAAAGAATGGATCGAGCGCCAAATAATGAAGTGAATCATTCATCCATCCCATATTCCACTTAAAATTAAATCCTAGACCGCCGTCATATGCTGGTTTTGTTACCATCGGATATGCGGTGGATTCTTCTGCAATTGTTATAACTCCATGATTCTTTGTTAATAATGCTGTATTCATCTGTTTAAGAAAATCTCTTGCTTCTAGGTTATAATTCCCGCCATCTTTATTTGCTATCCATTCTCCTGCCCTACGTCCATAATCTAAATAGAGCATACTTGCAACGGCATCACATCTTATTCCGTCAATATGATATTCTTCAAACCAGAACATTGCTGAAGATATTAAAAAGCTTTTTACCTCATTCTTCCCAAAATCATAGACTTTAGTTCCCCACTCTTTATGTTCTCCCTTTCGTGGGTCTTCGTACTCATACATTGTTGTTCCATCGAATGTTGCCAATCCATGTTCATCTCGTGGAAAATGTGCGAGTACCCAATCTAGAATTACTCCTATCCCAGCCCTATGACATCTATCGATAAGCTCCATAAGATCTGCTGGTGTTCCATATCGGGAAGTTGGAGCAAACATTCCTGTAACTTGATATCCCCATGAGCCCTCAAATGGATATTCGGTAACTGGCATTAGTTCTACATGTGTGTATCCCATTTTTTTCACATATTTTATCAAC
The DNA here is from genome assembly GCA_963542015.1 of uncultured Clostridia bacterium. GTDB lineage: Bacteria > Bacillota > Clostridia > Christensenellales > CAG-917 > CAUTUX01. Next base: position 8,695 of record CAUTUX010000018.1, on the reverse strand, counting down.
TCATCTGCAATATCTTTATATCCGTATACATCTCCGTTTGGTTGAAGTTTCCAGCTCCCAAGGTGTAACTCGTAAATATTCATTGGGGATGCATATGGGTTATAGTGCTCTCTGTCTGTCATCCACTTATTATCTTTCCATCTATACTCTTCAATGTCATAGATTTTTGATGCTGTTGCTGGAGGCGTCTCAAAATGAAATGCATACGGGTCTATCTTATTTACTATTTTCCCATCACATTGTTCTACGGAAAACTTATATGCATCATATTGCTTTATTGCTGGAATAAACTTAACCCAAATTTCATCATCTACTTTTTCCATCGGGTCGCTAGTTCTATCCCAATTATTAAAATCTCCAACAACAGAAACGCTACGAGCATGCGGTGCCCATAATGTAAACTGATATCCTTGCACACCGTCTATTTCGTCTTTCTTTGGCGAAAATAACTTGTATGTATGATAGTTTGTACCTTCGTGAAAAAGATATTTGGCATATGAATCTACTGCTTCTTTCATGTAACCTCAATTCATTATAAGTTATTTGATTTTCTGTTACAAGATTTGACTTTTTTATCTTATTCTTTTCTTTTTTTTGTTATTTGTATGATTTTTATCTTTTTATGAATGAAAGAACTTTTTACTTTATTCGTTTTATAAATGAGCTACCATTTTCTTTAAAAACTTCAAATATTGTGCCTTTAAATTGTTTGTCGTATTCTGTGGATGTAACAAATGTTTGTTGACCATATATTGCCTTTATAAGTTCTTCTTGTCTATATCTGTCTAATTCTCCTAATACATCGTCAAGAAGGAGTATTGCGGGTTCTCCTTTATATTGCCTATACAATTCAAGTTCAGATAACTTTAACGCAAGTGCTACAGTTCTTTGTTGCCCTTGTGATGCAAATTTACGAGCATCAATTCCATCAAGGCTGAAGGTAATATCATCTCGGTGTGGGCCTTTTCTCGCACATCTATATTCTATATCTCTATCCCTTTCTCTTTTAATTTCTTCAAAAATTTCTTGACCCGTCTCGTGTCTTTGTATTGTTGATTCATAGGATAGATTTAACTCTTCTTTATTGTTTGAAATTTTCTTATATTTTTCTTTTGCTATTGCATTTAATTTTGAAATATACATCTCTCTTTGCTGAATAATCCAATGTATGCTCTTTGATAATAAATCATCCCAAGCATCGAGTTCTTTTATAGTTTCTTGTGTGATGACTGGTTTTTTTAATAGGCATACTTTTTGCTGTAAAAGTTTTTTATAGTTGTTATATTCTTCATAAAATCTGGAACTTATAACGCTCATTCCAATATTTAAAAATGTTCTTCTTGCCACTGCGGAGCCCTGGACTACCGTCATATCTTCAGGACAAAAAAATACTACTCCTAGTTTATCTATAATGTCGCTTATTTTTCTTATCGGATTATCATCTATTAATATCTTTTTTTCACCCTGTCTGTTTAAATATATCTTGATTTCATTTGTTACATGTTTCTTTACAATTTCCATTTTGATTACAGAAAATTCTTCACCAAAACGAATTATTTCTTTTTCTAAATTTGTTTTTGGTGATCTCAACAAAGCTGCATAATATATGCTCTCAAGAATGTTTGTTTTGCCAGTTGCGTTTGCTCCAAGGAAAAAATTTAAATCTTTGTCTGGATTTAGTTGTAGGTGTTTATAACTTCTAAAATTTTTAATTTCAAGTCTTTTAATGTTCATCTGTATTTTACCTATCCAAATTTTTAATTTTATTCCCTCTAATTTTTTATTATATCATCTGATTTTTTTTCTTGCTTATTTCCTCTTCTGCTTTACCTCCTCTTAATGACCTTTTTTGATGTTTCATTTCTTTTTATGTTATTATTTTTCTTATGAATGAATTGTTCGCTTTGTGGGAAAAAGTACTAAATTATTTTAAAAAAAACGACAAGGATGTTAATTCCCTTGCTTGTGATATTTGGTATCCAAATTTAAAGCCTATAAAAATTAAAAACGGTACTTTAATTTTGTCTACAAAATTAAAAATGGTAAAGCAAGCTCTAAATGATAATTATGAAAAAAAGATTTTGGACGCTGTACGACTTTTTAATGATGAGGTTGACAATATTTTAATCATTCTTGATAGAAACGATACTTCTTTAAAAAATATTGATACTGGAGAAAAAATAGAAGAAACAATTAGTGAAAATAAAAAAAATCCATTCCTTGATAAGTTTACTTTTGATTCTTTTATAAGTGGCGATTCAAACTCTTTTGCTCTTAATGCTGCCAAAGCTGTTGCGACTGACCCTGGAACAAAATATAACCCTTTATTTATATATAGTGGCGTTGGACTCGGAAAAACTCACCTTTTACATGCTATTGGAAATTATATTTTTAAACATAATAAAAAATTCAAAATTACATACGCTACAACTGAAGAACTAGTTAATGATTTTTTAAATTCAATTAATAATGATAAAAAAAATGGTAAGTCATTATTTGAAGAAAAATATAAAAATTGTGATGTTCTTATGATTGATGATATCCAATTCTTGGCAAATAAAACTGCAACTCAAGAGGCATTTTTTAATTTATTTAATAAGTTATATAACTCACAAAAACAAATTATTATAACTTCTGATAAGGCTCCTAAAGATCTTTCAAATTTGGAAGAGAGATTAACTTCTAGATTCGCCTGCGGTTTAATTGTTGATATTCAAACTCCTAAAATCGAAACGAGAGTTGCGATATTAAAATATAAAGCAATGAGAGAAAATTTTAACCTTACAAACGAAGTTGCTTTTTATATCGCTGAAATTTCAAAGACTATGAGTATTCGAGAAATGGAAGGATATTTAACAAAAATTATTTTTTCTTCTTCTCTATTAATGAAAAATATAGAAACAAAAGAAATGGCTGCTGAAGTTCTCTCTGAAATTATAAATGAAAAAAATTCAGGTAAAAGTATAGATAAGGATGCCATACTTGAAACAGTTTCTTCCTATTTTAATATTTCTATTAAAGATATTTTTTCTTCTTCAAGAAAACAAGAAATAGTATCTGCAAGACAAATTGCAATCTATCTTATTTCACAAAACCTTTCTATTCCATTAAGTGCAATTGGTAACTTTTTTAATAGAGACCATACAACAATAATGCATGCTAAAAATAAAATAGAAAACGATTTAAAAATAAATAAGAAATTAAAACTTCAAATTTCAGATATTAACAATCAATTATCTAAATTATAAAATTTCTATTTTTTCATTATTGGTACAATAATGTAATTCCAAGTATTTTCTTTATTTCTAATTAAAATTGGTTTTGTACTTGTTGCGATACCAATTATTAGTTCTTCTTCCTTTATAACTTTTAAGCAATCAACAATAAATCTAATACTTAAATTTACCTTTTGATCTATTCCAGTCACAGAAACTGGTAACTTTTCATTTATTGTTCCGTAAAGACTTTGAGCACTTATACCAAGATGCTGTTCTTTTACTGTCAAACAAACATCATTATTTCTAACATCTCTATTTATTACTTCAACTCTTTGTATCGTGTTTTCAAACTCTTTTTTCTGAACTATTATTTCTGTTGCTTTTGCTTCTGGTATTACATTTTTATAATTTATAAACTCTTCTCTCATTAATTGAGAAATTATTTTTGTATGTAGTAAATCAATACAAATTTTATCGCTTGATATTATAAATGTTATTTCTTCATCATTACTATCTAAAATCTTTTTTATTTCTTTTAATTGTCTACCGTGAATTAATATTTTTTTATTTATTTCTTTATTTTTAATTTCACATGTTGCTATCGCTATTCTATATCCATCTAAGGCAACAGCTTTAATTTTTCCATTCGCAATTTCAAATAAACATCCATTTAAAACTGGTCTATTACTTTCTGTAGATAAACTAAAATCTACTTTTTCTATTAATTCTTTTAAATCACTCATTTTAATATCAAATTTTTCATTACTTGATATTTCTATTAATTTTGGAAACTCATTTACATCTGCAGAAGGAAGAATTGTTTCTGAATCATCATATTTTATTTTTAAACTTCCTGGTTCATCCTGTGTTATTTCAACTTGTTCACATGTTAATTTTGAAACAAACTCACAAAACTTTTTACCTACAACCAGTCCTTCACCATCTTTGTTTATTTTTGCATTTATTATTTTTTCAATTTGTATTTCTGTATCTGTTGCTATTAGTTTTACTGCTTTATCTTCTGTTATTATTTTTATATGATCCAATACAGATTGGGTTTTATCTAAAGAAACAACACCAACTAATTTATTTAATGCATTTTTTAATTCTTTTACTTCACAGAAAAAATTCATATTGGTTCCGACTCCTATATATTTATATTAATAATATTAATTATATTAACATATATAAGGGTTGTTTACAAGTGGATAACTTTTAAAAACCACAATATAAAGTATGTAGATAATAATAAAACCACAATATATGTAATTTTAGCTGTGGATAACTTGTGAATTGTTTTACACAAATTATTAACAATTATAAGAAGTTATACACAATTTAAATATTTTCTACTTTTCGTTTATATAAATCTAGTAGGTTTGCAATCCTTGTAAGATCATCAGTACTATAATAATCGATATAAATACGTCCTTTATGTTCATTTCCAATAATCTTTACACTTGTTGCTAACACGTATTTTAAATCACTAATAAAATTTTTCATTTCTAATGTCTGTTTTTGCTGTGGTTTTTTAGAAGCTTTTGAGATAGGTTTTGATTTTATTTCAAGAAGTTTAACTTCATTTTCAACATCTCTAACATTATAATTTTTTTCAACTGTTTTTTTTGCAATTCTTATTAATTCATCTTTATTTTGAATAGAAAGGAGAGCTCTTGCGTGACCAGCAGTTATTTTATTTTCTATCAACATTTGTTTTACTTCTTCTGGAAGAGATAATAATCGTATTATATTTGCGATATAAGCTCTTGATTTTCCAATTTTAATTGATAATTCTTCTTGGGTTAAATCATAAAACTCTAATAAATCTTTCATACTTTTAGCAATTTCAATAGGGTTTAAATCTCTTCTATGTAAATTTTCTATTAATGCAATTTCTTGAATTTCAACTGTTTCAAGTGATTCAACAATACATGGAATTTCTGTTAAATTTGCTCTTAAAGAAGCTCTAAAGCGTCTTTCCCCAGCAATTATCATATATTTATCATTTTTTTTTGTGACAACAATTGGTTGAATAATTCCATGTTCTTTTATTGAATTTGTTAATTCTTCAATACCTTCTTCGGTAAACGTTTTTCTCGGTTGATTATTATTTCTTTCAATCAAATCTACAGAAATATATTTAATTTCTTTTTTTTGCATTTAATTTAAACCTCATATAAGGGATGTTTTTTTATTAAAGAAAAATTTCTTGGATACATTTTATCTGTTTTAGCTAATTTTTCAAAAATCAAAAGACATCTATTATCACTATTAGGTAAATTAAATTTATCAATAGTAATAAGTTTACAATTTAAAATATTTAATTCTTTTTGAATGGATTGTAATTCACTTTCATTTGATTTATATGCAATAAAAATTCCTCCAATTTTTAAAAAAGGAATAGTTAATTCAAGAAGTAATCCTAAATGACCAACAGCACGAGCAGTTACATAATCAAAAGAGTTTTTTAAGTGATCTAAATCTTCAATTCTTGAATTGATAAATTTTGTATTTAATAAATTAAGATATTTTGATGCATCTTGCAAAAAATTAATTTTTTTTCCAATACTATCAACTCCCGTAAAAAAACAGGAAGATTTTATACAAGCTAAAGGAATAAGAGGAAACCCTCCACCAACGCCCAAATCAAGAACCGTACTGTTATCAGATATATATTTTAACGCTGTTAAACTATCTACAAGATGTTTTTGAATAAAGTCATCTTGAGAAGTAATAGATGTGAGATTAACAGTTTTGTTTTTTTCTAAAACAAGATACATAAAAGACAAAAGCAGTTCTATTTGATCTTCTTTTAACGGTATAGACATACAATTTAAATATTTTTTTAACAAAACAGTTTCTTGCACCATCTTTATAATAATAGATAAAATAAGAATATAAATAAAGGGAATATTGTAAATAGAAGTTTTGCTTTGTTAAGATAAATAAGGAGAGAGAAAGATGAGAATTGGAATAATAACAGCAATGTATGAGGAAATGCTTCCAATATATAAAGAATACGGTAAAAAGATGAAAATGGAAGAATGTAAAATTTCCAATGTAAAAATAATTAAAATAGAAGACATTAATAACACAATATATTTGGTGAAATCAGGAATAGGAGAAATAAGGGCAGCAATAGCGACGCAAGTGCTTATTTCTCATTTTGATGTTGAAATAGTATTAAATTTTGGATTTGTAGGAGCAATAAGCAATAAAGTGGGATTAAATGATTTGGTAATTGTAGAAAAAGTAGCACATTATCAATTTGATCTTTCGGCAATAAATAATATTCCAAAAGGACAATATAATAATAGGAACGGTATATATTTCAATTTAGATAATGATCTGATTGGGAAAATATATGAAAAGACACTGGGGTCTTTTAAATTAGTTACTTTAGCTTCTGGCGATGAATTTATAGCAAACAAAAAAAGAAAGGAAGATTTAAATAAAACATTTTACGCAGATATTTGTGACATGGAATTAGCAGGTATAGCAATGGCATGTGAGATGAATAATATTCCACTAGTATCATTAAAGATAGTCTCAGACAATGCAGATCAAGAAGCAGACCAGACATTTGAAGAAACCGTACAAAAAGGAATGACGAAATATGAAAAGTACATCTCAAAAATTATAGAAGCAACCGAGGAATTTTTTAAACATCTTGCACCAAAAATTAAAAACTAAAAGAAACAAAAAATCGTTAAAAATAGCAAATTAAACAAGAAAATAATAAAAACTAGTCTAAAAATTACCTTATTTTAAAACAAAAAACAAAAAAACAAACATTTTGCAGACAAAATTTTAATTTTTAAAATAAAAAGAAAATAGCACCAAAAAATAAAAAACACACTTGAAGAGTATTTGTGGAGTACAAAGGTAAGGTATTTTAAAACAGAAACAGACCGCAAAAAAAAGTGTTGTTAAGCTGAATAAAAAGAACCAACAATAAAAGATTTGGGTATAATTGAAATGAAAACAAATAAAGAATAAAGCAATTAAAAACCTTGAGAATGGAAATTGTAATAAAAAGGCAAGGGGATTATGTAAAAAAGAGCCAAAACTCAAAACTAAAATATAATTGCCAAAATATAGGGGGTTTAAGCAATGGTTTAAAAAGTAACGCTTTTAGCAAAACAATCAAAAAAAGAATAATGACGCTGCGGCAAGGATCAAGAGTAAATTTACCCAAACAACAAGAAGTAGAAAAAATACACAAAATAAGCAGAAAAAATATACAAAAAAGAAGACTGGAGAGAATCCAGAATTTATAAAATGCACCAAAAAGAAATATCAAATAAAGCAAAAAAATCAGAAACTGCAAAAACCAAAACAAGTGGTTTAAATAATAGGGTTAGATGTAATAAAAATACAAAATTAACAAAAAAAGAACAAAACACCAAAGCGTATAGTGCACCAAAAAGCCAGCAGCAAGAATTGGTAAAAATAGGAAAACCATGAAGAGGTAAGATGATACTTAAGGTGATTGTCGATATACAAGACGTTTACCAACCATATTTGGCAGTTTTTGAATGTGTATCTGTGTGAATTTTGGCATATCAATCCAAAAAAGAATTATTGCAATGTTTTTGTTGACCTCCAGCAACGAGTTGTTGGGTGAGATGCAAAATGAATCATTATATAGTAACCACCAACAAGAAGCCCAGAATAAAAGACAGCAAATTTTAAAACATAACACAATTTATATATGGCGACTAAAGGAGGTAACAACACAGGACGCCACAAACAAACAGCAAAAAGGGTGGCAGCTTAAAAAATAAATGCACCAAAAATAAAACAAGAAAAAACCACAACACAAAAAAATGGCATAAAAACAAAAAATAATTACAAAATACCGAGTTAGATATAATAAAAAACAAAAAAATAAATGAAAAACAAGAAGACGAAAAACAAATAAAGCACCGAAAAGCGAATAATGCAAAAGGTTTAAGAAGAAATTCGTATTTAAAAATTGGATAATACAAAGTGATTACTTAATCAATTTCTTATACTTTTCACTATAAAAACACCTCAAAGAATGTATATTTCAGCAGTAACAGTGGTAATGAGTCGGCGAAATTTTAATTTAGAATTAGTTAAAAGTAAAAAACAAGATTATCAAATATTTTAATAAGAATAGATAATTATAGGGAAACAAGGTCTTCAAATAATATAGAGTGGTTCTTTTGCAAAATCCCAAAATATATAGAACAGCTTTGCGAAGAACTAGGACTAATATTGCCAGATAAAGGAAGGATACATTTTAATTGATGATAAAGATCGCAACAATGGTCTAAGACAAAAAATAGACTCAAAGATAAGCAAAAAGTCTAAAAGTAAGGTTTTTAAATCAAAAAACGGGCACAATATCAACAAAATAATAAAAAAAAGCAGCATTCCAACAAATTAGAGTTACAATAAAAGTAGGGGATAAAGTAGGGGATAAAGTAGGGGATAAAGTAGGGGATAAA
>CAUTUX010000017.1:0-20342 GCA_963542015.1 uncultured Clostridia bacterium | reverse complement strand
TGTGATTTGATAAGAATAAATAACACGATCGGTATTAAAATAATTCCTAAAAACCATGGCAAATGTGCTAATACGAATGCGACTATCCTATTGATTACCAGTGCTATGCCCCATCCAGCTAAAATGGATATGGTTACAGCAGTAGTCAAAATGAAAGCTGACAAAAACACGATCCACAGATGTTCTGATATCTTCTTCTTGGCTTCTTTGGAAGATTTTATGTGTTCTAGTTCCTCTATCTTTTTATCCAGAGATTTTACCTGGTCTTGCTTATCCTGGATGAGCTTGTCCAGGTCTTTTTTCTTCTTGTCATGCTCTGATATAAATTCATTTAAAGCCTCTTCATAGGCTCTTTTTTTACTGTCTAGTAATGCGGTATAGGTCTGATCCGTTCTGCTATCCAACTCTTTTAGTGTATTGGTGATGTATTCTAGACTATCTAGGTCTATCTTGTTTAGCTTCTCATTGGAACGTTTTACAGCTTCTGCGGAGGCTTTTATGTTTTGTGATGCCCTGTCTATCTTCTCATTTTGAATCTTTAGGCAATCTTCTATCTGCTGTGTCTGTCGGTAGATATCTATACCGCCCTGTATGAAGAGTTTTTGAGCGATTTCAGCTTGTTTTTGGTTTACTGCCTGTAGTTGTCTATCAGTATCCTCTACTTCCCTCTGTACGTGGTCTCTTCGTGCTACTGCCTGCTCCAGTCTCATCTTTGCGGATTCTAAACTCATATCTTCTCCTTTGATAGTTCCTATAGGGATAGTCCGTCATGTTCAAACATATTCTCGATATGTCTTTCCTGTATGACTTCATCTTCCAGTCTATCTACCCTTTGGTTTTCTTTTTCTAGTATCTGATGTCCTATATCGGACTTCATCTGTAACGTGTCCTTCTCTTGAAAAAGGTCTAATATCTTGTCTTTGTTTTGGTTCCAGTATTCACCCATGGTATTGATAGCTTGTTTTACGCTGTTCAATATGTGATCCGACATCTCTTTGATGGCTTTGATTGCTTCTTGGCTTATCTTCTTAAATCTGCTATTAGCCTTTTTTATCTCATCTTCGATGTCTTTTCTGATTTCACAATACAATCCCTCTCTTTCAGGTTGTATCTCGATATCCATCTTCACATTGCGGTTATAGTCCTTTACAGCACTGTTATATGCCCTTGCATTCTCTAGGTAGTCCATGGATGCCCCTTTATAGAGCTTCTTTTGGCTCAAATAAGGCGTTTCTTTGTCTTGGATGGATAAATCATACCCAAAACGCTTTAGAACGCTCTGTATGCACTTATTTCGCTCTGACATGAAGCTATGTGCTTTGAAACGAGTATCCTTTACGGAAAGTGGTGTATCCGTGTATCTGATATTACCCTCTTTGTCCCTCATGATATCGCCCTTACGATGTACCAGCTCGGCATTCTCTGCGTTTGCCTTGGCAAGCTGGTGCGTGTCCTTATCCTGCCATATATCTTTTTTATATCTCTTTGGCTCTGTCTGAATGACCTTTCTTTCAGAATAAAGGATATGTACATGTAGGTTGGTACGGTCATGGTTCCAATGCACCGCATACTCGTGATCGTGTCCTTCACCTACGATCTGGTTCACCAGCTCATCACAGATTTCTTTGAGTATGATTTTCTGTTCTGCAGAAGTCTGATTTTTATTTTTATCTGCTAATTCGTTAGGCAAGGCTATTATCATTTCCCTTGCCTCGTTCTGTCTTTGATTTTCTTGATGCGCATTTTCACGTTCATAAGCAGAATAAAACGACCAATCATACATCATGTTTTTTTCATGTACGATAACTTCTTCCTGCTTATCCGATTCACCAGATATGTAGCGAGAACGACCGACAACATCGGTTATCTTAGTATTTTGACCATATACGTTAGGCATAGCGAAAACACTCCAATCTTTAAGCAAACCTCGAAGAGAACTGTCACGGCGTAGCCTTGACGGTGTGTTTGCGCTCTCATACGGCGAGGCCTCTTTCTTGTATGGTAGTGTGATTTTTATTTGTTGTCAATATTTACATTTTCATTGACTTTCTTATGGCTAGATATATTATTATAATATAAGTAGTACTATGTACTACAGAAAGGAGTTTTATTATGTCTTTTTCTATCAGATTAACTGGTGAAGAGAAAGCCTTGGCTGAAAGTTATGCTAAACTTCATTCTGTTTCTTTAGGTGAAGCTTTTAAACGTGCTTTATTTGAGAGAATTGAAGATGAGTATGATATTGCAGTTGCAAGTGAAGCATATAAGGAATATGTGGATAGTGGTTATCAATCAAGACCGATTGAAGAACTATGGAAAGAATTAGATCTATGAGTTACCGTCTTGAAACATCTGTTCGCTTTGAAAAAGAGTTTAAAAAGCTTGATAGATATACTCAGAGGATGATTCAGTCTTGGATATCAAAAAATATTATGAATTGTGATGATCCTCGTATTCATGGAAAAGGTTTAACTGCTAATCGGAGTGGACAATGGAGATATAGGATTGGAGATTATCGGTTGATATGTCTGATTGATGATAATCAATTTGTAATATTAGCTCTAACAATAGGCCATAGAAGAGAAGTATATAAGTAAAAATACTTCTTTTTATTCATCAGTATTCCACCACTTTAAAACTGTTAGCTTTGATAATCTAAGCCTCCCTAATGGAGAAAAGAGATAGGATTGCCGTCCTATCTCTTTATTTTTTTCTGATTATAATTATTATACTAAATAGCATAAGCATACCAATTGTTATCTGAATTATTCTATTCGACGGAAATAAAATTATATTAAATATGTAGAGAATAGAAATAATTGTCAAAAAAGCAACTGCAATTTTTTTTAAATAGCACTTTCTCATATCGACTAATTAGTGGACGTTATACTCCCAATATCCAGAGTTACATGGTAGCGAATGTCTAGGTTCACATCCAGGAATATACCCTGCGTGGTATATTGCATCAACAGTGTATTCTGTTTTTTTAGGATTTGTAATATATCTTAAAACAATCCTACATATGTCGTGTCCTGTTACATATTGAATTGCTGAACAAGTACTAATAATCCCCCCTACTATTTTCAATACGGCTATCCCAAGTGTTATCCAACCAACCCTATATGTTGCATCAAAACTCTCTGGCTTAGTTCCAAATGGAGAATAAACCGTTATTGTTCCGTCTTCGTGATAAATAACTTGTGTATTATCCTGAAAGTGATTAACCAGCTCGCCTTTTTCGTTTATGTAATTTTTATCCATTATAGGTTCTTCTGTCATCACACCACATCCACTATTTGAAATTTTTTTATTATTTTCTTCATATGCATAAACATTTGTAATATTGCTAAAAGTCGTTATCAATGACATAGTAAGAACTATCGTTACAATCTTTTTTATCATATTATTTTATCCTTTCTTTGTAATTTATAAAAGATTTTGATTGATAAAAAACACATATAAAAATATGTGTTTAATATATTTCTCCATTCTTGTAACGATAAGGGTTGTAATTTAATTTTGTTCCCCTCTTAGCGTAAGGGTATTTAATAAATTCCATAAATTCCCTCCTATACACTTCCATTATATATCAATCAAAATATTGTATTCAATAATGAAAAATATGGTAGTGTGATTTTGATTTGTTGTCAATATTTACATTTTTATTGACTTTCTTATGAATGATTGTATTATTGTATTACAAGTAATACATAGAAAAAAGGAGAAGAATTATGAATACAATATCTTTGAGAATGAATGATGATGAAACAAAGTTATTACGTGATTATGTTTCTGTGAACAATTTGAATATGAGTAAATTCATCAGAGACTTAGTATTAGATAAAATTGAAGACGATCTATCTTTAGATGAAGAAAGAATTTTAAAAGCTCATGAAAAAGCAAAACATGAAAAGAAATATGATCATACAGAAGTTTGGAAAATGTTAGGTATCTGAAATGTATAAGGTAGAGTTTTCAGAATCGGCAATAAAGCAATTAAAAAAACTAGATAAGCAAACATCAAGAATTATAAAAAACTGGGTAATAAAGAATTTAGTTGATTGTGATGATCCAAGAGTCCATGGAAAACCGTTAAAAGGGAAATTAGCAGGTATATGGAGATATCGTGTTGGTGATTATAGACTATTCGCAGATATCCATGATGAAATTTTAACAATAGAAATATTTGAAATGGGTCATAGAAGAGAAGTATATAAATAAAATACTTCTTTTTATTCATCAGTATTCCACCACTTTAATACAGTATGCCTACTTAGTCCTGTATCTCTTTCACAATCAATTTTTTTCCCATTTACATGAGATGATTTCCATTCTTGAACGATTGCTTGTTTTGACTTTCGCCCTTGCAATGCCATACCATTATCATCATTCATTATTTCAAGTGTACTTCTTGCAATTTTTAAGTGCATTGCTTGTTTTCTTCCGTTTCTCTTATTTTTTTCAATTGGAATATCCGTTCTTGCAATAATAGTATTAATTGGATACGTAATATAACTATCGTTATATGCCTCTAATGCGTGTAACACATCATCCTCTGTAAATTTATCACCCTTTGTATTCATAAAAGGTATTAATCCATATGCGTCTTTTTCTAATTCTTCAAAAGGAATATCACATTTCTTTGCATATGTTGCCAGGGTCATGATGCACCAATATCTATGACCTTGTTGCACTCCAGCTTTTAATTTCCTGATCCACCAATAATATAAATCTTTCTTACATACCCATGTACCCTTTGGTTTCTTCTCTACGATTCGCTTTTGATACCATTCTGGGTACTTTTCTTTTGCATCTTTTAAGAGCAGATTGGATTTATAACTAAATTTGACGGCTCTATACTCTTCTGGAACATATTGATTCAGATATTCTACCGTGACTTTTTCACCTACTTTGAACGCTCTTGTACGCTCTCCATTCTTTGTAATGCTTCCAACCATCCTAAATCCTTGAAAAAGACTCTCATATTGAACATTATCGTGCAGACTTGAAGCTCCCTGTGTCCACGCTTGCCATGTAATTCTTCTTCTTAAACGCTCTAATTCCTTTACAGTGCTTCTAAAAAGCGGTATTGGTCTTTCAAATACAAAATATAAATGTAATCCTGTTCCGCTACCAACAATATAGGTAGGTCTAGGAAGTCCCCATACGAAAGATAACATCTCATGCCCTTTATCTATCTGTGTCATCAAGAAATTCCACTCATCCAGAGTATCAACACCATCTAGATCGATTGCCATTGCATATAAAAACCTAGCAAATTCACTCTTTCTGCTCTTTCCAGCATAAGATATCGGAGACATAATACAGAAATCATCCGTTTCAACTAAGGTATCAATGATTTCTAGATCATCTGTAACGGTATATCTCTTTGCTTTAGAATCACCAGCTACTATGGATACAGCAATTCCATTATATTTCCCCTTTTTATAGACTCCTTTTTCTTCAAAAGAACCAATAGGAAAAATATCTCTATAAAAATCACTTGCATAAACCTCTTTAAAACTATTCTCTAAAGCACTAAACAAATCGAACTTACTCATACAAATACCTCCAGATTTTAAGGCTACATAGGGCGTTATATTATCAATAGATTTTTGCACATATTATAGTATATTATTCCCTACTTTGATACAATACTTTCGGGAGGTATTAGTCATGAATAATACTAACCTGATGTACCACTGCCACACTTTTTATGACAATCGATTTAAATACAGTTATTACTATGGTAATGCTGTATATGATAATTCGTGAGTTAAAAAAGGAGGATAAGAAGTAGTCTAACTACTTCTAGGTGGTGGTACAAAAAAAGAGAGGATTGCCGTCCTCTCTTTTTGAATTGTGTTCTGCCACAACCCTTTATGACACTATTATTATATACCAAAACTAATTTCCCTGTGTAGAACTCTTTTTAACAAGTTAATATTGCACATTATTCTTCCCGTAATGATGATAAACACGATGTGTATAAAATAGCTGAGGATATTATACACATGATAAAAGAGAAGTAATTTACTTCTCTTTTTGTTTGATTCCATTTTCAAAATCAATGACATATTCAAAATTATTAATTATCTCTTCACTCGCATTATGCGCAATAAATATTACCGTTTGATCTAATGATGTTAAATATTTTATCATTTCCAAGTTCTTTGCCTTATCTAACGAATTTGTAGATTCATCAAATAAAATAATTTTATGACCATGGATAATCTCCCTAGCAATTGCTATTCTTTGATTTTGACCTCCAGATAAATTATTTCCATTTTTTTCAATTACTTGGTCATCATCAATTATAAATTCGTCAACTTGGCTATTTTTAATAGCTTTCTTATAGTGTAGTTCAGAGTATCCATTATCAAATAATGTAATATTATCTTTTAAACTAGCATTAAATATATGTGTTTTTTGAGTTACATATCCAATAGACTTATGTATAGTATAGGCATTTAAATTTTTATAGTTATGGTCACCTAAATAAATTTCCCCCGAATAATTTTCTATACTTTTGCTTAACAAATTGAATAATGTTGTTTTGCCTGTTCCTGATGGTCCAATTATGATATATTTTTTCCCAAACTTAAATTCTAAATTAATATTGTTTAATACCTTTTTATCTCCATATGAAAAACTAAGATTTTTTATTTTGATATCATAATTCTCTATTTCTTTAGAACTTTCATCAATCTTTTCAAATAGAACGCAATTATCCTTTACTAGTCTATTAATCCCTTTGACCTTTACTATATTCTTTATGAATTTTGATAAATTAGAAAATAATATTCCCGATAAATTTCCTACTGATAATATCACACCAGGAATAACAACCTTAAAATATATTAATGCTACTGCGAAAAGCATCAGTGAGTCTTGTCCTATTACGCTACCAAAACTTGGGATAGTCTCAATTAGACTTGTAGTATTATTTATCTTATTTTTCTTCTGTTCATATATCAGATTTTCTTTATCTAATAACCTAGTTAGAATTCCTTTTTTGTTATATAAGTTCCATACAGAATATCCTTCTAAAAAGTCAGTTAAGTTTCTTAAATAATTTTCTGAATTTTGTGATCGTAACCTTTCATTTTCTTCTGATTTTTTCTTTAGTAATCTAGGCAGTATAAGGTTTAAGGAAAAAATCACTAAACTTGCTATTGCAATTCCCCAATGCAATATAATTAGTCCAACAAAAGCTGAAATAACATATAAAATTGTATCAATCAAATTAAAAATTAATTCTATTGCATTTTCGATTTGGTTTCCGTCGTTGTTTAGCTTTGAAATATATTCGCTTTCTTTTATCTTGGATTTTGCATTTCTTATTATCTGTGTAATATATTCTCGATATTTTAAAGTGCCTAACATCTTTGCTTTGTTTTTTTGGATTAAATAAATATAGTTAAAAGAATATGCAACTATATATAATCCTAAATTTAATAAAATCATATACATTGCTTCTATATACTTTCCATCTATTATTCGTTGTACAAATAGTGTTAACGATAAAGATGCCGCAACACAAAGCATTGCTGCAATCATATCTAGAACAATACAACATATAACGTTATTTTTGATGGATTTAAATATGTCAATTAGTTCCATAAATAATTTCCCTTTGTTTCATATTACAAGGCTGATTATTCATTTTTCTTTTTATACAGCGAATTTTTTCACATTTTTTTATTTTTTCACATAAAATGCATTCTTCCTTAATATATTTATTTACCGCATTATTATTTTCCTGCTCATCTATACTAATTTTTATTTCAGAATTTTTTCCGATTATATTCCAGTCATCATTAAGCGCTACTGTACATTTTACTACCATACCATTCGGTCTAAAGGTATAGCAATTTCTTGTGCTAGCATAGCACACTTCAATCCCATCATATATAACATCTTTATAGAGCTGTAAATTATGCTTTTTTACCTGAATCTTATTTAATTCAACTACATTTTGATCTTCACAGAACTCTATTCCTTCTTTAGCTCGGTCACTATCAAATATATTCTCTATATTAATAAAAAATCTATCATCTCCACCGATAGAACTTTCTAAATCCTTATAAAATTCTATGTTTTCTCCTGAATTTTTATCTACATTTACTCGTATTATAATATGGAAGTCACCATCCATGTTACTTATATTGCTTATATTATTTTTAATAGTATTAAATGTTCCACTACCATTTTCTAATACTCTAAACTTATCGTGTTTTTCACCATCTAAAGTTATTTGATACGTCCTTATACCTACAATATATAATTCACTAAAAATATGTTTATTTAAAAGATACCCGTTGGTAGTTATGCTACCAATATATTCTCTATTATTATTGGTACAAATTTCTTTTACCTTTGCGCTTTCTTCTATAATTTCTTGAAATTTTAATAACGGTTCTCCTCCAAACCACATTAAAACAACCCGTTCAATATTTGGATCTGTTTTTAGTTTATTACTTATAAATTTATTGATATTGTCATAATTGATTTTTGATTCTCTATCAATATCGTGATTTTCATAACAATATATACATCTAAAATTACATTTCTCTGTTGGTAAAATAATTATTTTTAAATATCTATTATTATCCTCGTAATATTCATTAATTGTTCTTACA
Organism: uncultured Clostridia bacterium; assembly: GCA_963542015.1. Lineage (GTDB taxonomy): Bacteria > Bacillota > Clostridia > Christensenellales > CAG-917 > CAUTUX01. The sequence goes on along the minus strand of CAUTUX010000017.1, from coordinate 11,700 downwards.
AATGTTTCTCTATCAATTAAAAATTCATTGTTATTCAAAAATTGTTCTAATTCCGTATTGATTTTATCTGCTCCGTTAGCAAGCAAATTTTCATATTCATGAATATATTCCTTCTCAATTTCTGCTTCAGCAAATGTATATACATTTGTTAATTTTAAGTTATTATTTATCTCACTCTTTATATAGCCCGGTATCAAATATTTTTTCATAAACTATATCTCCCTTTCATTTATTTTTAATAATCAAAAGGAGCCATGGCTCCTTTTGATTAACAATCACAATTATTAGCACATGTAGTATTTTCTACTATACCAACTGTCTTTATTTCTGGTTTCTTACCTTCTTTAATTATTTTCATATAATCCTCCTATATTTTTATCTTTAAAGCAAAAAGCAAAAATCATAAATTATCAGGATTACCTAAATACCGGTCTTATACCTTGCGACGCACATAATATATCCCCTTTCTTTATCATCTATATAAATTTTAGTATTCATAATTATTAAAAAAACAGTCTGAAATTTATGTTGGAAAAGAGTTATAATTATATTTGGTCAAACAAAAAGAGAAGTTTATCACTTCTCTTTTTATTGTGATTTGATAAGAATAAATAACACGATCGGTATTAAAATAATTCCTAAAAACCGTGTAGCAAATTATCAATTCAATTTCATAGAAGTAATATAAAGTAACAGCGTAATTTTAAATAATTACGCTGTTACAACATTATGGTTATATACTATTGATTAAAATTTTTTTAACTATTCAACTATTCGAATTTCATAAATGCCATCACAATATAATCCATCAAATTGATGAGCTCCTTTTAATGTATAGAAGGTATCTGATGGGTTTTCGTACTTATAATAAAATGTTTCGACCTTATAACAAATTGGATAGAAATAGATTGTAATAACAATATCTGAAGATGGAATAAATTGTATTTGGCTTAAGTTATGTGATATTGGAAGTATCGTATTAAAACCAATAATACGTTGCAATATATTTTTCATCTGTATGTTGTCATTTTCAACACTTGAATAACTTGCAAGATTTGCAAATTCAACGTATTGATCTTTTAAAACTTTATAATTTGCACTAATCTGAATAGGAGATAAAATCACTTCACTAATGGTTATAGAAGAATCATCAATTATATAATATTCACCTATTTTTAATGATATTTCTCTCATGTCAATCTGATTGCCTTCCAAATCAAAAAATTTAGACTTATCTGATAAGGATACTTCAGAGATTGAAATTTCATGTAGTGATGACAATTTATTAATATCAATAGCAGTTTCTTCTTTCTTAGATTGATTATGTTCAGAAGATTTATGTTTTTGTTCACTTTGGTTTTGAACAGTACACCCTGTCAACAAATTTAATATAGCTGCCATCAATAATATAACTGATATACTTTTTTTCATTAGTTACCTCCTATCTCTAGAATGCTATGTTCTTAAAAGATTGCTAACACATTCAAAGAAATATATGATTAATTATCAAAAACAACTAAACTAGATGCTAATTACCAAGTAATCAATTCATAAAGTCCAGCGGTATAAACTCCATTCATTTTTGGAAATGAAACATATGTTCCAGTCCCTTGATAGTTTGTATCAACATATGTACAATATCCAGAATAAAATTCTGGAGTGAAAAAAACTGCACCTTTTTTACCTGCCGGAATTGGGAACGCAGCATCAAATCTTTCATTTGAGGAAGATGTTCGTGTAAATGTAACTCCAAATCGTAGTGCAAGTGCTCTAAAAATTCTACTATTAATTTCAGCTCCAAAATTTACAGAAATAGAACTCGATTCCGTAACAGACTGTCCATACGTAAGCGTGGCTGGTCCAGCAATAGTTGGAGTTATTTGTTTACGAGTTCCTGTTGTTTCATAATAAGAATTTACAAGAACAACATCGGCTTCCGGATAAATTGGTACTCTTGTTGGTTGAATTTCTAATGATACTAATTTTGGTTGCATTAACTGTTCAACTTCACTAATTGTAAGTGGATTTCCATGAACATCGTAATATTGATGAGTTTTACCATCTAAATCAGTATATTTATATTCATCTGTAATATTATTTTCTGTTTCTTCAGCTAAAACTTTAGTTGGCAAAACGATTAAAAGCATTAATGTAGCTAGTACTGCTGTAATTATTTTCTTAAACATATTTTCTCCTCTCTTTATTAAATAAATAGAAACGATTACTACATTAAACTTAAATGCCGGTCTTATACCTTGCAACACACATAATAATTATCCTTTCTCTCTGTATTATCTACATAAATTTTAGTATTGATAATTATTAAAAAACCAGTCTGAAATTTGTGTTGGAAAAGCGTTATAATTATATTTAGCCAAATAAAAGAGAAGTTTATCACTTCTCTTTTATTGTTGTGATTTGATAAGAATAAATAACACGATCGGTATTAAAATAATTCCTAAAAACCATGGCAAATGTGCTAATACGAATGCGACTATCCTATTGATTACCAGTGCTATGCCCCATCCAGCTAAAATGGATATGGTTACAGCAGTAGTCAAAATGAAAGCTGACAAAAACACGATCCACAGATGTTCTGATATCTTCTTCTTGGCTTCTTTGGAAGATTTTATGTGTTCTAGTTCCTCTATCTTTTTATCCAGAGATTTTACCTGGTCTTGCTTATCCTGGATGAGCTTGTCCAGGTCTTTTTTCTTCTTGTCATGCTCTGATATAAATTCATTTAAAGCCTCTTCATAGGCTCTTTTTTTACTGTCTAGTAATGCGGTATAGGTCTGATCCGTTCTGCTATCCAACTCTTTTAGTGTATTGGTGATGTATTCTAGACTATCTAGGTCTATCTTGTTTAGCTTCTCATTGGAACGTTTTACAGCTTCTGCGGAGGCTTTTATGTTTTGTGATGCCCTGTCTATCTTCTCATTTTGAATCTTTAGGCAATCTTCTATCTGCTGTGTCTGTCGGTAGATATCTATACCGCCCTGTATGAAGAGTTTTTGAGCGATTTCAGCTTGTTTTTGGTTTACTGCCTGTAGTTGTCTATCAGTATCCTCTACTTCCCTCTGTACGTGGTCTCTTCGTGCTACTGCCTGCTCCAGTCTCATCTTTGCGGATTCTAAACTCATATCTTCTCCTTTGATAGTTCCTATAGGGATAGTCCGTCATGTTCAAACATATTCTCGATATGTCTTTCCTGTATGACTTCATCTTCCAGTCTATCTACCCTTTGGTTTTCTTTTTCTAGTATCTGATGTCCTATATCGGACTTCATCTGTAACGTGTCCTTCTCTTGAAAAAGGTCTAATATCTTGTCTTTGTTTTGGTTCCAGTATTCACCCATGGTATTGATAGCTTGTTTTACGCTGTTCAATATGTGATCCGACATCTCTTTGATGGCTTTGATTGCTTCTTGGCTTATCTTCTTAAATCTGCTATTAGCCTTTTTTATCTCATCTTCGATGTCTTTTCTGATTTCACAATACAATCCCTCTCTTTCAGGTTGTATCTCGATATCCATCTTCACATTGCGGTTATAGTCCTTTACAGCACTGTTATATGCCCTTGCATTCTCTAGGTAGTCCATGGATGCCCCTTTATAGAGCTTCTTTTGGCTCAAATAAGGCGTTTCTTTGTCTTGGATGGATAAATCATACCCAAAACGCTTTAGAACGCTCTGTATGCACTTATTTCGCTCTGACATGAAGCTATGTGCTTTGAAACGAGTATCCTTTACGGAAAGTGGTGTATCCGTGTATCTGATATTACCCTCTTTGTCCCTCATGATATCGCCCTTACGATGTACCAGCTCGGCATTCTCTGCGTTTGCCTTGGCAAGCTGGTGCGTGTCCTTATCCTGCCATATATCTTTTTTATATCTCTTTGGCTCTGTCTGAATGACCTTTCTTTCAGAATAAAGGATATGTACATGTAGGTTGGTACGGTCATGGTTCCAATGCACCGCATACTCGTGATCGTGTCCTTCACCTACGATCTGGTTCACCAGCTCATCACAGATTTCTTTGAGTATGATTTTCTGTTCTGCAGAAGTCTGATTTTTATTTTTATCTGCTAATTCGTTAGGCAAGGCTATTATCATTTCCCTTGCCTCGTTCTGTCTTTGATTTTCTTGATGCGCATTTTCACGTTCATAAGCAGAATAAAACGACCAATCATACATCATGTTTTTTTCATGTACGATAACTTCTTCCTGCTTATCCGATTCACCAGATATGTAGCGAGAACGACCGACAACATCGGTTATCTTAGTATTTTGACCATATACGTTAGGCATAGCGAAAACACTCCAATCTTTAAGCAAACCTCGAAGAGAACTGTCACGGCGTAGCCTTGACGGTGTGTTTGCGCTCTCATACGGCGAGGCCTCTTTCTTGTATGGTAGTGTGATTTTTATTTGTTGTCAATATTTACATTTTCATTGACTTTCTTATGGCTAGATATATTATTATAATATAAGTAGTACTATGTACTACAGAAAGGAGTTTTATTATGTCTTTTTCTATCAGATTAACTGGTGAAGAGAAAGCCTTGGCTGAAAGTTATGCTAAACTTCATTCTGTTTCTTTAGGTGAAGCTTTTAAACGTGCTTTATTTGAGAGAATTGAAGATGAGTATGATATTGCAGTTGCAAGTGAAGCATATAAGGAATATGTGGATAGTGGTTATCAATCAAGACCGATTGAAGAACTATGGAAAGAATTAGATCTATGAGTTACCGTCTTGAAACATCTGTTCGCTTTGAAAAAGAGTTTAAAAAGCTTGATAGATATACTCAGAGGATGATTCAGTCTTGGATATCAAAAAATATTATGAATTGTGATGATCCTCGTATTCATGGAAAAGGTTTAACTGCTAATCGGAGTGGACAATGGAGATATAGGATTGGAGATTATCGGTTGATATGTCTGATTGATGATAATCAATTTGTAATATTAGCTCTAACAATAGGCCATAGAAGAGAAGTATATAAGTAAAAATACTTCTTTTTATTCATCAGTATTCCACCACTTTAAAACTGTTAGCTTTGATAATCTAAGCCTCCCTAATGGAGAAAAGAGATAGGATTGCCGTCCTATCTCTTTATTTTTTTCTGATTATAATTATTATACTAAATAGCATAAGCATACCAATTGTTATCTGAATTATTCTATTCGACGGAAATAAAATTATATTAAATATGTAGAGAATAGAAATAATTGTCAAAAAAGCAACTGCAATTTTTTTTAAATAGCACTTTCTCATATCGACTAATTAGTGGACGTTATACTCCCAATATCCAGAGTTACATGGTAGCGAATGTCTAGGTTCACATCCAGGAATATACCCTGCGTGGTATATTGCATCAACAGTGTATTCTGTTTTTTTAGGATTTGTAATATATCTTAAAACAATCCTACATATGTCGTGTCCTGTTACATATTGAATTGCTGAACAAGTACTAATAATCCCCCCTACTATTTTCAATACGGCTATCCCAAGTGTTATCCAACCAACCCTATATGTTGCATCAAAACTCTCTGGCTTAGTTCCAAATGGAGAATAAACCGTTATTGTTCCGTCTTCGTGATAAATAACTTGTGTATTATCCTGAAAGTGATTAACCAGCTCGCCTTTTTCGTTTATGTAATTTTTATCCATTATAGGTTCTTCTGTCATCACACCACATCCACTATTTGAAATTTTTTTATTATTTTCTTCATATGCATAAACATTTGTAATATTGCTAAAAGTCGTTATCAATGACATAGTAAGAACTATCGTTACAATCTTTTTTATCATATTATTTTATCCTTTCTTTGTAATTTATAAAAGATTTTGATTGATAAAAAACACATATAAAAATATGTGTTTAATATATTTCTCCATTCTTGTAACGATAAGGGTTGTAATTTAATTTTGTTCCCCTCTTAGCGTAAGGGTATTTAATAAATTCCATAAATTCCCTCCTATACACTTCCATTATATATCAATCAAAATATTGTATTCAATAATGAAAAATATGGTAGTGTGATTTTGATTTGTTGTCAATATTTACATTTTTATTGACTTTCTTATGAATGATTGTATTATTGTATTACAAGTAATACATAGAAAAAAGGAGAAGAATTATGAATACAATATCTTTGAGAATGAATGATGATGAAACAAAGTTATTACGTGATTATGTTTCTGTGAACAATTTGAATATGAGTAAATTCATCAGAGACTTAGTATTAGATAAAATTGAAGACGATCTATCTTTAGATGAAGAAAGAATTTTAAAAGCTCATGAAAAAGCAAAACATGAAAAGAAATATGATCATACAGAAGTTTGGAAAATGTTAGGTATCTGAAATGTATAAGGTAGAGTTTTCAGAATCGGCAATAAAGCAATTAAAAAAACTAGATAAGCAAACATCAAGAATTATAAAAAACTGGGTAATAAAGAATTTAGTTGATTGTGATGATCCAAGAGTCCATGGAAAACCGTTAAAAGGGAAATTAGCAGGTATATGGAGATATCGTGTTGGTGATTATAGACTATTCGCAGATATCCATGATGAAATTTTAACAATAGAAATATTTGAAATGGGTCATAGAAGAGAAGTATATAAATAAAATACTTCTTTTTATTCATCAGTATTCCACCACTTTAATACAGTATGCCTACTTAGTCCTGTATCTCTTTCACAATCAATTTTTTTCCCATTTACATGAGATGATTTCCATTCTTGAACGATTGCTTGTTTTGACTTTCGCCCTTGCAATGCCATACCATTATCATCATTCATTATTTCAAGTGTACTTCTTGCAATTTTTAAGTGCATTGCTTGTTTTCTTCCGTTTCTCTTATTTTTTTCAATTGGAATATCCGTTCTTGCAATAATAGTATTAATTGGATACGTAATATAACTATCGTTATATGCCTCTAATGCGTGTAACACATCATCCTCTGTAAATTTATCACCCTTTGTATTCATAAAAGGTATTAATCCATATGCGTCTTTTTCTAATTCTTCAAAAGGAATATCACATTTCTTTGCATATGTTGCCAGGGTCATGATGCACCAATATCTATGACCTTGTTGCACTCCAGCTTTTAATTTCCTGATCCACCAATAATATAAATCTTTCTTACATACCCATGTACCCTTTGGTTTCTTCTCTACGATTCGCTTTTGATACCATTCTGGGTACTTTTCTTTTGCATCTTTTAAGAGCAGATTGGATTTATAACTAAATTTGACGGCTCTATACTCTTCTGGAACATATTGATTCAGATATTCTACCGTGACTTTTTCACCTACTTTGAACGCTCTTGTACGCTCTCCATTCTTTGTAATGCTTCCAACCATCCTAAATCCTTGAAAAAGACTCTCATATTGAACATTATCGTGCAGACTTGAAGCTCCCTGTGTCCACGCTTGCCATGTAATTCTTCTTCTTAAACGCTCTAATTCCTTTACAGTGCTTCTAAAAAGCGGTATTGGTCTTTCAAATACAAAATATAAATGTAATCCTGTTCCGCTACCAACAATATAGGTAGGTCTAGGAAGTCCCCATACGAAAGATAACATCTCATGCCCTTTATCTATCTGTGTCATCAAGAAATTCCACTCATCCAGAGTATCAACACCATCTAGATCGATTGCCATTGCATATAAAAACCTAGCAAATTCACTCTTTCTGCTCTTTCCAGCATAAGATATCGGAGACATAATACAGAAATCATCCGTTTCAACTAAGGTATCAATGATTTCTAGATCATCTGTAACGGTATATCTCTTTGCTTTAGAATCACCAGCTACTATGGATACAGCAATTCCATTATATTTCCCCTTTTTATAGACTCCTTTTTCTTCAAAAGAACCAATAGGAAAAATATCTCTATAAAAATCACTTGCATAAACCTCTTTAAAACTATTCTCTAAAGCACTAAACAAATCGAACTTACTCATACAAATACCTCCAGATTTTAAGGCTACATAGGGCGTTATATTATCAATAGATTTTTGCACATATTATAGTATATTATTCCCTACTTTGATACAATACTTTCGGGAGGTATTAGTCATGAATAATACTAACCTGATGTACCACTGCCACACTTTTTATGACAATCGATTTAAATACAGTTATTACTATGGTAATGCTGTATATGATAATTCGTGAGTTAAAAAAGGAGGATAAGAAGTAGTCTAACTACTTCTAGGTGGTGGTACAAAAAAAGAGAGGATTGCCGTCCTCTCTTTTTGAATTGTGTTCTGCCACAACCCTTTATGACACTATTATTATATACCAAAACTAATTTCCCTGTGTAGAACTCTTTTTAACAAGTTAATATTGCACATTATTCTTCCCGTAATGATGATAAACACGATGTGTATAAAATAGCTGAGGATATTATACACATGATAAAAGAGAAGTAATTTACTTCTCTTTTTGTTTGATTCCATTTTCAAAATCAATGACATATTCAAAATTATTAATTATCTCTTCACTCGCATTATGCGCAATAAATATTACCGTTTGATCTAATGATGTTAAATATTTTATCATTTCCAAGTTCTTTGCCTTATCTAACGAATTTGTAGATTCATCAAATAAAATAATTTTATGACCATGGATAATCTCCCTAGCAATTGCTATTCTTTGATTTTGACCTCCAGATAAATTATTTCCATTTTTTTCAATTACTTGGTCATCATCAATTATAAATTCGTCAACTTGGCTATTTTTAATAGCTTTCTTATAGTGTAGTTCAGAGTATCCATTATCAAATAATGTAATATTATCTTTTAAACTAGCATTAAATATATGTGTTTTTTGAGTTACATATCCAATAGACTTATGTATAGTATAGGCATTTAAATTTTTATAGTTATGGTCACCTAAATAAATTTCCCCCGAATAATTTTCTATACTTTTGCTTAACAAATTGAATAATGTTGTTTTGCCTGTTCCTGATGGTCCAATTATGATATATTTTTTCCCAAACTTAAATTCTAAATTAATATTGTTTAATACCTTTTTATCTCCATATGAAAAACTAAGATTTTTTATTTTGATATCATAATTCTCTATTTCTTTAGAACTTTCATCAATCTTTTCAAATAGAACGCAATTATCCTTTACTAGTCTATTAATCCCTTTGACCTTTACTATATTCTTTATGAATTTTGATAAATTAGAAAATAATATTCCCGATAAATTTCCTACTGATAATATCACACCAGGAATAACAACCTTAAAATATATTAATGCTACTGCGAAAAGCATCAGTGAGTCTTGTCCTATTACGCTACCAAAACTTGGGATAGTCTCAATTAGACTTGTAGTATTATTTATCTTATTTTTCTTCTGTTCATATATCAGATTTTCTTTATCTAATAACCTAGTTAGAATTCCTTTTTTGTTATATAAGTTCCATACAGAATATCCTTCTAAAAAGTCAGTTAAGTTTCTTAAATAATTTTCTGAATTTTGTGATCGTAACCTTTCATTTTCTTCTGATTTTTTCTTTAGTAATCTAGGCAGTATAAGGTTTAAGGAAAAAATCACTAAACTTGCTATTGCAATTCCCCAATGCAATATAATTAGTCCAACAAAAGCTGAAATAACATATAAAATTGTATCAATCAAATTAAAAATTAATTCTATTGCATTTTCGATTTGGTTTCCGTCGTTGTTTAGCTTTGAAATATATTCGCTTTCTTTTATCTTGGATTTTGCATTTCTTATTATCTGTGTAATATATTCTCGATATTTTAAAGTGCCTAACATCTTTGCTTTGTTTTTTTGGATTAAATAAATATAGTTAAAAGAATATGCAACTATATATAATCCTAAATTTAATAAAATCATATACATTGCTTCTATATACTTTCCATCTATTATTCGTTGTACAAATAGTGTTAACGATAAAGATGCCGCAACACAAAGCATTGCTGCAATCATATCTAGAACAATACAACATATAACGTTATTTTTGATGGATTTAAATATGTCAATTAGTTCCATAAATAATTTCCCTTTGTTTCATATTACAAGGCTGATTATTCATTTTTCTTTTTATACAGCGAATTTTTTCACATTTTTTTATTTTTTCACATAAAATGCATTCTTCCTTAATATATTTATTTACCGCATTATTATTTTCCTGCTCATCTATACTAATTTTTATTTCAGAATTTTTTCCGATTATATTCCAGTCATCATTAAGCGCTACTGTACATTTTACTACCATACCATTCGGTCTAAAGGTATAGCAATTTCTTGTGCTAGCATAGCACACTTCAATCCCATCATATATAACATCTTTATAGAGCTGTAAATTATGCTTTTTTACCTGAATCTTATTTAATTCAACTACATTTTGATCTTCACAGAACTCTATTCCTTCTTTAGCTCGGTCACTATCAAATATATTCTCTATATTAATAAAAAATCTATCATCTCCACCGATAGAACTTTCTAAATCCTTATAAAATTCTATGTTTTCTCCTGAATTTTTATCTACATTTACTCGTATTATAATATGGAAGTCACCATCCATGTTACTTATATTGCTTATATTATTTTTAATAGTATTAAATGTTCCACTACCATTTTCTAATACTCTAAACTTATCGTGTTTTTCACCATCTAAAGTTATTTGATACGTCCTTATACCTACAATATATAATTCACTAAAAATATGTTTATTTAAAAGATACCCGTTGGTAGTTATGCTACCAATATATTCTCTATTATTATTGGTACAAATTTCTTTTACCTTTGCGCTTTCTTCTATAATTTCTTGAAATTTTAATAACGGTTCTCCTCCAAACCACATTAAAACAACCCGTTCAATATTTGGATCTGTTTTTAGTTTATTACTTATAAATTTATTGATATTGTCATAATTGATTTTTGATTCTCTATCAATATCGTGATTTTCATAACAATATATACATCTAAAATTACATTTCTCTGTTGGTAAAATAATTATTTTTAAATATCTATTATTATCCTCGTAATATTCATTAATTGTTCTTACAAATGTTTCTCTATCAATTAAAAATTCATTGTTATTCAAAAATTGTTCTAATTCCGTATTGATTTTATCTGCTCCGTTAGCAAGCAAATTTTCATATTCATGAATATATTCCTTCTCAATTTCTGCTTCAGCAAATGTATATACATTTGTTAATTTTAAGTTATTATTTATCTCACTCTTTATATAGCCCGGTATCAAATATTTTTTCATAAACTATATCTCCCTTTCATTTATTTTTAATAATCAAAAGGAGCCATGGCTCCTTTTGATTAACAATCACAATTATTAGCACATGTAGTATTTTCTACTATACCAACTGTCTTTATTTCTGGTTTCTTACCTTCTTTAATTATTTTCATATAATCCTCCTATATTTTTATCTTTAAAGCAAAAAGCAAAAATCATAAATTATCAGGATTACCTAAATACCGGTCTTATACCTTGCGACGCACATAATATATCCCCTTTCTTTATCATCTATATAAATTTTAGTATTCATAATTATTAAAAAAACAGTCTGAAATTTATGTTGGAAAAGAGTTATAATTATATTTGGTCAAACAAAAAGAGAAGTTTATCACTTCTCTTTTTATTGTGATTTGATAAGAATAAATAACACGATCGGTATTAAAATAATTCCTAAAAAC
>CAUTUX010000016.1:0-21358 GCA_963542015.1 uncultured Clostridia bacterium | reverse complement strand
TACCAGGGTATCTAATCCTGTTTGCTCCCCACGCTTTCGTGCCTCAGTGTCAGTTATAGTCCAGAAAGCCGCCTTCGCCACTGATGTTCTTCAATATATCTACGCATTCCACCGCTACACATTGAATTCCGCTTTCCTCTACTACACTCAAGCCTAACAGTTTTAGAAGCAGCACCCGAGTTAAGCCCTGGGTATTACACTTCTAACTTATTAAACCACCTACGCACCCTTTACGCCCAGTCATTCCGGACAACGCTCGCCCCCTACGTATTACCGCGGCTGCTGGCACGTAGTTAGCCGGGGCTTATTCCCTGGGTACCGTCATTTGTTTCGTTCCCAGGAAAAGAGCTTTACAATCGATGACCTTCATCGCTCACGCGGCATTGCTGGGTCAGAGTTGCCTCCATTGCCCAATATTCCCCACTGCTGCCTCCCGTAGGAGTCTGGACCGTGTTTCAGTTCCAATGTGGCCGATCAGCCTCTCAGCTCGGCTACCCATCGTCGCCTTGGTGGGCTATTATCTCACCAACTAGCTAATGGGATATGAGTCCATCTCTATCCGATAAATCTTTTACCCCTGCACCATGCGGTGCTGTGGTCTTATACCGTATTAGCACTTGTTTCCAAATGTTATCCCGTAGACAGAGGCAGGTTACTCATACATTACTCACCCGTTCGCCACTCGCTTTCATCCCGAAGGAATCAGCTCGTTCGACTTGCATGTGTTAAGCATGCCGCCAGCGTTCGTCCTGAGCCAGGATCAAACTCTTAAGTTTAATCTTGACTTAATTGCGTTCAAAGGTTATTTAGACGCTATTAATGTTTCTGTTTAATTCTCATTAATTCGCTTTTCCAAATTGTTCAATTTTCAAGGTTCTTTGCCACCCAAAATTGGATAGCTTTTTGATAGTAACATACACCCAATATACTGTCAATAAATTGTTTAAAAGTTTTTGATGTTTTTTGCTGATTTTTGCTATTTTTTTAAACTTTTTTGCAAAATTTAACAAATTTAGATGATTTTTGTGTTTTTTCGGCATCTTCAAGGTCATTTTCTATCTTTTTAAGACAATTTTGCAGATCTAAAGAGCCAATATCTTTATATTTTTATAAACTAACTTAATTAATTATCTATTATATGTTTCCTCAATTACGCCACCACCAATGCATTTCTTCCCTACATATGCAACGGCATATTGTCCTGGCACAATTGCTCTCTGTTTTTCATTAAATTTAATCACAACACTACCATCTTTTTCTTCCAGTATCGCTTTTTGCAGTGGCTGGCGGTGTTTGATTCTAACATCAACATCTCCTATATATATATCTTTATTAATATAATTAAATTCATTACATTTAAGTGTATCTGTATATAATAAATCACACTCACTTTGCGAAACTATAATTTTGTTGTTTGCCACATCTTTAGCTACCACAAACCATCTGTCGCCATTGCCGTCCTTTTTTCCACCCAATCCGAGACCTTTTCTCTGTCCCACTGTATAGAAAAAAACTCCGCTGTGTTCACCTACTTTTTCGCCCTCTATTGTTACTATATCTCCTTTCTTCATTGGAATATAATTTGATAAGAAATTTCTAAAATTCCTTTCTCCTATAAAGCATATGCCAGTTGAATCTTTCTTTGTCGCTACATTTAGACCCAAATCAGTTGCTATCTTTCTAACTTCCTGTTTCTCAATGTCTTCAAGTGGAAAGATCACATTGCTCAGCTGTGTTTCAGATACTTGGTTTAGAAAATATGTTTGATCTTTATTTTCATCCTTTGATCTATATAAATAATGTCTGCCATCTTGTTGTACGACCTTTGCATAGTGACCTGTAGCTAGATAATCAAGTCCCATTCCTTTAATTTTATTTGCAAAATAACCAAATTTTATTTCCCTATTGCAAAGCACATCTGGATTTGGCGTCCTACCTTTCTTATATTCTTCTATAAATAATCTAAAAACATCTTCATAATATTCTGAACTCAAATCTACTGAATAATATGGAATGTCCAATTTATTGCATATATTTCGAACATCTTCCCAGTCTTTTTCTCCAGTACAGCACCCGTTCCCATCAGTTTCTTTCCAGTTAGACATATACACGCCAACAACTTCATATCCTCGTTGTTTTAATAAATATGCAGAAACCGCAGAGTCAACTCCTCCACTTAACCCAATACCTACTGTCCCTTTTTTCTTTATCAACTTACACCCAACTACATTATCTATATAGGCTATCGCTGTACCTATTCCCATCATCTGGGAATATTGCTAGAACTGACTTACCTGTTAATTCTTTAATTTCCTTTGCAACCAAATACGCTGCACCAGAAGATATCCCGCACTTTAATCCATACTTCTCAAATATATAAGTAACTGCAGATACTGCATTGTCTCCCGCTACTGTCTTCATTATATCAATTTTACTAACATCCAATATTGATGGTATAAAGTTTGCTCCTATTCCTTCTATTTTATGTTTCCCAGCCTTGTTCTGAGTTATTAAAGGACTTTCTACTGGTTCAATCCCTACAGCTTTTGTATAAAGTTTATTGTCTTCTATATATTTTTTAATACCCATTATTGTTCCGCCAGTACCTATTCCACAAACTATATAATCATATATTTTGTCTAAAAATATCTCTTTTGCCGTTGTTTCATAGTGTGCTGTAACGGAAATAGGATTGTTAAACTGATCTACAAAATATGTATTTTTATCAAGACTCTGCTTAGCTTCTCGAACGGAGCCAGCCATTCCTTCGTCTGCTTTAGTTAAAATTACATTCGCCCCATACTGCCTTATCAATTCTCGTCTCATTAGTGACATACTCTCTGGCATATAAATATCGCAAGAAAATCCCATTTGTTTAGAAATATATGCGAGACCTATACCTGTGTTTCCGCTTGTTGCTTCAACCACTCTACTTCCGTCTTTCAATATTCCACGGGAGATGCCGTCTTTTATCATGTACGCAGCAACTCTATCCTTTATAGATCCAGCTGGATTCTTCGCTTCAATTTTTGCATAAAGGTTCTCTTCAAGCTGTATTGTTGGTGTATGCCCTATTGATTTTATAATTGTTTCTATATCACTTCTCATTTATTATTCTCTTTAAAATTTTAGAATAACCTCCACTTCCAAACTGTATACATCTCGATACTCTTGAAAGTGTTGCACTTGAGACATCTGTCTTTTTACTTATATTCTGATATGTCTCACCATTTAAAAACAACTGTGCACATTCAATTCTCTGATTCATCTGCTCAACCTCATGTGGTGTGCATAAGTCTTGAAAAAAAATCTCTAAATCTTTCGGATCATTTATTTTAGATAATACTTCAAACAACTTCATAGATACTGCCTCGCAAATATTATACAACTGTATAACATTATTCTTCCTATTTTATTTATATTGTTCACTTGAAATTTCGTACAGTCTTGAAACTTATACCTTATGAATGTGCATTTATGAGTTCTTTAACTTTTATTATCCTAATAACTGAACTCCTTTCTTGTTCTTCCAGTTTCATCGTTATGAACTTAATTGTTTCTTCTAATTGCGGAATCATAATGTATTCCAATGCATTTACTCTTCTTTTATTCTTTTCTATTTGATCAGCAAGCATTGAAGATGCCTTTTCAATTTCCGCAAGAGTTATAAGTTGCTTAATCGTTCCATTAAGTCTAAGTAACGCAGTATCAAGCTGTGCTGTTGTCGATGCAAAGGAATATGGAATTAGTTCACCACTTGAACTTTCCTCAACTTGAATGCTTGGCATTTCAATTCCCATAAATGATTTATATGATGTTTTAATGCTCAATGTTTTTGATGGAATTGCAACACTGTTTTCAACCTCAGAAGAAAATGTCATTGCCTTTGCTAATGCAAATGAAGACATTGTGTTATCAAAATCTTGTCCAACCTCTTTTCTTATTTTTATATTTTCTTTAATTAAAATCAGAAACTGACGAATCATTTCATCTGTCTTGTCTTTTAATAACTTGTGTCCTCTCATCGCAACCTTGAGTCTATCTTTTAATCGACGCAACTCCATTCTAGTTGGATTTACATTTAATACTGCCATTATTTTTTATCGTAGTATTTTTCTAAATACGCCTCTCTAACTCTCTTTAGTTCAGATCTTGGAAGAATTCTCAATAAATCCCATCCTGTATCTAAGGTCTCTTCTATTGTTCTGTTTGTTGTGAAGCTCTGATTTAAATATCTCTTTTCAAACTCCTCCGCAAATAGAGCATACTTTTTGTCAACATCACTCAAAGCTGATTCACCAAGTATTGAGCTTAATTCTTTTGCTTCCTTGCCTTGTGAATATGCACTAAATAATTGGTTCATTATATCAGCATGGTCTTCTCTGGTCTTACCAGCTCCTATTCCTTTATCTTTTAGTCTTGACAATGAAGGTAACACATCAATTGGTGGCATAATTCCCTTCTTGTAAAGTTCTCTTGAAAGAATGATTTGTCCTTCTGTTATGTATCCTGTTAAGTCTGGAATAGGGTGAGTCTTATCATCTTCTGGCATTGTCAATATTGGTATCTGTGTTATTGACCCCTGTTTGCCAACTATTCTTCCTGCTCTTTCATACATAGTCGCTAAGTCAGTATATAAATAACCTGGATACCCTCTTCTTCCAGGAACCTCTTTTCTTGCTGCCGAAACTTCTCTTAACGCTTCAGCGTAGTTAGTTATATCTGTGATTATTACAAGAACATGCATCCCTTTTTCAAATGCCAAGTACTCAGCACATGTCAATGCCATTCTAGGTGTAGCGATTCTTTCAACAGCAGGATCATTTGCAAGGTTCATAAACATTACTGTTCTCTTTATAGCTCCTGTCTTTTTAAAATCCTGTATAAAATATTCTGCTTCTTCAAATGTTATACCCACCGCTGCAAACACAACTGCAAATTTCCCACCATCTTTAACGCTGGCTTGTCTGGCAATTTGTGCCGCCAACTCTTTATGAGGTAACCCAGACATTGAAAAAACTGGCAACTTCTGTCCTCTAACAAGAGTATTCAATCCATCTATTGCACTTACTCCAGTTTGGATAAACTCATTCGGATAGTCTCTTGCAACTGGATTTATAGATTTCCCATTAATATCCATTTTCATTTCTGGGATTATTTCACAACCACCGTCTTTTGCTTTACCCATTCCATCAAAAACTCTACCAAGCATATCTGTGGACAAATTAAGTTCCATGCTGTGCCCTACAAATTTTGCTCTAGCTTTTGATATTTGTATCCCCTGAGATGGTTCAAACAACTGTACAAGTGCTTTGTCTCTGTTTATTTCAAGGACTTTCCCCAATCTTGTCTTGCAGTCAGGCTGATTTATTTCAACAATTTCATCATACTTAACGCCTTCAACGCCCTCAACAAGCATCAAAGGTCCGACTATTTCTCGTATTGTCTTATATTCTTTTATCAAAATTCCTCCCGATGTCTTTTCATTTCAAGTTAAATATAATTGGTGGAGATAATGAGGCTCGAACTCACGACCTACGCATTGCGAACGCGTCGCTCTACCAACTGAGCTATATCCCCAAATATAGTCTGTTATGCCAACAGACTATGTCCCGTCATTTCTTCAGGGATTTTCATTCCGAGCAATTCAAGCATTGTTGGGGCAATATCGCATAACTTCCCATCTTTGAGTTTATGATTATCACCAACCAAAATTAATGGTACCGGGTTTGTTGTATGAGCTGTAAATGGAGTTCCGTCATCATCAAACATATGATCTGCATTCCCATGATCTGCCGTTATTAGAACCTTGCCTCCTTTTGCAATAATTGCATCTGTAACTTTCTTTGTACATTCATCAACAGCTTTAACAGCCTTTCTCGCCGCATCAAAAATACCAGTATGACCTACCATATCACAATTTGCGAAGTTCAAAATCATAACATCATACTTGCCACTATTTATAGCTTCAACAGCCTTATCTGCAACCTCATATGCACTCATTTCTGGTTTTAAATCATACGTCGTAACCTTAGGTGAAGGAATTAATATTCTATCTTCCCCTTTATTTGGTGCTTCCACTCCTCCATTAAAGAAGAACGTTACATGTGCATATTTTTCAGTTTCAGCAATTCTAAATTGTTTCTTGTTATTTTTTGCCAAATACTCTCCCAATGTGTTTACAAGATTCCTTGGCTTAAATGCAATTCGCACATTTTTAAATGTGGCATCATATCTTGTGAACCCTACATAGAAAGGTTCTAAATATCCACCTTTTCTTTCAAAAAAGTTAAAATCTTTTTCTGCAAGGGCTCGACTTATTTCTCTTGCTCTATCCGGCCTATAATTAAAGAAAATTACGCTGTCGCCTTTTTTAATAGTTGCAATTGGGTGACCATTTTCTTGTATAGATGTTGGGATAACAAATTCATCAGTTACATTGTTTTTGTAACTTTCCTTTATTGCTGTGATGGCGTCAGGTGCTGTATTTCCTTCACCTTGAGTTAGTAGATTGTATGCCTTCTCAACTCGCTCCCAACGATTGTCTCTATCCATTACATAAAAACGTCCGCAAATACTTGCTACCTTTCCAACGCCTACTTTGTCAATGTATTCTTGTAACTCTTTAAGGAACATTTCGCCAGATGTTGGAGGAGTATCTCTACCATCTAAGAAGCAATGTATAAAGACTTTTTCAACTTTTTCTTTAGCGGCCATGTCTATCAATGCTTTTAAATGATCAAAATAGCTATGCACACCTCCCGTGCCAAGAAGCCCCATGATGTGCAACTGTTTCCCATTTTTAGCATTATTCATCGCTGTAAGTAACTCATCGTTTTTGAAAAATGTACCCTCTGCAATCTCTTTTGATATTTGAGTCAAATCTTGATATACAATTCTGCCTGCTCCCATATTCAGATGCCCAACTTCACTGTTTCCCATCTGTCCATCTGGTAGACCTACATTAAGTCCACTTGCTTGTAGGGTAGATACTGAAGCGTGTTTTTTTATTTCATCTAAACAAGGCGTTCCTTGTACATATATTGCATTTGCCGGAGTTTCAGGAGCTATCCCAAAACCGTCCATTATTATTAATCCGACCATTTATATCCCTTCTTTATTTTTTATTTATTATATTTTACGACTTGTGAAAAATCCAAAGCTTTAAGAGATGCTCCTCCTATCAAACCACCGTCAATTTCTTCCATTGCCATAAGTTCTTTTGCATTTTTAGGATTCATACTTCCGCCATATTGTATTCTCATTTTGTCTGCTTCTGCTTTGCCATATAACTTTGCAATTGTATCTCTAACAATTTTAATAGTGTCATTTGCTTGTTGTGCTGTAGCGGTTTTTCCAGTTCCTATAGCCCATACTGGTTCATACGCTATAACAATATTTTTCAGTTCCTTTGCATCAATATCTGCAAACGCTCCCGTTGTTTGTCTGACAAGCACTTCTTCGACCTTGCCACTTTCTCTTTCAGCTAAAGTCTCACCTATACATATAATAGGCTTCAACCCTGCAGTTAATGCTGCTTTCACTCTTTTGTTTACTGTTTCATCTGTTTCATTAAAATATTGTCTTCTTTCACTGTGTCCTATAATGACATATTTTACGCCAAGTTCTGTGAGCATTTCTGCACTGATTTCGCCCGTGAATGCTCCCTTCTCAGCCCAATGAACATTTTCTGCACCAACTGCTATGTTGCTGTTTTTTGTTAGCTCTATAGCTTTTGCAAGAGATGTGAATGGTGCACATACAACAACTTCACAGTCCGCATCAACTACCAAAGGTTTTAAATCTTTTAACAATGCCTCTGTTTGAGCAATTGTATTATTCATTTTCCAGTTGCCTGCTATTATTGGTTTTCTACTCATTTTTAATTTCCTCCAATTTTTTTATTTATTTGTTATTTAAACATGCAATACCTGGCAATTCCTTCCCTTCAAGAAATTCAAGAGAAGCTCCACCACCAGTTGAGATGTGTGACATTTTATCTGCATATCCTAAGATCGCAACTGCCGCAGCACTGTCTCCACCTCCGATGATTGTTGTGGCTTTAGTTTTTGATAATGCCTCTGCAATAGCCTCTGTTCCCTTTGCAAATGTTGGCATTTCAAATACTCCCATTGGTCCATTCCATACAACTGTCTTTGCTTTTGATATTTCGTCACTAAACAACTTGATTGTTTTTGGTCCGATATCAAGTCCTTGCCATCCTTCTGGGATATTTCCTTCCGCTACTTTTGTATTGGCATTATTATCGAACGCATCTGCAATGATATTATCAATAGGCAATAACAGTTTTACCCCTTTGGCTTTTGCTTTCTCTAACAAGCTTTTTGCTAATTCGATTCTATCAGATTCAAGAAGTGAATCTCCCACCTCTTTCCCTAATGACTTAAGGAATGTGTATGCCATTCCACCGCCGATGATAATCGTATCGCATTTTTCTATTAGGTTTTCTATTACCTTGATCTTGTCACTAACTTTCGCTCCTCCCAAAATTGCAACCAATGGTCTCTTTGGATTGTTGATAGCAGATCCAAGGAACTCAAGTTCTTTTTCTATTAAAAATCCACTTACAGCATCCTTTACGAATCCATATTGCACAATTCCAGCTGTTGTTGCATGTGCTCTATGTGCAGTTCCAAAAGCATCATTTACATATATGTCACAGAATTCTGAAAGTTTTTTACACAAAGCCTCATCATTCTTTTCTTCACCCTTCTCAAATCTTGTGTTCTCCAAAAGAACACATTCCCCATCTTTTAATGCAGCAACTTTCTTTTTTGCGTCTTCTCCAACAAGATCCTCAGCAAATGTAACTTTATTGCTTAAAAGCTGATTTAATCTGTCTGCAACAGGTCTTAATGTAAATTTTTCTTTATCTGTTTTTAACGCTTTTTCCAGAAGCTCCTTTGTCTTAGCTTCTCTTTCATTTTCAGGCAAGCTTTCAACTAGCTTCTTTTCTTTTTTTGTTAAGCCAAAGCCTTCAAAAAATATATTGTGAGGTTTCCCCATATGTGAACAAAGGATTACTTTTGCACCATGTTCCATCAAATACTTTATTGTTGGAAGTGCCCCATTAATTCTGTTTTCATCAGTTATTTTCCCATCTTTCATTGGTACATTAAAATCAACTCTCACAAGGCATCTTTTGCCTTTAACATCAATATCTTTAACTGTTTTCTTATCCATCAAAATTCTCCTTAAAAATTATTTATTAATTATAACATGCAAAAAACAGCATTCTCAATTTTTTAACTACAATTGCTGGTATTTTATTAACAATAATTGCTTAATCATTTTCTCGTATATCTTTGTTATGTATTGCTTTTTAGGTATTCTAATCCGATATTTTGCACTTTTAATCGCTTCGCTCCTATCTTTCAGCGATATTTTATAAGATTGCAAAAATTGACTACCAAACTTTCTTGGTTTAAATTAATTAACAAATGGACAAACGACTTATTATTTTTGATACAACCTTAAGAGACGGTGAACAGTCTCCAGGTTGTTCTATGCATTTGAAAGAGAAACTTGATTTCGCAGAAGCGTTAGAATCTCTAGGCGTTGATGTTATAGAACTTGGTTTTCCTGCAAGTTCAAAAGAAGACTTTATTTCTTGTGTAGAGATATCAAAAGTTTTAAAAAAATCCTCTATTGCCGCTTTGTGCCGTTGCAATAAAGATGACATTGAAAAAGCGTATAAGGCAATTAGAGAGGCAAAAAAGCCTAGATTGCATGTATTCATCGCCACTTCTGATATTCATTTAAAATCAAAACTTCATATTTCTCGAGATGAATGTATTCAAAAAATATCTGAAAGCACAAAATTCGCAAAGTCTCTTGTATCAGATGTCGAATTTTCATTTGAAGATGCAACCAGAACAGATATCTCATTTTTAATTAAAGCTGCAAAGACAGCTGTTGAAGCTGGAGCGAATACTGTAAACTTCCCAGATACTGTAGGGGTCAGTTTCCCTGAGGAAATGACTGCAATGATATCCGCATTAAGAAAGGAAATCCCAAACAATATTATATTATCCACTCACTGTCATAATGATCTAGGGCTCGCAGTTGCAAACAGCATTGCTGCCATTAAAAGCGGTGCCAATCAAGTTGAATGTACTGTCTGTGGAATTGGGGAACGTGCTGGAAATGCCGCCCTTGAAGAAATCGTTGTTGCCCTTAAAGTCAAAGGGTATCCAATCAAACATAATATAGATTTCTCGAAAATATATAAAACATCAAGACTACTCTCTTCTATTCTTGGAAGAAAAATCCCCCCAAACAAGCCTGTCGTTGGAACAAATGCATTTGTACATGAATCGGGCATACATCAACATGGGATCATTCAAGATAAAGAAACATATCAAATAATAAATCCTGAAGAAATAGGTGTTTTTGAAAACAGTCTTGTTTTGGGCAAACATAGTGGAAAGCATGCATTTTTAAATTTGTTAAACGAGATGGGTTATCAATTGGAACAAAATGAAATTGACTTCTATTTTGATAAGTACAAGAACCTTGCTGAAAAGAAAAAAACTATAACAAGAAATGATATAGATGCCCTACTCGCTGGCATAGGCAAAAGAAAAATTAAGCGGTTATTCTCTCTTATGGATTATGAAATAAGTGCCTACTCATCATCTTCTAATGCAACTATTACTTTAGAAAGTGATGGAACAAGGATTACCGAAAGAATGACTGGAGATGGTCCGGTAGATGCTGCATTCAAAGCAATCCTTTCAATAATTGGAGAAGATTTCAAACTTGTAGATTACAATGTAAATTCTATAACTGAAGGAAAAGATGCCTTAGGTGAAGCTATCGTCAGACTAAAATTTAATGACAGAACATTATCTGGGAAAGGCGTATCTACAGACGTACTGGAAGCTTCCATACTCGCATATCTTGATGCAACAAATAAACTTATTGAGGTCGAATATGAAAATTGAATTCCTTGATACAACTCTTCGTGACGGTGCTCAGTCGGAGGGAATTTCATATTCAAAACTAGATAAAAAAATAATATCGGACTTACTAATTAATTTCGGTATAGATTATGTTGAGTGCGGTGACCCTTCTTCAAATCCCAAGGATGAGGAATTTTTTAAATCTTATTCTTCGAATAAATATGTGGCTTTTGCTGGGACTCATAGAAAAACGGTATCAGTGTCAGAAGATCGTTCAATACAAGTTCTGTTGGATGCCAATACAAAATATTGCACAATATTTGGAAAGTCAGGAATATTATTAGCCAAGCACATTTTAAATATTTCAGAAACTGAAAATTTAAAACTAATCAAGGATACCGTCTCATATATTGTTTCAAAAGGAAAAACTGTTTTTTACGATGCAGAACACTTTTTTGACTCATATAAAAACAATCGAGACTATGCTTTAAAAACTATTGAAACGGCTCATCTGGCAGGTGCAGATGTTGTAGTGCTTTGTGATACAAATGGAGGAACTCTTCCAGAAGATATTAAAAGTGCTGTAACTGATGTTAAAAATATATTTCCAAAAATGAAAGTTGGAATTCATACCCACAATGACATTGGCTGTGCCGATATATCTTCAATTGCTGCGATTGAAGCTGGAGCCACGCATGTGCAAGGGACCTTTTTAGGCTTCGGTGAAAGGTGCGGAAATGCAAATTTATCCAATATTATCCCAACTCTTGCTTTTAAACTTGGATATAAATTGAATGTAAAGATGGAAGCTCTCACATCGACAGCCAGAGAAATTGCAAATATATCAAATATAAATTTAAATCCTCATATGCCATATGTCGGAAGTTGTGCATTTACACATAAAGCTGGAACTCATACTGATGGAATTTTGAAAATGCCTCACTCGTTTGAGCATGTTACCCCTTCTGCTGTGGGAAACAGCAGTCGCATACTGTTAAGTGAAATTTCGGGAAAAGCTGCGATGGCAAGAAAACTTTCAAGTATCATTCCAAACATTGAAAAAACAGATGCTCGGGTTGAAAAAATTCTTAAAGTAATAAAGGAAATGGAACTGAATGGATATCAATTTGAAGGAGCCGATGCAAGTCTTCTTTTATTGGCTGAAAAAGAACTAAACATATTCAAACCTTCATTTAAACTAATCAGTTACTCTATTACATCAAACGAGAATAAAAATGTCGCTACAGTTACGATAGAGGTTAATGGGAAACAATATACAAATACAAGTGATGGAAATGGTCCTGTTCACGCTCTTGATAAGGCTCTAAGGAGCACACTATCTGGCGTGTATCCTCTGATAAATGATTTTAAACTTGAAGATTATAAAGTTCGTGTAATCGATTCAAATATGGCTACTGGTGCCCTTGTTCGGGTCGTTATAACATCAAAAGATTCAGAAAATATATGGAAAACTGTCGGAGTTTCAACAGATGTAATTAAAGCTTCATGGTTTGCTTTATCTGATAGTTTTGAATTTAAACTACAAAATTTTAATAAATAGCCTACTTCTTTAAAGCGTTTGTTATATAATCAACAACATCGCCCACGCTACTAAAGTTAAGAACTACTGAATTATCAAATTCCATTCCAAACTCATCTTCAGCACGCATCAAAAGTTCAACTATATCCAAACTGTCTATTCTTAAATCGTCGACAAACTTTGTTTTTAAAGTAATCCTATCAGGATCAATGTTCAGCTGTTCAGCCATCATTTTGCGTATCTTTTCAAAAATCATATACTTTCCACCGCCTTTAATGAAATTTCATAGCCTGTTATTTGTTCTTCTTCACTACACACCGTTAGGTAACAGTTTTCATATAAAATAAATGTTTCATATGTAAGGGAATTGTCCACCGCTTCTTTTTTTATCCCTGTTCCTAAATACTTATAGTATGCTTCATGCTTTGTCCATTCTCTATAGAATGTATCCAAACAATCTGCCTTTATGAATTTAATTTTATTATAATCTCTTTCCCTTCCCCACTCAATATCAAGCCCAACATTTCTATCTGAGATCGCTATTGCCGTAACATCCTCACTGTGCGACAACGAAAAAAATATATCTTCACAATTAAGTCTAGGTTTCTTACCTTCTTCTCTAATTATCTTAATGTCCTCTTGTTTTTTGTGCCCACTCAAAGCAACAAAATTTACATACGCAAAGCGAATCAGCTTATCACTGTCCACCTTGCCTTTTACTATAAAGACAACCACTTAATTATTTATCCTTCCGTATGTATTATTTAGATCATAATAATATCCGGTATCAATTGTTCCCATCTGTTCATATGCAACTCTAAACTTCCAATTCCCTTCAGATGTTCCTGGAATATTCATCCTTGTGTCACCACCATAACCTAACAGATCTTGAATTGGAATGATAACCATGCCTGCTGAAGACTGTATCAATGTTTTTATAACAGCTTTATTGGATTGGCATTCTCTTCCACCTATGCCCCAACCCGATCCAGAGAAACCACAATATTTCAATGCAAATGATCTTGCCCCTTCATTTTGATTGTATAACCAATCAAGCAGTGTAGTGTTGTCGTGTGTTCCAGTATATGCAACACAGTTTTTAATATAATTGTGCGGAATATGAATATTCATCGTGCCATCAAATGCAAACTGAAAAATTCTCATGGTTGGCAGTCCAGTATTATCCAAAAATTCCCTACACTTATCATCAAGGTTGCCAAGATCTTCAAGAATTATTTCTTTATCACTATTGTCTTTTATAAATAAATTCACAAGTTCTTTGCCTGGCCCTTGTTTCCATTTCCCATTCTCTGCCGTTGTATCTCCGTATGGTATCTCAAAATAATTATATAAAGCTCTGGCATGATCAATTCTTAACGAGTCATACATATTAAATGCATGTTTCACCCTACTTCTTAAAAACGAATACTCGTCTTCTTTCATATTTTTGAGATTATATATAACATTTCCCCAAACTTGTCCGTCTTTTGCGAATGCATCTCCTGGTACCCCTGAAACATATTTAGGAAGATCTGTCTTAGGATCCAGTGCAAAATCTTTTTGATTTCCCCATACATCAGCAGAATCCGTTGCCACATAATATGGAAGATCTCCAATTATCTTAATGCCTCTTGAATTTGCCTTTTCTTTCACAGCATTCCACTGTTTAAAAAACTCATATTGTTCAAAGAAATAGAACTGAACATCATTTTCATGTTTTTTATAATATGCTTCTATCGCTTCACTATTATGTTCTTTTAACCCTTTTTCCCATGTTGTCCAGTTTGTTGAATGATATTTTGCTATATGCATGAAAAGAGCATAATCTTTTAGCCACTTTTCTTTTTTCGCAAATGCCAATATCTCTTTCCTTAATTTCTCATCGACTCTTAAATATGCCTGCCATAAATATCTTTCAGAGTTACTATATGCAAAAGCATAATCAACATTATATGGTTGCCCGTTATATTTATATCCTTCAACTTCTTCTGGAGAGAGTAACCCATCTCTCATTAATCCTAATGGAGAAATATACAACTTGTTGCCTGCAAAAGATGATAATCCTGAATATGGAGAGTTACCAGCTCCTATTATGCTTATCGGCAATACCTGCCAACATTGGCAACCCATATCAACAAGCATATCTACAAAAGTATCTGCATCCTTTGAAAAACATCCTATACCAAACTCGCTTGGCAAGGATGATATATTCATCAAAACACCCATTCTTCTCTTAAATTCTTTTTTCATCAATCTTCCACTCTTATTACGGCAGCTACAGATTCAACCCCAACTAATTGTGAAATTTCATCCAGTGCATTCTTCATAGATTCTTCTCTTGTTTCATGTGTAATGAAAACAATAGGCACACTCTTCTTTTTTGAATCCTTCTGCACAAGGGATTTGATTGATATCTTATTTTTGGAAAATACTGCTGCAATAGCACTTAATATACCTTCGTTATCATCAACCAAAATCCTAACATAATATTTTGAAATAAAATTGTGTTCAAAATCGTTTTTATTTATATCAAGGTCTTCTTCCCATGCATATCGTCTATGCTCAGTTACGCTGGCAGCGTAAACAATATCGCTTACAATTGCACTTCCTGTTGGAAAAGAACCTGCCCCTCTGCCATACAGCATTACATCATCAACATTATCACCATGCATAAATAATGCATTAAATGATCCTTGCACTTGAGCCAGCGGATGTTCGCTTGGTATAAATGCAGGATGAACTCTTGCTTCAATCTTTCCATCAATGCTCTTTGAAATTGCCAACAACTTCAATGTGTATCCCATATCCGTTCCAGCTCCCATATCTTCTAATGAAATGTTAGAAATGCCCTCTCTATATATCATATCTATTGGCACTCTTTTCTTATATGCCAGCGAACTCAAAATGCTGTTTTTGTACATCGCATCAAATCCATCAACATCCGCCGATGGATTAGCTTCTGCATATCCAAGTTTTTGTGCATCCTTTAAACATGTAGCGTAATCAACTTTTTCTTTTATCATTCTTGATAAAATATAATTTGTGGTTCCGTTTACAATTCCTTTTAATGAAATTATATTATTGCCTTGCATGCTTTCTGTTAAGGCTCTAATTACAGGAACACCTCCAACACAACTAGCTTCAAAATATATACCTGCATTCCCTTCCCTTGCTGATTTTTCTAACTCGGGCCAGCTCTTTGCCAACATCTCTTTGTTTGCTGTAACTATACTTTTTCCACTTTTTAAACACTTTATTAAAAATGTTTTTGCTGGTTCAATTCCACCAAAAAATTCTGCAACAATTTGAATCTCCTTGTCTTCAACAATTTCATCAATAGTCTTTGCAACCATTGATTTTGGTATTTTGAGTTCTTTCAATCTATCTTGATTTTTTTCAAGTACTTTTACAACTTCTATCTCTACCTTATCGTTACTCGCAATATATTCTTTTTTATTCTGCAAAATACGATATGTGCCACTTCCAACTACGCCTAATCCCAGCAATGCGACTTTTACTTGTTTCACTAACTATCTCCTATTTATTAATTTCGTATATGTTTCTTAAACCTTTTAATGACAGTGCTCTATCAATCACATCAATTAGCTCAGGTTCTACGCTGTGTATCAACTCACTTAAACCACCTGTCGCTACAACTTTAGCATTTTTCATGCCGTCAACTTCCTTATACTTATCAATCATGTATTTCACCATTCCAGCATATCCGTATACTATTCCGCTCTGCATACATGCGACTGTCGATTGTCCAACTATATTCTCTGGTCTTATAAGCTCGACTCTAGGCAACTTAACTGCTGTATTTACTAAAGACTCCGCAGATGTCTTTATCCCAGGAGCAATTGCACCTCCTAAAAAAACACCATCTCCTGTAACCAAATCAAATGTTGTAGCAGAACCAAAATCAATTACTATCGCAGGACCGCCATATTCCTTATATGTTGCTAAGGCTCCAATAATTCTATCAGAACCCAACATGCTCAAATTTTTATATTTAATCTTAATTCCAACATTAATATCACTTGAAACCATTAATGGTTTTTTTTGAATATAATATTGACACATGTGTTCAAGCGTATAGTTTAGCATCGGTGCCACCGATGATATTACTGTGCCGTCTATGTCTGTAAATGAAAGATTTTCTTGTGAAAGCAAATCATAAAGAACCATTCCGTACTCATCAGATGTTCTGGATGCAGTCGTTGACAATCTCCACGAAGCTTTTAATTTACTTTTATCAAAAATACCTATTTTAAGATTTGTATTCCCTACATCTATCGCTAAAAGCATCTGTCGTTCTCCTCGTCACGATTGTTATTATACCACACGAAAGATTGCGAATAAATGCAAAAACTTAAATCAGAATAATTGATAAATATATGTCTTTATGTCAGTCCTTGGTTATATTCCTTGCATGAATCTCTGCTCAGCAATATCCCAATTTACGAGTGCCCACCAAGCAGATAAATAGTCTGGTCGCCTATTTTGATATTTAAGATAATATGCATGTTCCCACACATCGTTTGTGATTATGATGTTGTATCCATCGCTAAAAGGAGTATCTTGATTTGAGTGATTTACGACAGAGATTTCCCCATCTTTCTCAACTAAACTTACCCACCCAGATCCAAACTGTCCTTTACCTTTGTCTTCAAATTGTTTTTTAAATTCATCAAAACTTCCAAATTTCTTATCTATCGCTTTTTTCAAATTCCCAACTGGTTCTTTTGCTCCACCTGGAGTCATTACTTCCCAATATATCATGTGGTTAAAATGTCCACCTCCATGATTTTTAACTGCCGTCCTTTTATCCGCTGGTATCTTATTGAGGTTTCTCAATATATCCTCAATCTTTCTATCTTCCCATCCTGTGCCAACTAAAGCATTGTTGAAATTTGTTACATATCCTTGGTGATGTTTATCATGGTGTATTGCAACCGTCTCTTTATCTATAACTGGTTCAAGAGCATCGTTTGCATATTTAAGCGGCTCCAATATAAATGCCATTTTTAATTCCTCCTGCCTCTTTCTTAGTTAATTATATATTTTTATTTTTAATTTTTTCAATAATCAATCCTAGTAATTAAGCAGTTTGTACTACCCGTTTACATTGCACTTGTATCTGATAATTGAATATAATTAATTTGCTTTTGGAGATGTATCGAAGTGGTCATAACGGGGCTGACTCGAAATCAGTTAGGGAGCAATCTCTCGGGGGTTCGAATCCCTCCATCTCCGCCACAACGACAAAACTGCTACTTGATCATATTGAATTTACCCCAAATATCGCCCCTATGTGCCCTAATTTTAACGATTAGGATTCTTTCGATGACATATCAACAAAAAGTGGACTAACCCTAGAGTGGCAAAAATAATTGTGTGGAGAATAAAAAATACGGACATCAATTGGGAGATCCATATGCTTGAAACTCTACACCTATCATTTGTTTTTATTGATTTGCTTAATTAAGTAGTTCAAAAGCACTTCACTGTAGTCAATTGGTATATCCTTTGTATGCTTATATAACGCATTACAAAAATCTAGGTAATACGGGTCATTGACACTTTTTGAAACTAAATAATTATAAATATCTCTATATCTTATTTCTTTGTATAACTTACTACCCTCATATAATGACAAATCTAGTTTGTTATGATTTGGTAAAAATAGAAAATACGATGCTTTTTTATGTTTCTCTCTAGCATAGTTCTCAGCGAAACTATAATATTTTGATAATTGAGATTGTATCAAACCACCATCACTAAAATCATGTCGATATGAAACCCCATTAATTCCCGATTTTATTTTGTTTTCAATAATAAGAATATTCGTATCATCTTCAATCCATAAATCAATATTATGAAACTCTCTTTTTATACTATATGCAGGATTTATATTGATGTTTAAAATTTCTCTTGCAAAGTCTACAAATAAATAACTGTGTTTACTAAAAAAATAATTGAACATATTTGAGAAAGACAATTCATCGTCCTCTTTGCCGATTAAGGTTAAAAAATTGAAATGATTGTTATGTTTCTCGTTATCTATTCTAGTTATTTTTTCACACCAAATCTCCTCGTCATTAATCATTCTCATAATTTCATTAAAGGAATCTGGTGTACTAATGTCGTCAATATACATATGCAACGACTGCTTTGCGAAACGTTTGTCCGCCATTTTATAAGAAATAATACAGTCACTAACTGTTTTATTGTAATGCGAATCTAGTATAAAGATTTGTCTCTTCGGATACAACAGTTTCTCTGATTTAAAAGTTATAGTCACCCATTCTTCTGTATCTTTTATGTAAGGAACTCCGCCATAATTAATAGGATGTTTTTTAGTATATTCTTTTAACTCATGTGAGCAAATTTCAAGTTTTTCTTTTAACCTGCATCCTTTTGCATGCACCAACTGACTTTCATGATTTAAGATACTAACCCCTATTACTTCAAAACACCCAGCTTCATATAATCTCGTATGAATAACTGCACGAACCGTATTATCATACCTTGAATTAAACAAGCCTTGCGGATTAATAAAGCAATAATTTATTCCCTCATCTGAATGAAGTAAATTTATAACCTCGCCACCGCCAATACCGCGAGTCAAATACTCCCCAGCATACATTCTATTAATAATAATTGAGTTCATTATGTTTCCTCTCTCGAGACATAATACCTTGATGCTTTCTCATCTGGTAGCACTAAATAAAAATCCACATCAAACTCGTCAACAAGTTCTCTTAGTTTTTCATACACTTTGTATCCAACACATTCATGCTTATAACCGTGATGACCCGTTCCTAAACTAACACTGATAATATTTTTATAACCCTTTCGGGCAGCACTATTGAATATTAAATAATAACTATCAAGCAATTCCGCATAAGGATTTGTTGATTCAAAGAACTTTGGACAATAAATATGTAAAATATCCACATTCAAACTAAAACCTGGCGTGAATCGTATCTCATTCACTTCCATATTTTTGGTAAATTTTTTTTGACAATAATCTTCTAGTTCTCGTGTGCCTGCTCGTTTATATATTTGTCCACAAATGCCACTGCCATATAACATATATTTATTATTGCTATTAACGATTAAATCTTTGTCATCCAAATAGTCGAATAGAGTGCCAGTTACTATGTGCAGTTTGTTAATTCTTTCCATAAATTACCTTTGAGCATATATTACATCACTAATATCAAACATCTTTGCAATGCACACCTCTACTTTATTCCTTATATTTCTACAGCAACCTCTTGTATATATCTAACATACTTTCCATTTGATATTTTAATAACCAAGCAACGTCATTATATTCACTTGTTTTCTTTATTGTTTCCAATAACTTTGGATAATATCTCTCAGTTTCTTTTATCATTTGAAACATCCTCTCCTTACTAAGTCCCCACGACATTGTTGTTAAGTTGTTGCAACGATCAATACACTTTGTTATTGATGCCTTTACATTATCACAAATTGCATTGTAGTACATTTCCATATCGCTTTCAGTTGTATTCTCTTTTGATTTCCTTCTTGTCATAAGTCTTACTATTTCTTTCGATTCGTCTCCAACTGGTAACTCACGCTCTTCCTTCCCGCAATCTTCAATTACATCGTGTAAAAGTATTGCGGAAATTAATGCATCATCTCTAATCCCCATTGCTAGTGCGTGACAAGCCATATTTAAGGGATGATATATGTAAGGAACTTCTGAGTTTTTTCTTGTTTGTCCATAGTGTGATTCTACTGCAAACTCAACACTGTTTAGAGTATCCTTTAAGTTGTATTTCTTTGCTACTTCTTCAACATATCGTTTCATGTGTTCCCAATCATATATAGATTTTTTTGTTTCAAACATTTTCGTTTTTGTACCATTAATACTTGACATTGATACTTTGAAAATCTTTGCTAACTTTATTTGATTATCCATATTTGGCTCATATTCTTCCATTTCCCAAGATGAAACAATGTTATCTGTAACATCTAATAAATCCGCAATCTGTTTTTGAGTAAGTCCCATTCTTTCTCTTAATATAGTAATGTTTTTCCCTATTGACATTTAAGACCTCTTGCAATATTTAATGAACGTTTGAATACAATTTGGCATGTTATTCCTTTTTATGCTTAAACTACAACTAGTGTGAGAATCTCGTGTAAATTGCAATTATTAAATATAAAAGTCTAATCGATAACTCCACTATCTACAGTCTATGTAATCAAGTTATAAAAATCAAACGATATCAAAAAAGTGGACGGCAACAAAAAATCCCCAAACATATTATCCAAACAACTCAACCTGTCAATAACCGACAATCTAACCCACCCAATCACTCAACACCCCACCCAATAATTATTATTAAGCACGACCTACTCTAACACATAGACAAATCTGCTACCTGATCATAACAAAAATACCCAAAATATCGCCCCTACACGCCCTAATTTTAACGATTTGAGTTCTTTAAAGGGAATTATCAACAGCGAGTGGAGAGACCTTAGAGTTGTGATAGATGATTATATAGGGGGATGAAATAATGACAATGACTAATTGTCCTTGACTTGGGGAGCACATTAGTTCTCTGATAAAGAGAAACTGAAATCATCTTCCAATTGCATTTTTTCTAGCAATGCCTTAATAAAGGAAAAGACACCTCTTGCAGATAGGTTTGTCTCAAAATAAATTCCGCTATTTCCAATTTGTCTTGGGCTAAAAAGTTGTGTTTCATCGTTTGAAATATGCACTCTTGATGAACCAGGAATATAATAACTACTATATGCAAGTTCTGCAATAGTATCAGAATCAAGATCATATGTCCCGTCTTTTTGATTTAGCACCATAAATCTTTTTGATTAAAAAAGAAAATTC
>CAUTUX010000015.1:0-24392 GCA_963542015.1 uncultured Clostridia bacterium | reverse complement strand
TGTTAACTGGTAGCGGTTTTCCAGATATAAAGGCACATAATGCGAGAATTAAAGTAATATCAATGACATTGGCTCCGATTATATTTCCAACTGACAAATCAGCTTTCTTTTTAACTATTGAAGTTATTGTGGTTACAAGTTCAGGCAGAGATGTTCCAATAGCTATAACAGTTACCGCTATAATACGGCTTGGAACACCAACTTTGAATGCAAATTTCTCACCATATGTTACCAGGAGTTGAGCTCCGCCGATAATACCGCCAATTCCAAAAACAAAACGAAACAAGTTATGAGCAATTTCTTTACTAGAGGATTTTTCTTTTAATTTTAACTTTATAATTTTCCCATCTGCACCAAGTGCAAATTCTTTGCTATTTGATACCATATGATATTCATCCACATCAATGGTATTTTCAAGACAAAATTTTTCTTTATATTTTTTTATTGTAACGACAATATTTTCTGTTATAAAAACGACAAAGAGAATTATAGAAATGCCAGCACCCCATAGAGCAAGACTTTTTGATTTAAAAGAGAGCAACCAGAGACTTACAACACTTATGAGAAATAAAATAAATTTAAAGGCATATTCTTTTCTTTTTATTGCAACAGGGATGAATATGATTGAGAGACTCATTATTAGAGCTATATTTGCATTTACTGACCCAATTGCATTACCTATAGCTAAATCAGTTTTTCCTTCACCAGCAGCAATTGTTGAAACAATAATTTCAGGAAGTGTTGTTACAAATGAAACGAGAGTGGCACCTATAATAAATTGAGGAATACCAAGTTTTTTTGCAATCCAAGAAACTCCATCAACGAACGCATCACCGCCAAAGATTATTAACACTAAGCCAATAATTAAAAGGAAAATATAACCTGCAAGTTCCATGACTTTATTCTATATGAATAAATAAGGGATATAAAGGATATAGCCTTATAATGCTATTTGTTTAAGTGCGATTAACTTGCAAGCTTTAAAAATTATTTTACAAAACTCACTTAAAGGCATATACTTGCAATATCGAACTGCGAGGGGGTGATAATATGTCAAGAGTTGAAGCCAAAGAAAATGAGACACTAGAGATGATTCTTAGAAGATGGAAGAGAAGATGTGCTCATGATGGTATAATAGGCGATCTTCGCAGAAAAGAGGCATACGAAAAGCCAAGTGTAAAGAGAAAGAAAAAAGCAGAAGCGGCAAGAAAGCGTATGTACTTGAAACAGAGATAATCGAAGTTTTTTCTCCTTTTTTAATTTTTTCATTTTAAAGAACACCGATTAAGCGGTGTTCTTTATTTTAACAGTTAATTTTTGCTAAACTTAAAAATGTGGGGAAAATGGGAAAGCTTATTGTTAAATTTTTAAAAAATGAATACTGGTATGGTGGCAATGTTGCTCTTGGATTTTTGATGCCAATCTCACCATTTAAGCCGTATTACTGTAACGATCTAAGGAATATTCTATACAATCAGTCGGCACCATTTTATGTAAGCACTAAAGGTAGATTTGTATGGTCTGAAGGCGGATTAAAAACAGTTGTAGTAGGGAATAAAATAATTTTTAAATCAAAAGAAAAAATAGAGATGTTTTCACATAACAATAATTTAAAAGATGCATATCTTGATGCATCAAAAAAATACTTTCCGTTCGATGGGAAATTGCCTCCTAAAGAAAAATTCGTAAGTCCGCAGTATTGTACATGGATTGAACTGCTAAAGAATCAAAATCAAGAAGACATTGTAAAATATGCAAAAAGCATAATTGAATCAGGGATGCCTACTGGAGAATTAATTATAGATGACGGATGGCAAAAAGGATTTGGCAATTGGGATTTTAATGAGAAATTTGCTGACCCTAAAAAAATGGTTGAGGATTTGATTAAGTTAGGATTTAAAGTTTCTTTATGGATAGCACCGTTTGTATCACCGTCATCTCCAGATTTTGAAAAGCTAAAAGAAAGAAATGCACTTGTTCGAGATAAGATGAACAATGTAGCAATGAGAAAGTGGTGGAATGGAACAGATGCGTTGTTAGACATGTCACATCCATATGCAGTCAAATGGTTCAAAGAACAGTGTGAGTGGTTACAGCACACATATGGAATATCTGGATTTAAACAAGATGGAGGAGACGCTCAATATTATTTCGATACAGATAATACAGCAATGAACATTACAGCCAACAAACAGTCTGAACTGTGGGCAAAGCTTGGGACTGAGTATAAATATAATGAGTTACGAGCAGCTTGGAAATGCGGAGGGCTTAGTATCGCACAAAGATTGTCTGATAAGCGACACAGATGGAATAGTATTTTAGGTCTTAGGGCTCTAATTCCAAACATTCTACTTCTATCCATTATAGGCTCGCCGTATGCTTGTGCAGATATGGTTGGTGGTGGAAGAGATTTGGACTTCAAACCAGGTAAGAAAATGGATAACGAATTATTTGTACGGGCTGCCGAATGTGCATCGTTGTTGCCAATGATGCAGTACTCAAAATCAATATGGGAATTAAAAAATGAGAAGTTTGCAAAGATGTGTGTGGAAGCAGCACATATACATGAAAAGTTTGCTGACTATATATATGACTTAGCAGTCCAAGCATCAGGTTCTGGAGAACCTATAGTTCGATATATGGAATATGAATTTCCAAATCAAAATATGCATAAAGCGAAACAACAATTTATGCTTGGGAATAAGTATTTGGTGGCACCAGTTGTGCACAAAGGTATTAGAATAAAGACAGTGTTATTGCCTAAAGGCAAATGGAAATCAATGCTGGATGATAAGGCTTATGAAGGTGGAAATAGGCAAAGATTTAGTGTGCCTTTAAACAAGTTATTAGTTTTTGAAAAGCTCTAATTATTGCCGATTTTTTAAAAGTGGAAAATTGACTGAAATAAGTTAAATAGGTTATAATTAACTCATATTTGATTTGTGCCGACACAAAGAATTTTAGATTGTCGGAAGAGAGGAAAAATGAAGTTTTTAAGTAAAGGATTAACAAAATTTGTTGAAGAATCAGTTGAATTATGTAAGCCAGATAAAGTTGTATTGATTGATGGTAGCGAAGAACAACTAAACCAGTTGAGAGCTGAAGCATGTGCAACTGGTGAGATGATAAAGTTAAATGAAGAGAAGCTACCTGGATGTTATTTGCATAGAACAAAAGAAAACGATGTAGCTAGAGTTGAGGGAAGAACATTTATATGTTCAAGAAAGAAAGAGAATGCAGGTCCTACAAACAACTGGATGGAGCCTAAAGAAGCATATAAGATGTTAAGAGGCTTATATGATGGAGCCATGAAAGGCAGAACAATGTACATTATTCCATATTCAATGGGTGCTGTTGGTTCACCTTTTTCAAAAATAGGTATTGAGTTAACCGATTCAATATATGTTGTTCTTAATATGAATATAATGACAAGAATAGGACAAAAAGTATTAGATCAACTTGGGAAGAGTGATGATTTTGTTAGAGGTTTACATGCAAAGGCAGATATTGATGCTGAAAAGAGATATATATGCCAGTTCCCAGAAGATAACACAATCATGTCTGTAAACTCAGGTTATGGCGGAAATGTTTTATTAGGTAAAAAATGTTTTGCATTGAGAATAGCTTCATATCTTGGAAACAAAGAAGGTTGGCTGGCAGAACACATGCTTATTTTATGTTTAGAAAAGCCAAATGGAGAAAAGAGATATGTAGCAGCAGCATTTCCATCAGCATGTGGAAAAACAAACCTTGCAATGTTAATTCCACCAAAGGAATTTGCAGATAAAGGATACAAAATCTATACAGTTGGTGACGATATTGCATGGATTAAAATTAAAGATGGCAAAATGTATGCAATTAACCCAGAAAATGGTTTCTTCGGAGTTGCTCCAGGAACAAACGAGAAAACAAATCCAAATGCTCTGGCATCAACAAGAAATAATACAATCTTTACAAATGTTGTGCATAACTTAGCAGATAATACAGTATGGTGGGAAGGATTGGATAAGAATCCACCAAAAGAAGCAATTGACTGGAAGGGAAATCCATGGACAGATAAAGAAAGAGCTGAAGGAATTAAGGGTGCTCATCCAAATTCCAGATTTACAGCGCCAGCAATTAATTGTCCTTGTATATCTGAAGATTTTGAAAATCCTAATGGAGTACCATTAGATGCAATTATATTTGGTGGTAGAAGAGCAAAGACAGCACCATTAGTATACGAGGCAAGAGATTGGAATCATGGAGTATTTATAGGCTCTATAATGGCATCAGAAACAACAGCAGCAGCAAGTGGTGCAGTTGGTGTTGTACGTCGTGATCCAATGGCTATGTTGCCATTCTGTGGATATAACATGGGAGATTATTTCAAACATTGGATTGAAATTGGAAAGAAGGTTAAGCATCAACCAAAGATATTTAATGTTAACTGGTTCAGAACAGATGAAAACGGAAACTTCTTGTGGCCTGGCTTTGGCGATAATATGAGAGTTCTTGATTGGATTATCAAAAGAGTTGATGGAGAAGTTGATGCAAAAGAAACTGCAATTGGATTTGTTCCTAATGCAAAGGACATCAATATCAAAGGTCTAAAAATGACAGAAGCTGATATTGAGAATTTATTAACAGTTGAAAATGAACTATGGCGTGAAGATGCAAAGGGAATAGAAGAGTTTTATGCTAAATTTGATGCTGACAAGACATTACCAAAAGAACTTGCAAAGGAACTTGAGACATTAAAGAATAATGTTAAATAAATAACGGAAGGTGCTCGCAAAACCCGCAAGATGGATTTATATAAAAAATTTATTAAAGAAGAGATAACTAAGGATGGATGTCTTAAGGATATCTCTTTTTTTAATTATGAAAACTATAATTTTGGATATGATGTTATAGATTATTACGGCAAAAAAACACCTGATAAAACTGCATTGCTTTGGATATCGCATGATTTAAAGGAAAAGAAGTTTAGCTTTGCGGATATAATGCACATGTCCAATCAAGTAGCCAACTACTTCTTATCATTGGGGATAAAAAAGGGTGACAGAGTACTTGTTGTACTTAGAAGACATTATAATTTCTGGATGGCAATGATTGCACTTCACAAGATAGGTGCAGTAGCGGTTCCAGCAACAATTCAACTTAAAAAGAAGGACTTAGTTTATAGAATTAAAGAAGCAGATATAAATGCAATAATCTGCGTGTCTACTGAAGAATGCATAGAAGAAGCTGAACTTGCAATCAGTGATTTAAAAAAGGATATAATAAAAATCTCGTCTGATGGCTCAAGAAATAGATGGCACGATATAGAGGATGCATACAGAGATTGTTCGACAAAACTTACAATTGATCCGAATAGAATGCCTAAAAGTAACGAACCGATGTTAATGTTTTTTACATCTGGAACAACGGCATATCCTAAAATTGCAGAACACGCACACACTTATTCACTTGCACATTTTGTTACAGCCAAATGGTGGCATGATATTAAAGAAAATGACATACATTTAACTGTTGCAGAAACAGGTTGGGGTAAGGCAGCATGGGGTAAATTGTATGGTCAATGGATTATTGGTGCATGTGTATTTGCATTCGATTTTAAGAAGTTTGATTATGTTGAATTGCTTAAACTGATAGAAAAATATAAAGTGACAACATTTTGTGCTCCGCCTACGATATACAGATTTTTAATTAAAGCTGACTTGTCTCAATTTGATTTATCGTCATTGCGATATCTTACAACAGCTGGAGAAGCATTAAATCCAGAAGTGGTTACAAGAATAAAGGAAGCACTTGGACTTGAAATAAAGGAAGGGTTTGGACAGACGGAGACGACATTAACTGTTGCGAATTTAATTAACATGCCTGTGAAGGTATCAAGCATGGGTAAACCGACGCCAAATTATTCAATTTCCCTGCTTGATTCTGATGGGAATAAGGTACAACCTGGAGTGGTTGGAGAAATATGCATTTCATTAAAAACAGGTATTCCAATCGGATTATTTTCAGAATATTATAAAAATCCTAGTGAAACTGCGAGAGTTATGCACGACGGTTTTTATCATACTGGTGACATGGCATGGCAAGATGAAGATGGTTATCTTTATTTTGTCGGTAGAACAGATGAAATTATAAAATCTAGTGGTTATAGAATTTCACCATTTGAGATTGAGTCTGTATTAATGGAGCATAAAGCAGTTCTTGAATGTGCTGTAATAGGTATTCCTGATTCAACAAGAGGACAGGTTGTTAAAGCGTTTATTGTGCCAGCAAAAGGATATTTACCATCTGAAGAGTTAAAAAAAGAAATACAGAATTTTGTAAAAAGTTCCACTGCACCTTATAAATATCCTAGACAGATTGATTTTGTTGAAGATTTGCCAAAAACAATTTCTGGTAAAATTATCAGAAACAAGCTAAAAGAAGTTTAATTTTTTACTATTCTTTTGTTTTTTTCACTTCATATATTATTATTATATATATATTTTTGAGTTTCTTATTATGTACGAGGGGTCGTTATGAGAATAAACAAAACAAATAATTCAGTTAGAAATCTATTTTCACTTACAGTGATTTTTGCAATATTTTGTCTAGCAATATTTAGTTTTTCATTCAGCTTAGCAAAGACAACATTTGCGGCACAGGCTTCACAGTCGGGTAGCATTGTAGATGCCGGGTTTGATGAGGGTAAGTTTGAATTGCAAAATGAAGAGGGTGGTTTTTTTAATTATGTGTATAATTTGAAGAAAAATCTCGAAACAGGCAATCTTGACTTTACATCAAATGAAAGTAAATTTACAGTGCAAAATCCTGGGGAAAATGAAATTGGAATTAATAGAGAAAGAAGTACAGGCGATCCAAATCTTTGGGGTTCACTCAATTATAAAATTCCAGATAAAATCAAAGCTATCATGGCGAAATATCAAGCGACTGGAACATTTAAATATGAAATTAGTACAAAGTTGAATGATGTTGATTCAGAGAAATTGCATTCTACAGCACTGTCTGCAGTTGCAACTTCAGGGAAGTTTTCTGCAAACGATTTTTATGTGCATGACAAAAATAATGGAGGACAACTGGATAGTACTGCTAGTCAGTTTTCAAATCAGTATAGCGTAGATGTCGCAAAGGTAAAAAGAACAGCCCACAGGGAACTTAGTTTTCACCAAGAAAGAACATTAAAACAAAGTGATAAGGTTATATCAGCCATGTTTTATGAACATACATGGTCAGGATGGGGTTGGAATGCCGCGGATAAAATATACAAAAATCTTAATTTTAAAATTGTAGATCTGAAGATTAAACTTAGAATACCGGACAGAATTTCAATAGGCACTCCATACCTCACTCAACCTGGCGGTCAGGCTGTAAACAATGAGGCTGGAATACAGACAAGTGCTTTAAAACGAAATCTTAATGATTATGATTTCTTTAGCAACAGTATCGACAATATTTCAGCTCAATATCCAAAAATCAGGGAAGATTTAGAAAAGCATTTGGATAAATTAGATTTTAATGACGGCGGAAATACTACAGTGGATATGAAATCTTTTACAAAAGATAAGATATCTCATGATGGAGTAAATGACATATATAAATGGGCAAATTTTAGTTTTGTTGATTCCGTGAATTTCCAAAATGAAGGTGCCAAGTTGGGCACTGATCCGGCTTCGCACGGTATAGCATCAGGGCTCGGGAAATTGGCTTTTGGGGATGAAGAAATAAATTTAGAGGCATTGTCTGATGGAGCTACTGGTGAAAAAGATATTCTTGACGGTACTGAACTAATTGCAAAAGTAAAATATCAAAAAATAAGTAATCATCAAGTGAAAGGCAATGTGTATTTTTATAAAAATACTTCTTTAGAATTTAGAGTTTTTGATAAATGCAACGCACAGATGAAATTGAAGTTTAATATTGCAGGTATTGTTGAAAATGCAGTTGACCCTGTTGATGTTACAGAAGAAACAAATGAGTTTACAACGGATCTTTCAAAATTAAAAGCGTGGATACATGGTAATTCAGCATTTGATGTTGATGCAGGATTAAAAGATACACAATACAATATGTATTTCTATTCTCTATATAGAGTTGATGAAGGTGGAACATTTACAGCCGACGGTGAGAACCTAACAATGGCTGATTTGAAAGATAAGATGCCTATGGCATATGGTGATCTTTCTAAGTTGGCATATAAGTTGAATACTGGTTACTTGGGAGATTATGAGCCGGTGAAATCTTCTGGAGATACGAATAAGCCAGGAATTTATAAAATTAAATTATTTACAGTAAGTCTCGCTGGAGCTATGGCAGAGTCTGTAAAAACATTTTATTTTAAAGCAGATAGTATAAAACCCGAGACACAGATTAAAAAGTATTATGGTGAATCCAATACAGAAATACAGAAGAGCGATAATGATAAATGGTACAACGAAAAAGTTGTTCTTGAGGCAAAAATTAAAAGAAATATGTCAGGGAACTATTTATGGTATCAACATGAAGAGGGTGAAGTAAAAGTTTTCTTTAAAAATAATAAAATCACAAAAGTAGTTAGTTATGGTGAAACTCAGGAAAATCTTGATGTCGATTCTGTAACGGTAGATAGAATCAAATATAATATTTCAGTTGATGGTGAATATACGATTTTAAAAATGACATATGGTGATGTAAAAAATGTCGCAAACAAATATGATAATGTGGATTTCAAAACGAATTATAACACATATATAGGTCTTGATGATGAACATTCACAGCCTGTGTGGTATACGAATGAAGAATGGGGAACAGCTCCACAACATGATATAAGTATTAGAGTAGATAGAACTGCACCTGGTGAAATTACTTATAACGATGAAGAAAATATGGTATCTGAAGAGTATAATTCTGCAAAATGGTATACAGCTGATTGGCTTAAGGAAATTGTATTTAATGCTGGAGATCCAGATGAGCTTGGCAGTAGTAGATATAAAGATGTAACTTTTTATTTAGCGACCACAAAAGAACAGGTTGCAACTAATGGCTCACAAACATTTGATGACAATTATAAAAATATTTCAGATTCAGATGTTAATTCGTATTTTGGGCGTGTAGCAAGATTAAAAGGTTCAAATGTCAATGATGATATGACTGTGAAGGCTCAATTAGATCTTGGTGACGACAGTTACGGCAGAAGAACTCTTTATTACTGGGTTAAAGATCAGGCTGGAAATTTCAGTTCGCTTTATAAATTGTATATAAAGGCAGATCCTACGAAATATATATTGAAAAGTTTATTCTATAGAGCTGGAATGAATGAAACAGATACATATAAGCCAGAAATGGTGTTTAAAAATTCTGAAGATGAGGAAGTAAACGAGGCAAGAAGGGGAGAAATAATCAAAGTTTCATATATATTGCCATCAGTATTTGCATCTAATAAGGTTACAAGTATTTTTGGTGTAGGAACTGGAACAGTTGATACATTGCTGCTTGAACAGAAAGAAGAACATAAAAAAGATAATGCATTTGCTTCTGACGCAGTTGTGTCATCGGATATTTCAGGATTAGCTGCAACATCATTTGATTACACTATGAATGGGTCAGATGAAAATAAGAAACTAACAGAAGGAGCACCAGGTGTTGGTAATGAAGCCAATACAATAACATTTAAATATGAGTATAAGAGAATTGTGAAATATAAACTTTTATCTTTTTCAGAGGAGTATGCAGGTAAAAATTTAAAAATTCAAACACAGATTGAAGAAGAGGATGAAGAAGAACTAGAAAGATTACAGAATCTTTTCAAGATTTCAGAGAAGATTGCATATTTTAAAAAAGATGATGTTGAGGTTGTTGGAGTACCTGGCGTTGGAACATATAAGTTGCATATCGATCAAGAACATGCAACAGAAGAAAAGTATAAAAATGGTTATATAATAGATAAGAATGAATACGATTATGTAATCACAAAGCGTAATATTACAGTATCAGTTAAGGACAATTTGTCTAAAAAATATAAAGAAGACTTTAATTTAGGCGACAATAAGAATGTATATAAGATTGAAAATCTAGTTGAAGAAGATAATGAGAGTTTCACAAATACTGGAGAAATAAGTGGTATGCAGGGAAGTCTTAAACTTGAAACAACGACAGCCATTTTAGATTTAACAGTAGGAACATATAAAATAATAGAAGATAGTAGATTTGAACACCCTAATTACAATGTTACATTTGTAGAAGGTTATTTAGCAGTAAAGCCAGCAGAGATATTAGTACAGCCAGAAGAAGCAAGCAAGACATACGGTGATAAAGATCCGGTTGTTAACTTTAAAATCGAAGGTCATGATAATATCACAGATATTATTAAAAATATTGAAGAAGTAGATGCAGCAAATCATATCTATAAAGGCAAAGATGGGGCAAATTTACTTACAAGAGATGCAGGCGAAAATGTTGGTAAATATGGATATAAATCATATACGGCGATATTTGATGTCGATAGTAATTATATAGTTAAGATTAAAGTAGATGGAAACAAGTTTGAAATTAAAAAGAGAAAAATTAAAATAACTCCTCAGGCAGATCAGGAAATTAAAGTAAGAAAGGAAGAAAATATAACAGAAGATCTTATTAAAGGTATAAATGTTGAATACACATTAGATAACGAACAATATCATTCACAACTTGCTGGAATATTGAAAGTTAAATATGATGCAACATTATCTGGCACTGATAGAGAATATGAGTATGAATTACAAATGACAGATGAAGTTTCAAAGAATTTTGATGTTGAATTACAAGGAAGTGAAAAGTTTAGAGTAAAGGTTATTGGAGAAAAAGTCATTGTTAAAAATACGGCGAAACTTGAATATACATATGGAGACCATATTGATATTAAGTATCTAAGAGATAAATTTATGCTTGATGGTGTAGATTTACAAGATACCGACGAAGTTGAACTGACATGGGATGTAGAGAGTCTTGATAATAAGGATGTTGGTAACTACAAAGTAACTCCAACAAATGTAACTCTTAATATTAATGGCACTCTACATGAAGTTGAATGTGATCCATTTACAGTATCCATTAAACAAAAAGAACTTGATATTAATGTTACTTTAGCAAAAGACACAAAAGAATACGGAGAAGATGACAGTGTTTATGGGATTTCATATGCAGAGTTCAAGGATAAAGATGGGACAACTATAGCAGTAAATGCAGGAAAA
This sequence comes from uncultured Clostridia bacterium, assembly GCA_963542015.1. Classification (GTDB taxonomy): domain Bacteria; phylum Bacillota; class Clostridia; order Christensenellales; family CAG-917; genus CAUTUX01. The sequence continues at coordinate 13,188 of CAUTUX010000015.1, read as the reverse complement.
CTTGGAAGAAGAATAAAGGGAAGCACTGCACCTGTAAGTAAGTATGATGATATAACCGATGAAAACGGAAATATATATAATAGAGATGATAAATATATTGTTGATGTTATAGAAGAATTTGTACTTTCGAACAAGAACTATAAAGCAGTTCTTAGAAGTGAAACAGTATTAAAAATATCAAGAAAGAAATTAGTTATTGAAGATAATCAATTCATAGGAAAGAACAAACCATTTGATAGTTCAGCAACATGCGAAGTAACTTTCCCAGCAGAATCTATTTACAATCTCGATTTAGTTAAAGCTGGCGAAGCATATTTGCATGCAGCAGAGATGACATATGTTGAAGTTGGTACAGATACTCCATCTGGGGAGAAGGGACAAAAAGATTTGCTCTTTAAATATGTATCCCTAAAAGGAGAAAAAGCATACAACTATGTATTATATAAAGGAACAAATGAAGTAACATCTGGTGATGTATTTAGAAAAACAGGTGTTGAGATTGAGAATCTTAGTACCTTAACAATTGGTAAATCAATAATCAAAGTTGAAAAGCAGTATGATGGCACAAAGAAAGTACATAGCAATGATATTCGTGTAATTCAAAAACAGATGAAGAATTTTGATATTGAAGTTCTCAGTGAAACAAATTTTGATGATGTTAAAGTTGGTGAAAAGAAATCCTTAACAGAACTTAAATTTAGATTCTCTAATATTGATGCTTCAGCTATAAACTTAGCAAAAGATGCTGGAGATGACGATATTGATGTTGAAAAGGATGGAAATAGTTGGGTTGTAACTGTTAGAAATATTTTGGGAGAAATAGTTAAGAGAGTAATAAAACCTAATGAACTTTCATATGTGGTTGAAGGAAATAATGATGAAAATCAAATTTCAACCAGAAAATATGATGCGACAACAAAAGTTGATGTACAGGCAGACTACACAAAAGGAATTTTTGCAAATAGTGAAATATTCAAAAACTTAAAAATGTATTTCACAGCTGTTGCGGATGGCAAAGATGTTGGCGAACATAACATTTCTATAGAAGGAATACAGTTAAGTGATCCAAAGAATTTTGATGTAGATGTTGAAGCATTTAATAAATATTTCATTAAGAGAAAGATCAATATAACTAAAGCAAAAATAAAACCTGAAATAATTTTCAGAGATCAAGTTCAATATAACGGTACCAATGAGATCAGTTATACAGTGACAAAGAGAGATTTTGATGTTGATAAAAAGTATTCAGCATATGTAACTGGAAAAGTTTTGGCTGAAAGCGATAAAGATTTAAATGCTGAATTATTAAGAGAACTTGAGAAAATTAGAATAGATGTTGAAGAAGAAAGAACATTTGTTCTCACAAGAAACGGTATCAAGGACAAGAATGTACAGTTTGATAGTGAAAATAAAGAAACATATCATCACTTTGTTATAAGAAAGATGGTTATAAGACAAGTAGATGGTGATTATGCAAACTTTATGAAAAACTATGAGCTGTTCGGAACAAATACATATGATGAAAGTGGAGATTCATATAGTGCAAATGGCAAGGCAAGTGATGTTGATTTAACACAAGGTGAACAGACAGTTAAGAATGTAGAATATTTAAATCAATTGATACTAAAGAAACGAGTAATAGCATTTGACGAATCAGCTCTTCATGGTAAAGATAGAATGTTTGATGGATACAACAAACACGGAAGAATAAATGCAGAAGTTGAATATAAAGACAATAGTGCAATTGTTGATTCAGAAAAAGATAAACTGAAGATTGAATTAGTTGCTGTTTATAAGGAAAAGGGAGTTAAGAGAAATGGAGATGGAGACATAATAGATGTTGATGTCGCTGTTAAAGTTTTAGGACTTAAGAATCTTGATGAAACTGAAGATTATAAAAAGAATTATGAGTTAAGCAACTACAAAGAAGGTACAGAGAAATTTAAGTTTGACGGAGTAAATGCAGAATCAGCATTTAGAACAAAAGCAAAATTATTGCCAGCACCTCTTTATATTAATAATTTTGAAATCAGAGAATTAGAATACACTGGATCGGCAAAAGAAAAGGCAAGAAGTGCAGATGGTCAATATAAATACAACATTAGAGGATTTTTAGATAATGATCCTGATAAAGACGATTATGAAGTTGAAGTCAGCACTGCATCTTATGTTGACCCTAATGTAGAGAACGATAGCGACAATAATGCAATCGCAAAACAAGGTTATGTATTTAATCCAAAACTCACAAGAAAGAATGGAGCTGTAAACTACACAATCGCATATATAGATAACGAATCAACAGAAGATCCATATCTTGAGAAAGATGGAGACAAATATTATCTATTAAAGAAGGCAGTAAAATTCCTTCCTAAATCAAAATATAATGAGGCAGAACACAAGGATAAAGTTTTGGCAGAATATGTGTTGAATGGAAATGACGGTTATTTGTTAAAGCCTGGTGAAGATGCTTCTGATGCTATAGACATTTTACCAGTATCATATGCGGATGCTATGGGTAAAATAAACAAGAGAGAAATAGTTTTAGAAGGAAAAATTAAAACGGATAGTATAATTTATGATTCTGAGAAAGCAGCACTTTACAAGTACTTTAACAATAAGTTGGATTGCAATGCAGTATATAAAACAGACTATGAAATCGAGACACCACATTTGCAGAATGTTGATGTTTGGGATGATTCTGACATTGATTTCATAGCTAAATTTAGGAATAGTGCAGTTGGAGACACTGATATTGAAGTCACTGCAAAGTTTAATGGAACAGCAAATTCATTAAGTAAGAATTATAAATTTTCTGATAAGGGCTTTACTCTAAAAGGATATATTAAACAAGTACAAATTATAGTTCGTGGATCAGATTTGAAGATTCAATATAATCATTCATTGCAAGCGGAGGACTTGAAGAATAAGTATTATCTCAAGGTCGATACTGAAGTTGAATTGAAAAAGGTAGGCAAGAAATTATACATGAGATACAGCGACTATAAAGATAAATTCTCAGAACCAAATGTTGCGGATAGATTTGATATTGATGGAGAAAATGTAACTCAAAGTGACAGCGGTACATATGTGCAAATCTGGGGTGAAGTTAGAGGCGAAAATATTGTTTCTACAACACTCAGTGCTGGGAAGAGCGCAGTTGGAAGCAATCAAGTATATAAGATGGAAGTATTCACAGACGATATACTTAGATCAAGCACAAAAATTGAGTACGAAAATGGTGGTAGTGAAGGAAAGATAAAAATTGTAAAGGGTGTTCTTCATGTTGCACCTATCGGAAACTACACATATGAATATGGTTCAGGTAACTGGAATTTTGATATATCACTTCAGTTTGCTTCAAGAGAAGATGTAAGTGATAATAATGGATTCACAAGTATTGATAATCCTGAAAAAGTATTTGGAGAAAGATACAAAGAACTAAAGAAAAAAATCAAGTTTGTGAAGTATAAAGCAGACAACTCATATGAAGAAATAAATGATAGACCTAGATATGTAGAAGATTTAATGAGCGGTGAAATGTATCAGCCATTATTCCCTACTGAACTTGAAAATCTTGTTTCAGATAATTATGAAGTTAAGATTAAAAATAGAAAGTATTGGGAAGGACAAGGAAAATTGACAGTAACCCAAGCGACATTAAAGCTTAGACCTCATAAGGATATGGAGTTTTATTTCGATGGAACAAACCAGGCAAGAAAGTTATTGAATCTTGAAGAAGTTCCTTTAAAAGCTGGTGAAAGTGATGAAGTAACATATAAGTTCATGAAAGTTGAAGGAGATCATAAAGAAGAAGTTACAATCAATGAAAATGATCCTCTTGAAGTAGGCACCTATGAAGTTGAAATAACAATGGTAAGAAAGTTCAATGATGCTAATGGATACACATACAAACCAATTAAATTGTATAACAATCCAGTGGAGGGTTTGAAGGCTCCAAAGATAAGAATTAAGAAGAGAAGATTAGAGTATACACATGCTGATATGAATAGAGAGTATAAATACAATATGAGTTCCCTTACCCTTAATGGCAATGAGTTACAGTTTGAAGATGACTTTAATGGAACTGTAAAGAACGAATATTTTGATACAACATTTATGAAGTATGACATACCATCTGGAGAGTACATAAAAGATTTCGAGACTGGAGCGGGGAATTATGTAGTTAGATATCAACCTAAAGAAGAGAAGAAAGCATTCTTTGAAAGAAACTTCTTCAGTGCTGATATTGAATACAGATTTAAGATAAGTAAGATTAGAATATTCGCAGATCTAAAGGGAGACTTTATATACGACAAGTATACAGGTGAGCTTATACAGAAAGCAGACTTTGATAGCAACAAAAAAACATATATCGATTATAGTATTGAGAATATTGATGATATGGATAAGCTGAGCACACTTAATCTTATATATTACAGAGCCAACAAAGATAAGACAAAGATGAGAAGAACAGATGTAAGTACAGCAGGTAAATACTATTTCGGAATTGTTTCTGAAGAAGATAAAGAAATTAAACAAAACAATTTTGATATAGTATACAAATTAAACGGTCAGATATATCCATTCGCAATAAAAGATTATGTGCTTGAACTTTATACAAAAGAAATAAAATCAGCAAATGGAGACACAGTTACAGCTAAAGGAGATGCAATGCTCGCATCAGACTTTATTGTAAAACAGCTTGCAAAAGAAGGCGATGTAGAGGGTAGCAGTGCATATAACATGATTAACAAGATGTTTGAAAATAACGATATAAACAATGTGGCTAAAAATATATATAGAGTTGAAGTTAAAAATGGATTAGCAAAGGCAGATACTGAAAAAGTAAGATATAAGATAAAGGCAGATTTAAAACCTGGCAACAAAGTATACACATACAGCAACGGAATATTAAAGGAAGTAAAGGTTAAGAAAGAAGGAAAATATTTGGTATTTGAAGATACAGATGTTGAGTACTTTGTAATAACAAAACCTGGTATGTCGGGTAAGAAAGCAACACTCGTAGGAATAACAGTTGGAGCCGTTCTATTATCAGTCATAATAATAACAACAACAGTAACAGCAGTGCTTATAAGTAATAAAAAGAGGAGGATAGGCTAATATGAAAATTGCAATTGGTTGCGATCATGCTGGTATTGATCTTAAAGAAACAGTTGAAAAGGTTTTAAATGATCTTAATGTTGAAATTATAGATTGCGGAACAGATTCACACGAAAGTGTGGATTATCCGCTCTATGGTGAAAAGGTAGCTATTCTTGTAGCATCTGGGAAAGCTGATGCTGGCATTTTGATGTGTGGAACAGGAATTGGTATATCAATAGCAGCGAACAAAGTTAAGGGAATAAGATGTGCTGTTGTTACAAATACATATATGGCGAGAATGACAAAAGAGCACAACAATGCTAACATTATAGCGTTGGGGTCAAGAGTAGTTACGCCAGCAATAGCAGAAGATATTATCAAAGCTTGGTACAATGCAGAATTCCTTGGTGGCAAGCATTTAAAGCGTATTAATATTATCTCTGACATTGAGAATAAGAACTTCAAATAAGCTTTTACGGCATTAAAAACAAGTACGCAGAAGCCAACATAGTTTAATCATTTATCGAATAATATCGATATGTATATTGTATTTAAGTTAGGTGAGATATAAATGATTGATGAAATAATTAATGATATTAAAACTGCAGAAGATAAAGCCGAGCAAATTATGCAGGACTCATATTTAAAAGGGCGTGAAATAGTTTTAAATGCAGAAAAACAGGCAGATCAGCGAATAAAGAGCAGTATAAAAACAATTAAGGCAAAAGCCGAAAGCGATGAAAGAGAATTGGAAGTTCAGCTTGAAAAGTCAAAAGAAGACAAAATTGAAGAAGCAAAAGCAAAGGCTGAAAATAGATACCAAGAGAATCTTCTTAAAATAGATGCTTATGCAAATAAGGTAGTGGAGAGATTTATCAACAGGAGCTAAACTATGATACTTGAGATGAAGAAGCTTACCTTAATTGGACATAAGTCAGTACGGCATAAGCTTTTCAGAAATTTTAACAGAACACGACTTGTTGAAGTTGTATCAACAGAAGAAATCTCAAATACAAAAAGGCTTGATAATCAGCAAAGAACATCTGGTATTACTGCCAAGATGCAGTCTATAGATTCCGCATTGGAAAGTATTCGTCAAGTTAAAAATGAAGCAAAAGTAACGATAAAAAATTTTAAAGATATTGACGAAAAAATATATAAACATATAGATGAAGAAAACATAATTTCAGTAGGTGATTTTGAAAGCATAACAGCTCGTGAAGTTGAATTGTTAAATGAAGTTGAAGAAATTCATGCTTTGTTTAGACAAAAAGAAGAATTAAAAAAAATAAAAGAACAAGCGGGAGAAACAATAAAAAAACTTGAGAGATATAAAGAAATAAATATACCGCTCAATCAGATAAAAGATACAAAAAACACGACTGTTATTTTAGGATATGTTAGCCTTTCAAAGGCTACAGCCATACAGGAAATAAATAAATCCGAAGAGTTTTATGTACAAACGATGAAGGCTGGAAATGATTTGGTCTTTATCGCTGTATCATTAAAAGAGGATAAGGAACAACTCATAGAGAAGTTGAATGCCCTAGAATATATACCTTGCAATGAAGATATCGATGAGACTCCAGCTAAAGTTATATATGATTCAGAAAAGAAAATTAAAGAGTCGACCCAAGCAATTGAGAAGATCATATATGAGATTTTAAATAAGAGAAGTTATGTTAAAGATTTAAAAATTCTTTATGATTTTTATTATACGGAAACAATGAGAAACAAAGCTCTTGATGAATTTGCAACAACAAAAAAGAGTTTTGTATTGGTAGGATACTATCCAAAAGAGTGTGAAGATAAAGTTGTTGAGATGTTGTCGGATCTACCAGAAGAAAATCTATATTTTTTAGATGAAGTAACGGAGAAAGATGATGTACCGACGCTTGTTAAGTCTGGCAAGATAATTGAACCATATGAATATGTTACCAATTTATATTCTGCACCGAAATATTCTAAGGATCTTGATCCAAACCCATATATGGCATTTTTCTATTTCCTATTCTTTGGAATGATGGTATCTGATGCGATGTACGGTCTCATTCTTACAATTGCAGCCTTCACAATATATTTCATAAGGAAACCAAGAAAAGGTAAGGGACAATTGTTGTTAATCATTGGAATGGGAGGAATATCCACAATTATATGGGGAATGATATTTGGTGGATATTTTGGGTTACCAGTATCTAAATGGTTCGGCAATGCGAGAATTGCCGCATTTAATCCAACAGAGGGGAATGGTCCATTATTCGTGTTGGGAATATCCCTAGCTTTAGGCTTCATACAGTTAATGTTTGGAATGTTATTAAAAGCCATAAGACTTGGAAAAGAAAAGAAATATTTCGAAATATTTTCAAGTGTTGTTGTATGGTACATAATCTTCTTAGGATTAGGAATTGTTGCAGTCGCAGCACTATTTATAAAGAACAGCAATGCAAAATATGTTAAATATACTGGATATGCCGTTACGCTAGCTGGCGTGCTATCAATTTTCCTTTCTGGTATGTATGGAAAGAAGGGGGCAAAGAAGATCCTGGGGATTTTTGGAGGTTTTGGACAGCTATACGGAGGTATCAACTTTTTATCTGATATTCTTTCATATGCAAGATTGTTTGGATTAGGACTTGCTGGTGGGGTTATAGCAATGGTTGTTAACCAGATATGTGCAGTAATAATTGAGATATTTGGTGGGATAGCTGGAGGACAAGCAATTGCAGTTGGGTACATTATCGCAGCACCTATATTTGTAATAGGGCATGGGTTCAATATTGGACTCTCAACATTGGGAGCATTTGTACATAATAGCAGATTGCAGTACATAGAGTTTTTTGGTAAATTTTATGAAGGTGGCGGACATTTGTTCAAGCCTTTTGGAAGTGAAAAAAAATATACATACATAGATTTACGGAGGTAACGGAAGTATGACAATTACAACAGGAACAGCATTAGCAATACTTGGAGCAGCTATTGCAGCAGCATTTTGCGGAATAGGTTCTGCAATAGGTACAGGGTTGGCTGGTAAGGCAGCTGCAGGAGTAACGGCAGAATCTCCTGATAAATATTCAAAAGTTCTGCTCTTACAAGTTCTACCTGGGTCACAGGGAATATATGGTCTTGTAACAGCATTCTTATTGTTTTCTAAAATAAAACTGTTTGGAACAGCTTCGCTATTATCAATACAACAAGGACTGCTTTTGTTCTTTGCTTGCTTGCCAATAGCAATTGTTGGATTTATTAGTGCAATATATCAAGCTAAAGTTGCAATATCAGGTATCATGATGGTTGGTAAAAGACCAGAAGAAAGTGGTAAGGCGATCACATTTTGTATTATGGTTGAAACATATGCCATTTTAGCATTATTGATTTCATTGTTGGCAATACTTATTCCAAAGATTTAAATCATGGCATTAGAAAACATTATAAATCGCATAATAGGAGACGCTGAAAAAAAAGCTCAGTCGTTCATAGATTCACAGCAAGAAAAGGCTGATGAGATTACAATAGAAGCGGATAAAAAAATTGAAGCATATCGCAATAAAGGTGAAGACAAAGCATCAAATACCGCCAAGTCAATGAATGATGTTGCAGATGTTATTGTAGAGTTAGAAACAAGCAAGATTGAGTTGCACAAAAAGCGTGAGCTTATAGACAAGATTTTTGAGCTTGCTCTTGAAAAAATATTAAAACTTCCTAAGGCAGAATATAAGAAAATCATATTAAAGAATCTGGATGATTTGAGAGATGGTGATGTGATCATCTTATCTGAAAAAGAAAAGGGTATTCTACTTAAGAAAGATATCGATGAAATTGCAAAAAAGAAAGGAATTAAAGTCTCATTATCCTCAGAATGTAATAATAATATTGCGGGAATAATAATAGACCGTAAAAGCACAGTGCTTAATTTTAATATTGAAACAGAGCTTGAAAACCTAAAAAAAGAAATGGAAAGTGAAATTCTTAAGGGGTTATATAAGTGAAAGATTTTATTTTTCAGAATGCCACAATTAAAGCAAATGAGAGCAAAATGCTTGATAGATCGGATTTTGAGAAATTAAGTAAGGCGGCTGATGAGAACGATATTATTTCAATTTTGAATGATAAGGCTGGCACTACATTTAGTACTATAGATGAATATAGAGAGTACAGCGAAAAGGCAGCATTAAATGTTTTAAAAGACAATAATGTAGGACATATTTTAGACCCATTTATAATCCAAGAAGATTATAAAAATCTTAAGACCGCAATTAAATCAAAATATACCTCAAATGAATTGAAAGAAAATATTCAGGATGGAATATATACAAGAGAACAAATTAAAACATATGTAAACACATTAGATAAAAGTCTTCTAAGTGAATACATGGTTTCAGCTATTGAAGAAATAGAAAGAGAAAAGGTAAAGGACAACTTTAGAGTTTCACAGTATGATGAAATAATAGATCGCTGGATGTATAAGGAAATTTTAAAGATCAGCAACAAGAGAATTAAAAAATTCTTTGAACGATACATCGAGCTTATAAATATAAACACACTTGTAAGATGTAAACTTCTTGGATTATTAGCAGATGAATTTGAAAGATATTATATTAATGCGGGTAAAAAGAAGGTAGACATTGCGGCTATATACAGCAAGAATCCAGATGAAATTTATAGAGATGTTTTCTTTGGAGAATTTGTAGATAGTCCTGAGGATAGTGATGACATATTTAATAATGAAATCAATCTTGATATATTTGCTTTAAAATATTGGTCTGAGATGAAATTTGAATATGAAACGGAATGTCCAATTATAATTTTTTATTACAAACAAAAAACAATATTAAAGCTTGTTAATTTGATGTACTGTTTGAAGAAATTTAAGGATCAATCGGTAGTTGAATCAGAACGAGTTAATAATGTTATTAATAGAGTATTTAGTATATAAGAGATAGGAGTAACATAGTGGAAAGAAAGAACATAGCGATAGTTGGAAGCACGGATGCAATTCTCCCATTTAATACTTTCGGAGTACATTGTGTGAAAGTTACAAGCAACATGAACGCTAATGAAAAAGTGAAAATGCTGGCAAGAGAATATAGCATTATCCTTATAGAAGAAGATATAGCGAAGGAAGTTGATTCCCTTATATCAAGATATAAAGCAAAACCATATCCGATTATACTTGTATTGCCATCGGCAGACAGTGAAAACGGTTATGCAATGGATGAAATAAATAAGAATATTGAAAAAGCGATTGGGACAAGTATAAATATCAGTTGAGGATAAAATGAGTACAGGAAAAATAATTAAAGTATCAGGACCATTAATTGTTGCAGAAGGCATGCAAGACTGCAAGATGTATGATGTTGTTGAGGTTTCCAAGCAGAAACTGATAGGTGAAATAATTGAATTAAGAGGAGATAAGGCATCAATACAGGTTTATGAAGATACAAGCATGATAGGATGTGATGAGGATGTATATACAACAGGTGAACCTTTATCTGTAGAACTAGGGCCAGGGCTTATAGGTTCGATATTTGATGGAATTCAAAGACCCTTAAATAAATTATTGGAGACATCTGGAGAAAGAATAGGTAGAGGGGTACATGTAAATTCACTGGATAGAAAAAAGAAATATTTGTTTAAAGCTAAGGCTAAAAAAGGTGACAAAGTTTCAGCAGGTTGTGTATTAGGTGAAGTTCAAGAAAATGAATTAATTGTTTGCAAGATACTTGTACCAAAGGGTATTGAAGGTGAAGTAAAAGACATTAAAGATGGTGAATATACAATAGAGCAGACTGTAGCAAAAATTGCAGACGGGAACAAAGTTCACAACTTAAACATGATACAAAAATGGCCCGTTCGTATTGGAAGACCATACAAAGAAAAACTAACTCCAGATACACCAATGTTAACTGGTCAAAGGGTTATAGACACATTTTTTCCAATAGCAAAAGGGGGTGTCGCTGCCGTTCCTGGTCCTTTTGGAAGCGGAAAAACAATTGTACAACATCAGCTTGCAAAGTGGGCAGATGCAGACATCATTGTATACATCGGTTGTGGTGAGCGAGGGAATGAGATGACAGATGTTCTTAATGAATTCCCACAGTTAATTGATCCTAAGAGCGGACAGCCTTTAATGAAGAGGACTGTACTAATTGCAAATACGTCAGATATGCCAGTTGCAGCTCGTGAAGCTTCAATATATACAGGAATAACTATAGCTGAATATTTTAGAGATATGGGATATTCAGTTGCGATAATGGCTGACTCAACATCTAGATGGGCTGAAGCGTTGAGAGAAATGAGTGGTCGTCTTGAAGAAATGCCTGGCGAAGAAGGATACCCAGCATATTTGAGTTCAAGACTTGCAGAGTTCTATGAAAGAGCAGGTACAGTTAAGATACTTGGTCAGAATAAGAAAGGTTCAATTACGGCAATAGGAGCAGTATCTCCACCTGGAGGAGACTTATCAGAACCTGTATCACAAGCCACATTGAGAATAGTTAAAGTTTTCTGGGGATTATCATCCACACTTGCATATAGAAGACATTTTCCAGCAATTGATTGGTTGATAAGTTATTCATTATATCAAGACAATCTTTCAAAATGGTATGAAAGAAACATTTCAGATGAATGGGTTGAAAACAGAATTGAGGCAATGAGAATTTTACAGGAAGAAGCAAAATTAAGTGAAATAGTTAGACTTGTTGGAATTGATGCTTTGTCTGCAAGAGATAGATTGATAATGGAAACAGCAAAATCTATTAGAGAAGATTATTTACATCAAAATGCTTTCCATGAAGTTGATACATTTGCATCTTTAAAGAAACAAGATCTGATGATCAAGCTGATACTTCAATTCTATAGAGAAGCATTAAAAGCAATAGATAATAATGTTGATATTGAGGATATATTAGCAATAAAGAACAAAGAACTTATCGGAAGAAGCAAGTATATTGAAGAAAGCAATCTAAATGAAATAGAAAACAATTTTGAAAAAATTACAGATGAAATTAAGAGCCTATACAGTGTTGATGTATGATAATTAAAGGAACATACAAGCCTAGTAAACAGTATAATTTTCAAGAAGTTATAGATTTAATCCCATCAATACTTGAAATAGCTGGATATTTTATTTCAGATGAAAAGCCCATTGCATACGGATATCAGTTTAAAGTTGATCCTGATGGAATAATAACTGTATATCAGAAACAAAACATGCTATCTAGTGTTCTTTTTTCAAAAGTTCAAAGTTACGCATGTAAGATACTTGTAGATAAATTTAATTTAGTATCTGCAACTAAAGAAACAAGTAGTGTTAGCCAAAGCATTCCAGATATTGATTTTAAGGAATATATTGGAACTGACGAATCAGGCAAAGGAGATTTGTTTGGTCCGATAGTGGTTGCGGGAATATGTGTAAATAAAGAAACGGAACCAATATTACGAAAAATTAAAGTAAAGGACTGCAAAGAAAATACAGATAAACTTAACTTATATATGGCACAGCAGATATATGATTCTATAGATAAAAAGTACTATTCAATCATTTCACCATCCATTAAAGATTTTAATGAGGCATTTGATAAAGAAGAAAACAATACGGCGCGGACGATGGCATATATGCATGGCAGTGCAATTAAAAAGATTTCTGAAAGAACTGGATGCAAAAATGCAATAATTGATAAGTTTGATAATTCTCCAAGACTTAATTTCCGATTGAAAGAACTATGCCCAAATGTAAATATAAAACTATATCCAAAAGCCGAAAAATATTTGGGTGTTGCCGCTGCCTCAATAATAGCTAGAGTAGAGTATATAAAAAATATGGAGATATTGAGTAGGAAAGCAGGATTTCCGTTGCATCTTGGAGTATCAGAATCGGCGAAAAAAGATTTGGCAAGATTAATAAAAAACAATCCTGAAAACATATCTGAATTTTGCAAAATGAATTTTAAGACCGTTTCTGAAGTGATTGAAGAAAATCAAAAATAACGGATTAGACACACTTAAAGTGATAGAAGCACTTAAAAATATAATAATTGTTCATAATAACTTAAAAGTAATTATTTATTCATTGCTTGTTTTGTATTT
>CAUTUX010000014.1:0-26140 GCA_963542015.1 uncultured Clostridia bacterium | reverse complement strand
AGTTTAAAATAGTGTCATAGCACCATATTTTACGTCGAAGTCAAAAAGACAGGTAAACAGATAGGTAAGTACATGGGAAAGAGTAGGGCATTAATGCCAGTTTCGCTCATATTCTCAGCATTGAGTACTGCTTTGACAATTATGCCAATGATATTTATTTGGCTAGTATTGCGGGACCTTCTAGGTGATAATCCTACAAAGCAAACTTTGGCACATCAGAGTACAAATCTAACAGTAATTGGGGTAACGGCAATTCTTGGAATATTAACATATTTTGTTTCATTGATGTGTTCACATCTAGCACAATTTCGTGCTGAGGTTGGAATACAAAACAAGGCATTTTCATCTGTTATGAATAAACCTATGGGATACTTTACATCAATAAAAAGCGGTGAAATACGGAACGCCATACACGAAGGTGCTGAGTCGACGCATATGTTGTTTGCTCACGCATTGCCAGATCTTGTGGCATCAATGCTTGTACCAGTTATAGTAATCGTATCAATGATATATGTCGATTGGAGAATGGGTCTCGCAGCATTAATTCCATTTGTAGTTGGATTCATTACAATGGGCAGTATGATGTTTGGTAAAAGCAAACAATTTATGGCTCAATATATTCAAGCCCAAGACTTAATGGCTGGTGAAACTGTTGAATACATTAGGGGTGTACCAGTGCTTAAGGTATTTAATCAATCAATAAATTCATTTAAAAAGCTATACAACTTAATTCAGGAATATCATAAAACGATTTCAAAATACACGAAGATGTGGGAAGTACCGTTTGCTTTATATTTGACAATCGTAAGCTCAGTTTCCTTTATAGTTGTACCTATCGCATATTCTTTGGCAATGCCAAAAGGGACAAATATTGCAGATATAATAATTGCACTTGTGTTTGTAATGTTGATATCGCCACAGCTGAGTATATATATGATGCAGAGTGCAAAGATAAGTCAAAGTGTAAACATGGTTAAAATTTCAATGGATAAAATGGAGAAGATTCTTGAATATAAAGATATTGAGTTTGGTAATGAAGTAATAAATTCAAACAAATGCAATATTGAGTTCAAAAATGTTTCATTTGCATATGATAAAAATAAAGTTCTTGATAATGTCAGCTTCACAGTCAAACAAGGCGAAAGAATAGCTCTTGTAGGACCATCTGGAAGTGGTAAAAGTACAATAGCAAAATTGGCTGTGCGTTTTTATGATACTAGCGAAGGAGAGATATTAGTTGGAGACAAGAACATAAAAGAATATGAAGAAAAGAATTTAAGAGAAAACATATCATTTATTTTTCAGAATACGAAGTTGTTCAGTATGAGTATAAGAGACAATGTGCTTATGGGTAGGACCGCCACAGACGAAGAAATAAACAAAGCATTAAAACTTGCAAGGGCAGACAGTGTAGTGGCTAAGTTGCCTAACGGACTCGATACAGTTATAGGAACAAAAGGAACATATTTGTCTGGTGGTGAATGCCAAAGGGTATCACTCGCAAGAGCAATGTTGAGACAGTCTCCAATAGTTATCCTTGATGAGGCTACGGCATTTGCGGATCCAGAAAATGAGAAGTTGATGTATGAGGGACTTGCAGAGTTAAGTAAAGGAAAAACGGCAATATATATTGCTCATAGATTAAATCTTGTAAAGGATTTGGACAGAATTTTATATATAGAAGATGGGAAGGTCGTTGAATCTGGCACTCATGATGAGTTATGTAAAAACAATGGTGGGTACAAAAAAATGTATGATGAATACTGTTCATCGCTTGACTGGAAACTGGAGGTGAAAAATGCTTAAGTTTTTTGAAAAAAGATATAGTCTTTCTAATGACGGTGCAAAGTATTTGTTGGTAGCTATTATCACTACAATCTTCATGCAGTTAAGTCTTCTGTTGCCAGCAATATATTCATTTATATTTCTTAATGATTACTTTGATGTGACAAAGAAGCATCTTCCAAATATAGGAGTATATGTAGGGATTTCAATTGGGATGTTTCTTGTTATGTTTATATTTTCATACATTCAATACAAAATGACATATACAAAAATATATACATCCACATGTAAAACAAGAATTCAAATGGCAGATAAAATCAAGATGTTGCCTATAGCGTATTTTGGTAAAAGAGATCTTGTTTCATTCAGTGCAACAATGACAAAAAATGCTAGCAATATGGAACAGATATTCTCACATTCAGTTCCACAAATATATGCTTCGACATTAGTAGCAATAATGTTTTGTATAAGTATGTTTGCTTGGAGATGGGAAATAGCATTGGCACTTTTCTGGGTACTGCCAGTTTCAGCGATATCGTTGATTGCAACAGTGAATAAACAAAAAAATATATATCGTGACACAAGAAATGACAACTTGGCACTCGAAAATGAAATGCAGAATGCATTTGATATGGCTAATGAAATAAAGGCATATAAATATGAGAATCATGTGATTGAGAAAACAGATAAAAGGTTGAAAACACTTTTCAAATCAAAAATTAAAAGTGAACTTTATGCTGGCGTAATGATGAATATTTGTAAGGCAATCATAAGATTAGGAATAGTAAGTACTGCAATAGTCGCAATTATTTTATATGGGAAAGGAAGTGTTGGACAGCTCGGAACAAAATTTGGAGAATTTGAATTGGTAGCTAGCTTAATAGCTTCAGTTGCAATTTACGCACCATATGAAAGTGCAATAAGTGATTCGTTTATGTTACAGTATGTTTTCACAAATATTGAAGTTATACAAGAAATGAAAAACTTCCCAGTACAAACTGGAGCGGATGAGCTTAAAAATAATGGATACGATATTGAATTTAAAAATGTTTCTTTTGAATATGAAAAAGAGGAAGGAACAATAAAGGATGTATCATTTATTGCTAAGCAAGGAGAAGTAACTGCACTTGTCGGACCTTCAGGTGGTGGGAAGAGCACCTTGGCTAAATTGGCAGCAAGATTTTGGGATGTTAATTCAGGGACAATTACTTTGGGCGGAGCAGATATTAGTAAGGTAATGCCTGAAAGATTGTTGCAAGAATATTCTGTCGTATTTCAAGATGTATTATTGTTTAACAATTCAATTCTTGAAAATATCCGCATGGGAAGAAAAGATGCTACAGATGAAGAGGTATTTGCCGTAGCAAAATTGGCAAATTGTGATGAGTTTGTTTCCAGGTTGCCAGATGGATATAACACAGAAATTGGAGAAAATGGATCAAGATTGTCAGGTGGTGAAAGACAAAGAATATCTATAGCCAGAGCAATGCTCAAAAATTCTCCAGTAATATTGCTTGATGAGGCTACAGCTTCACTAGATGCAGAATGTGAATCAAGCATACAGAGAGCATTATCGGAATTAATTAAAAACAAGACAGTTATCGTTATAGCTCATAGAATGAGAACAGTTGTAAATGCTGATAAAGTAGTAGTTATAAATAACGGTAAAATAGAGGACTTTGGAGCACCTAATGAGCTGATGAAGAAGAAAGGATATTTTGCCGAAGCTTTAAAGTTACAAGCACAGTAACAGTATTATAATGGCGGGGTGGAGGAAGAGACCTCCCGCCAATTATTACCAGTGTATTTCGTTGTGATGTCAAAAAAAATGCATGAGGTATTGAATATTTTCTTTTTACTTATCTCAGTTTAAATGATATTTTTTATTTGAGCCGTAACTTGAGCCTCCTTATTTTTATAAATTAATATCCGTATTAATTTTTCAAGTTTTGGCTCTTTTTTATATAGTCAGTTCTTTTTAACACATAAATATTCACAAGATCAAAAAATCTATAAAATTGTGAAAACAGATAAAGAATTAGACCAAAAAACAGTAAAAAATTTAATCAGATATAGAAATAGACTTTTATGGGTTGTATAATAATTATGTAGTTTCTAGGAGAAATATATGCTTTATACTATTGCCAATAATGACTTAACAGTGACCATTAGCACTTTGGGTGCTGAACTCATGTCTATTAAGGACAATGAAGGTAGAGAATATCTCTGGCAAGGGGATGAAAAATATTGGAAGGGTAGAGCATATAATCTGTTCCCAATTTGTGGAAGATTAACAGAAGGTAAATATACATATCAAGGCAAAACATACGAAATGAATTTGCATGGCTTTGTAAGAAAAAGCGAATTGAAGCTTATATCTGACAGAGGTGGAAGTGCCGTAACTTTCAGAATGAGAGGAAATGAAGAAACAAAAAAGATGTATCCATTCCGTTTTAACTATCTTGTTAAATATGCATTGAATGGAAATGAATTGATAATAACATATGCATTAATAAATTCTGGAACAAAGGAGCTCATATATGCATTTGGTGGGCATCCTGGATTTAATGTGCCTATTATGGATGATAAGTTTGAAGACTATTATCTTGAATTCTCAGATAGTACAAATCCTAGACAAGTAGTCATGTCTCCAACATGTTATACAACTGAAGAAAGAAAAAACTTCAGTTTAAGAGATGGTAAAATATTGGATTTAAAGCATTCATTGTTTGATAACGATGCAATAGTGTTAGAGAATGTTGCAAGGGCTGTAAGTTTAAAGTCAAAGAATCATAATAAATCTGTAACAGTGTCATATCCAGAAGAAATGAAATATCTTGCATTTTGGCATACAACGAAAAGTGACGCTCCATTTGTTGCGATAGAACCATGGACATCATTGCCTTCATATGATGGGGTAGTGGATGATCTTGAAACGAAAAAAGACATGTTCAGATTGCAACCAGGTGGGACGCATTCATTATCATGGTCAATTAAAATTAATAAATAAAGTTACTTAAGGGGGAAAATAAAGTGGCTGATTTTTCAAAATTAATTAAAGAAAAAGATAAAGGTGCACAGTATATGATTGATGAAATCACTCATATATGTAAGAACATACCTAAAAGAACGCCAGGCGAAGAGGGCGAGAAAATAGCTTGTGAATATATGGCTGATGTCCTTAAAAAAGATGGTGGTTGTGAAACAGCAAAAGTTGAACCATTTTCACTTCATCCACAGTCATTCTACGGCTGGGTGTATATAACAGTTTCCACAGCTTTATTGGGAATTATATTGTTTTATTTTATGCCTATTCTTGCTGCAGTTGTTATGGCATTGGGCTTCTTCGTAATGTTCATGGAATTTGGTATATATAAAGAATTTATAGATTTTATGTTTCCAAAGAGAACAGGACATAATGTTACGGCGATAAAGAAATGTACGGGCGAAGTTAAGGCAAGAATATTCTTTAATGGACATCCAGACGCTGCATGGGTATGGCCAGTAAACAATAAGTTTGGTGGTGCTGCTTATGAAAGTCACATTGTATTGAGTGTTGGGGGAGATTTCTTATTCTTTATTTTATCAATAATTGGAACAGTATTTTTGGCAAAGAAAACAGGCAAGTTCTGGTTTACAGATTTTAGCGTTCCAGTATATACCGCAATATATGGGAAAGCATTGTTCTGGTTCTCAATAGCAGCACTTGTATTTGTTCCATTTATTTTTGGTATGTATTTCTTGTGGAATCCAAAGGTAACTGTTGATGGAGCAAATGACAATCTAACAGGTTGCTATATGGGTATAGCAATATTAAAGGCAATGAAAGATGCTGGCATTGAACTTGAACATACAGAAGTTGGTGTAATCCTTTCTGGATGTGAAGAGGCTGGATTGAGAGGAGCAAAAGCTTGGGTTAAGCAACACAAAGATGAATATAAAGATGTACCAACATGGATATTTGCATATGATACAATAGCAGAAGCAAAGTTCCTTGCAGTTAACTATAAGAACATGAATGGTATGATTGATTCAGATAAAGAAGCGGCAGAATGCTTTATGGAAAGTGCAAAAGAACTTGGAATACAGTGTAATAAGTCTATGGTACCTCCATTTGGTGGTGGCGTTGATAGTGCAGCATTTGCAAAAGGCGGATATAAGTCAGTAGGAATAACAGCTCTTAACCATGTCTTGCAAGATTATTACCACACAATGAAAGATACATATACAAACCTCAGCAAAGAAACTTTAGAGAACTGTTACGCAACAAGTGTAAAGGTTCTTGAGAAATTTGATCAAAAATATGGTCAAGGCAAATAAGTAAGTTAATAACTATATAGGTAAGGAAGGGGAAAACAAGAGGGCAAAGTAATATTTGTCCTTTTGTTTTATGTATAGAATAACTAAAGAGAATAGTCCCCAGAAATTTTGAAATTAAGAAAGATAAATTTTATTTAGCAACGCAACTTGTTTTGTAAGTAAAATTTTAGCCTGAAAAAGTTTTGGGGTGTTCTAAAAAAATTAGAATATAAAAATTGCTACGGCTAATCAGCTTAATTTAATAATAGGTGCTATAATGCTTTTATGACCCAATCAATATATGCATATGAGTTTGAGGACAACCTATACATTAATCTAACAAATAATTGTCCTAATCGGTGTTCCTTTTGTATTAGAAATGTTAAAGATGAAGTTAATGGAAACTATTTATGGCTTAAAAAGAAACCATCATACGATGATGTCATAGATGCAATTAATAAATTTGATTTAAAAAAATATAATGAAGTTGTATTTTGTGGATTCGGAGAGCCTACATGTGAATTAGATTTGTTGTGTAGAGTCGGAGATTTTTTAAAGAAGCATAATAAAATAGTAAGGCTCAATACAAACGGTTTGGCAAACTTAATCAACAAACAAGAGAATGTTGCAAATAAACTTGTAGGCATTGTAGATGAAGTCTCAATATCTTTAAATGCTTCAGATGCCGAAACATACCAAAACATATGTAAAAGCATATATCCAAATGCTTTTGGGGAAATGCTTAAATTTGCACAGCAGTGTGTGCAAGCTGGTATATGTACTATATTGTCAGTAGTGAGCACTATAGGTAAAGACGAAATAGAAAAGTGTGCAGAGATAGCTGAAAATATTGGAGCAAAGTTCAGAGTGCGTGAATACATAAAGGAGGATGATGAATACTGATAATCAGCTTCTGACTTTGTTGAAAGAAAAGAAATTTAAATTCAATAAAGGTTTAGGGCAAAACTTTATCTTTGATAAAAATTTGTTAAAAGCGATTGTTCATGATGCCTCAATTATCTCAGCTGATACCGTTGTCGAAATAGGAACAGGTGCGGGAACATTAACTCTTGAATTGGCAGCTGTTGCAAAAAAAGTATATACATTTGAAGTCGATAAAAACCTAAGTTCTATTTTAGAAAAGGCGTTTGAACCATATAACAATATAGAGTTTCACTTTACAGATATCTTAAGAATGAAACAGCAAGATTTTAAAAATATTGTGAATGGACCTTTTAAAGTAGTTGCCAACTTGCCATACTACATAACAACACCTCTGATAATGTACTTTCTTGAAAGTGATTTGCCAGTTGAAAGTTTAACTGTAATGATGCAAAAGGAAGTTGCAGATAGATTAGTTGCACAATCAGGGACAGCAGATTATTCTGCCATAACGCTCGCAGTACAAATAGAAGGTTCTGCGAAAATTGTTAGAAAGATACATAAGGAAATGTTTATGCCAATACCACAAGTTGATAGTGCTTTGGTTAAAATTGATATAGATAGAAGTAAGATTGATAAGGACATAAAGAGTGATCTTAAGAAGCTCGTGAGGAGTTCTTTCATGATGAGAAGGAAGACCATATTGAATAACCTTGCGGGAGCATATAAAATCAATAAAGAAGAGCTTTCAGAAGTTCTTAACGGAGCTGGGGTAAGACCAAACCAGAGAGGAGAAGAAATCACACTAGATCAATATAAAAAAATTTTAATGAATTTAAAGAAGGGGGAGTAAATGGATTGTATTTTTTGCAAGATAATAAATAAGGAGCTTGGTGCTAAGCGGGTGTATGAAGATGATGATATGATTATAATTAACGATATTAATCCTCAAGCTAAAAAGCACTACCTTTTAATACCAAAAGAACATTACGCAAACATTGAAGAGATGACTGACGGACAGGCAATGATATTGGGTAAATGTATAAAAAAACTTGGGACACTATCAAAGGTACTAGGCTTAGAGAACGGATACAGAATAGTTTCAAACAAAGGTTTTGATGCTTGCCAGTCTGTACCACATCTACACATTCATGTGCTGGGTGGTGACTTGTTAAGCGAAAAAATGGGTTAATTTGGTGTGGCTAGTGAGACTTGAACTCACATGGCTAAGCCATACGCCCCTGAAACGTACGTGTCTACCAATTTCACCATAGCCACAAAGTAACAACAGTATATTAACAGCTATTGTGCAATGTCAAATTTCTTTAATATTTAGAAAATTGCTTAATTAAATATAAGACAACAAGTTGAATTTTCTTAATAGATAATTGGGTTTTTGAAGTGATGTGAAAGCTGTTTGGTGTGGCTAGTGAGACTTGAACTCACATGGGCTAGCCATACGCCCCTCAAACGTACGCGTCTACCGGTTCCGCCATAGCCACACAATAAAAACAGTATATTCACAGGTATGGATGTTGTCAAATAAGGGGTATAAATAAATGGAATTCAGAGAGGTATAAAATGAAAGTTGCAGTAGTTTTAAATTCAAAAATAAACCAAAAGATAGAGAGTGATTATATTGTAGGCGTTGACGGTGGAATTGCAGAGATATTGAAACAGGGGAAGGTTCCTAATTTAATAGTTGGGGATTTTGATTCATTTAATGAACATGACAATATTTGTACAGATGTAGAAAGAATAACACTACCACGGGAAAAAGATCTCACAGATTCAAGATTTGCCATACAAGAACTTATATTAAATAGAAAATTTAAAGAAATTGATATTTATGGGATTGAAGGTGGAAGATTAGATCATGTATATGAAAATATAAATTTAATTGCATATGCTGGGAAAATAATTAAGTCAGGGATAAGAGGTATTCTTGATAATGGATTTCTGTATTATTATGACTGCGACACAAAAGTAATCAACGCTAAAAAAGGGGATACAGTTTCTATATTTAGTAAAATGGAAACAGTAGTATCGAGTAGCACTGGTCTAAAATATAGTTTAACTGGCAAGACACTGATTTCAGATGGAGACATATGTGGTATATCCAATGTCGCATTAGTAGATAATCCGACAATTGATATTTTAAGCGGATCAGGATTTATTTTTGTTTACAAGCTGGCAACATAAAATTAATTTCTCAACTTAGTTTAAAATTAGTTCGGTCTGTGTTAAAATAATTACATTAATCGTGGGAGCCCAAAAGGCTGAGAAAACTTTCGAAGTTGACCATACCTGATCCAGATAATGCTGGCGTAGGAATGATTAAGACAAACTAAGATGTTTTTAAATGCTCCTATGATTAGGAGCATTTTATATTTAAGGAGACAACAGTGAACCCATTTAATGATACCGCAGACAGATATGACGAGTGGTTTGAAAGAAATGACAAAATTTTTTCTAGTGAGCTAACATGCATTAATCAATGTGCAGGTGATTTAGGGGATGCATTTGAAGTTGGAGTCGGCACTGGAGTATTTGCAAAGGCATTAAAAATTAATAAAGGTATAGAACCTTCGATAAAAATGTCGGAATATGCACTAAAAAAAGGAATAGATGTTGAGAACATATCTATTGAAGAATACGTACCAAACAATAAATATGATACCGTTCTCTTTTGTACAGTTGACTGTTTTATAGACAATTTTTCAATAGCAATTGGGAAAGCCAAAAATATGTTGAAAAGTGATGGAAAGATAATTGTGGCATTTCTTGATGCTGGCAGTGAACTTGGGAAAATGTATGAAGAAAATAAAGACAAAGATGAAAATTATAAATATGCAAAGTTTCATTCATACGCCGATATAGAGAATGTTGTAGAAGAAAACGGAATGCATATTGATAATGTTAAACAGACAGTATTTAAGCTTGAAAATGTCTATCAAGAACCTAAGGATGGGCATGGCAAAGGATTATTTTGTGTAGTAAAAATAGGAGGAAATAAATAGTATGAAAGCAAGTTTAGCGATACAGATCTTACCAGATACGGTAGTAGACAGCGAAGTTATTAGAGTGGTTGATGAGGTGATAGCATACATACAAAGCACTGGACTTAATTGTGTTGTAGGGCCATTTGAGACAACGATAGAGGGAGAGAGCATTGATCAAATTATGGATATTGCAAAACAGTGCGTAAAGATGTCTGTTGAGAGTGGAGTACCAGGGGTTGCGGCATACATGAAAGTTTTCTATAGACCAGGTGGTGACTTGTTCACAATAGAACAGAAAACTTCAAAGTATACAAAATAAGAGGAATTCTTGAATCGCATAAAAGATACGGTATTTATTGAATCTAGGGCTTTAAAAAAGGAACGAACTGCAAAAATAGCAATGCAGACGCTTATACCTTTGGCTTTTATTTTATTGGGAATCTTGATATGGCAAGTAGTTTGCTGGTCAGGTAAAGTAGAACCATTTATTTTACCTTCGCCAGCAGATGTGCTGAAAACTTTCTTCAAGAATTTTAAGCTACTTATGAATCATTATAGATACACATTTTTTGAAGCAATGGCAGGTCTGGCGTTGGGAACAGGTATAGGGTTTATCCTTGCATTGATTATGGATAGATTTAAAAGTATTAATCTTGGATTTAAACCACTTCTTGTCATTAGCCAAACTATCCCAACAGTTGCAATAGCCCCAATTATTGTTTTGTGGTTTGGGCTTGGGATGGCATCTAAAATCATACTCGTAACCTTGACTACATTTTTTCCGATAGCCATAGGAGTATTGGATGGATATAAAAATGTTGATGATGATCAAGTAAATTTATTGAGATCGATGGGAGCAAACAAATTTCAGATATATAGGTTTTTGAAATTTCCCGCCTCACTTAATAATTTTTTCTCTGCGATGAAAATCTCAACAACATATTCTATAACCGCTGCGGTGGTTGCAGAGTGGATAGGAGGATTTTCTGGAGTTGGGGTATATATGATGCGGGTACGAAAAGCGTATGCATACGCAAACATGTTTGCAGCAATATTGCTTATATCAATATCAAGTTTGATTTTAATTGGAATTTTAGATTTATGTATAAAAATAATTAATAGGAATCGGGGGGAATATGAAAAGTAGAAAAAATATATTAAGAATACTTATGCTCACAGTATTAATAGCAACATTGGCATTATCGTTTTCAGCATGTGGCAAATCTAACAAGAAAATAGACTTTGCATTAGATTGGACTCCAAATACTAATCACACAGGATTATATGTGGCAAAGGCACTTGGTTACTACAAAGCTGAAGGGTTAGATGTAAATATACAGCAGGCTGGGGAAACTGGAACATCATCACTTGTCGCTAGTGGCAAAATGCAGTTTGGAGTAGACTTCCAGGAACAGATGTATGCAAATTATCATAGTGGTGTAAATGTCACGGCAATTGCATCTTTAATCCAACACAACACATCGGGGATATTATCTCTGAAAGAAAAAGGAATTAAATCACCCAAGGATATGGCAAATAAAAAATATTCTACATGGGGTTTGCCAGTTGAACAGACAATCATTGAAAATTTAATAAAACAGGATGGAGGAGTTTTACCAGCTGATATAAAGAAATTGTATTATCCAAATCTCACAACAGATCCAATCACAACGATTGACCAGGGGCTTGCAGATTCGGCGTGGGTATATGAAGCATGGGATGCATTAAAAGCGAAGCTAAAAGATCCAGATAAATACAACTACTTTTCACTTAGAGATTTTGATAAAGCTCTTGACTGGTATACTCCAGTATTCATTGGAAATAATAAATATATGAAAGCTCATAAAAAGCAAACAGAAGCTTTTTTAAGAGCTACTAAAAAAGGTTATGAGTATGCAATGAAAAACCCAATAGAGGCTGCAGAAATATTAATGAAAGAAAATCCTGAATTGGCAGCATCAAGAGAACTTATTGTTGAAAGTCAAAAAATGCTAGCAAAGAAATATTATGAAGAAGGCGATAAAGGCTGGGGATGGATAGATGAAGCAAGATGGCGTTCTTTTTATAGATATCTAAACAATCATAAAGACGAAATTGCTAAAAAGAGCGGATTAGACAGCCTTAATAGCATTCCAGAAGACTATGGATATACCAACAAATATATAAACAGATGAAAGTTCTTAAAGCGATAAATATAACAAAAAAGTACCAAGGTAGAGATATAATATCTAATATCAATATTTCACTTGAGGAAGGTGAAACAGTTTGTCTTGTTGGTAGTAGCGGAGTTGGAAAAACAACATTATTTCAGACTTTATCAGGATTGACAAAACCAGATGCAGGGAGTGTTTTCCTTCACGGCAAAGATGTTACAGGCAAAACGGGTGAAGTGGGATATATGTTACAAAAAGATCTCCTTTTGCCACACTTCACAATTTCAGAAAACGTGGCATTGCCATTGAGAATAAAAAAAATGAACAAGTTATTGGCAATAGAAAAAGGAGTTAGATATTTTGAACAATTTGGTCTAAGTGGATATGAAAATGCATATCCAAGTCAGCTTTCTGGTGGAATGAGACAGAGAGCAGCACTTCTTAGAACATATTTATTTGGGAAAGATGTAATACTTCTGGATGAACCATTTTCAGCACTCGATGAGCTAACTAGATCTGATATGTGGGACTGGTATTTAAAAATATCGGCAGAACTTAAACTATCAACTATTTTTATATCTCATAGTATTGAGGAGGCAGTATTTTTATCAAATAGGGTATATGTGATGGCTGGTCATCCAGGAAGAATAGAAGGAGAAGTAGAAATATCGGAAAAAGTGCGTAATAGTGATTTTAGATTATCTAAAGAAATGCAAGAGTATAAAAGAAAAATTCTTGAGGATTTGGGGAAAGCAGTAGTGCGAGACTTAATTTAACCGATGAAATTTACCAACATTTATCTATTTGCTATACTTATTGAAACGAGGTTATATGGCTGGCAGTTTAATTGTTATTTCAGGGTACAGTGGAGTAGGGAAAGGAACAATAATACCACATGTAATGAAGAAAGTGCCTAATGTAAAAAAGACAATTTCTTGTACTACAAGAGATAAAAGAGTGGGAGAGGAAGACGGGATTAATTACTACTTCATTACAGTTGAAGACTTTAAAAATAAAATAGACAACAATGATTTCGTTGAATATACACAGACATACACCAATTATTATGGAACTCTTAAAAGTGAAGTGGAAAAACATCTTAGTTCAGGACAGAATGTAATATTAGAACTTGATGTTGTAGGGGCTGCGAACATTAAAAAGATGTATCCAGATAGCATGAGTATATTTATAGAGCCGCCATCACTTGAAGAATTAAAAAGAAGATTAATATCAAGAGGCAGTGAAAATCAAGAAAGTCTGCAGAGAAGATTAGATTATATAGAGTATGAAAAAAAACAAGTACAGTATTATGATTATGTTGTAATCAATCATGATGTGTTGCAGTGTGCTGATGATATAATTAAAATAATAAATAATAAGATTAAGGAGAACAGATAATGTTACTTGAACCACCAATTGATAAACTTATAAAGAAGGCAGAATGTAGATATGCTCTTACATGTGCTGTTGCAAAAAGAGCAAGAGAAATTGCGACATCAACTGAAGAAACAGGTGAACAACTAAAAGAGAAACCAATTACAATAGCATGTAAAGAGATATATGAGGGGAAACGCAGAATAGTTCGTGAACAATAATTTAAATGGAAAAAAAATTATTGTTGGAGTAACTGGCGGAATAGCTGCATATAAAGCTTGCGAAATAGTTTCACGCCTTGTTTCATATGGTGCTGAAGTTAAAGTAATTCAAACACAAGCGTCTTTAGAATTTGTTTCAAAATTAACTTTTTTCAATCTTTCAAAGAATCCTGTATATACGGATGTCTTTTCTGATGTAAATGAAAAAGATTTTAATGTTAAACATATTGAGCTTGCAAGGTGGGCAGATTTATTTGTAGTCGTACCAGCGACAGCTAATGTTATAGCTAAGTTTGCATATGGAATTGCAGATGATGCTTTATCAACAACATATCTAGCGTGCACATCAAAAAAAATAATTTGTCCCGCTATGAATACAAACATGTGGGAAAATGAAAACACTCAAGGAAATGTTAAGAAGCTTGCAAATATGGGAGTTGAGTTCATAGGACCAGCAAGTGGAAGATTGGCGTGTAATACAACTGGGGTCGGCAGACTTGAAAATGTTGAAGTTATTATCAATACAATTGTAGAGGAACTTACAACAAAAAGAGACCTCGAAGGAAAGAAGATACTTGTAACATTGGGTGGAACAAAGGAAGCTATTGACCCAGTTAGATTTATAACAAATAGTTCATCTGGCAGGATGGGATATGAGATAGGAAAAGCAGCAAAAAGCAGAGGAGCTAAAGTATATTTGGTATGTGGTAATGTATCAATAAATATACCAAGCATTTTTGATGAAGTATGTAAGGTCGAAAGTACGGATGAAATGTATGAGGCTGTAAAGAACAGATTTGATGAAATGGATGTATGTGTATTTGCAGCGGCACCAGCTGATTATAAACCTAAAGAATTCTCCAAAAACAAAATAAAGGATAAGGAACTCACAATATCATTTGTTAAAAATGTGGATATTGCTGCAAGTATAGGTAAGATAAAAGGAAATAAAAAAACGGTTGTTTTTTCAGCAGAAACAGAAAACCTAATAAAAAATGCAAAGGAAAAATTGAAAAATAAAAATGCAGATTTCGTTGTTGCAAATGATGTAACAGTGGAAGGAGCAGGGTTTGGCACGGACACAAATATAGTCACAATAATTGACCGTGATGGAAAAGCAAATGAATATCCGAAATTAAGAAAGAGCGAAGTTGCACATATAATACTTGATAAACTGGTGCATTAATAATGATTGCAGAAGTTGTTGTTAATCGTTCTAATATCAATATAGATAAAACTTTTGATTATGTAGTTGATGATGAGGTAACTATTGGAAGTAGGGTACTCGTAGATTTTGCACATTCAACGCTCATAGGAATCGTAGTTGGAATAAAAGAAAAATCAGATTTTGCATATTTAAAAAAAGCGAAATATTTAGACACGCCTCTTGATGATAAAAAAATAAAACTGATGCAGTACATGGTGCAAACATATCATCTGAAGATGGCTGATGTTCTTGGGTTATTTATACCAAAAAAAATGAGAGAGCAAGCAGAACCAGAGAGAGGAAAAATATTTTATCAAATCTCATCAGCTCTTTCTGAAGAAGAAATGAGAAGTAAAATTAGAAGCAGTGCCGTGAGACAATTGGAGTGCTTAGAGTACATGCTTTTATATAGCGGTGAGTATGGAACAATCTTAACCGAACATTTTGGAGCGACAGCAATTAGAGGACTGGAAGAAAAACAGATATTAGTAAAGTCTAATAGATATGAAAATAGAAACAATATAAATGCCCTAAAAAGAGATAAAAAGGATATTGTCCTTACCCCTTTACAGCAAAATGCGGTAGACACCATTATGGGAAGCAACTCAAAATTCCTTTTACATGGAGTTACTGGATCTGGAAAAACAGAGATATATAAAAAAATAATTAAAGAAGAAATTGCTAAGGGAAAATCCGCAGTTATGCTAGTTCCAGAAATATCATTGACACCTCAAATGCTTGGTACATTTAGGCAAGACTTCGGAGATAGTGTAGCTGTCCTACATTCAAAATTAAATGAGACTGAAAGATATAATGAGTGGAAAAAAATACATGACGGAGAAGCTTCAATTGTAATAGGACCAAGATCTGCGATATTTGCACCTTGTGTAAATTTGGGTGTAGTCATTATAGATGAAGAACATGACAACAGTTATATAAGTGAAAGTAATCCTAGGTATGATACAAAGAATGTTGCAGAGAAAGTTTCGGAATTATATGGGTGTAAATTGATTCTTGGTTCTGCAACGCCAGATGTTGAAACATACTATAGAGCAGAGAATGGAGCATATAAAATTATTAAACTCGACAAAAGAATATCACAACACGACATGCATGAAGTGGAGATATTAGATGTGAGAAGAGAGAATCTTGTTGGTGGAGTTTTCTCGCAAGTTTTGTTGCAAGCTATTAAAACGGCATTGGATAATAAAGAACAGGTAATGATTCTCCTAAACAGAAGAGGATATTATCCACATACAGTATGTTCATCATGTGGGGAACCAATTAAATGTTTAAATTGTGATGTTGGTCTAACATATCATGCCGATGAGAATGTAATGATGTGCCACTACTGTGGAACAAAATATCATGTCGTTACAAAATGTCCTAAATGTGGTAGCAAACAAATGAGGTCATACAGTTATGGCACTGAAAAGCTGGCTCAGACGATTCAAAGTATTTTCCCAGAATCCAATGTAATGCGTATGGACTTTGATACTGTAAATAGAAAAAACAGTTATTACGAAATACTAACAGCATTTCAAGAACATAAAGCAGATATATTAGTTGGTACGCAGATGATAGCAAAAGGACATGATTTTTCAAATGTAACTGTTGTTGGAATTCTAGAGATGGACAGGCAGTTATATCGTTGCGACTATATGGCAACAGAAAGAACCTTTCAACTTGCGACTCAGGTTTCAGGAAGAGCGGGAAGGGCAGAGAAGAAAGGCAGAGTTATGTTGCAAACTTTTAGCCCAAATCATTATGTTTATTATTATGTTAGAAACAATGACTACGATGGCTTTTATAAGAAAGAACTCACAATAAGGGAAGGTACTAAATTTCCTCCGTTTGCAAGGATAGTGAGAATAATGTTTAACGGGATTGATAAACGGGAAATACTTGATGTTATGAAACCGATATACTTTTCAATTAAAGAGTTACAAGAAAAATATGGATCATACATATATTTAAATGCAGGCGAAGCTCTACTAGGAAAAGCAAAAAATACATTGAGATATAACATTATCATAAGAATGGAAAAATCCCAGTTTGATAAAGTGATAGGTGAAATATATAATGAAGTGGACAAAAATAAAACGAAGGGAGTTTTAACATTTGTTGAGATAGATCCTCACAATATGGCTTAGGAGATACATGGCATTATTTAAAATATTGGAATATCCACATCCTATACTAAAAATGAAGGCACAGCCTGTAAAGAAGTTTGATAAGAGACTTCATAATATTTTGGACAGCATGAAAGAGACCTTAGTGTTCCATGATGGATTGGGACTTGCAGCACCTCAAATTGGAGTAAGTGAGCGTTTTGCAATTGTTAATACTGATGACGGATATTATGAACTTATAAATCCAGTTTTAATCGCACATGGTGGCACACAAACAGGAGTTGAGGGTTGTCTTTCAGTACCTAAAAAGTATGGGGAGGTAACAAGATACAAAACTATAAAAGTTAAAGCCTTAGATAGGTACGGTAAAGAACATATATTCCATGTTCAAGACCTCACTGCAAGAGCATTCCAACATGAGATGGATCATCTTGATGGAATTATGTACATATCAAAATGTAAAGACGGATTATATGAAGCATGAAAATAATATTCTTCGGGAACGGAGAATTTTCCGTTAAAGTATTAGAAAAATTAAATCAGCATTATAGAGTAAACAGCGTAGTAACAACACCCGATAAAAAACAAGGGCGAGGTCAACAATTTGTTGAACCAATGGTGAAAGTTTTTGCGAAAAAACACAACATAGAGTTTAGACAGTTCGTTAAAGTCTCAGTTGATGGAATTGATTATCTTAAAAATGAAAAACCTGACATTATAGTAACGGCAGCTTTTGGGCAGATATTATCAAGAGAACTTTTATCGATACCCAAAATAGGAGTATTGAATGTGCATGGTTCCATACTTCCTAAATACCGTGGAGCGTCACCAATACAAAGTGCAATTATAAATGGAGATAAGGAAACTGGAATAACTATAATGCGTACAGTATACGAATTAGATGCTGGAGATATTTTATTGCAGAAAAAAGTGAAAATAGAAGATTTTGATACATCAAGCACAATGTTTGAAAAATTAGCCGTATTGGGTGGAGAATGTATAGTTGAAGCAGTCGATAAAATTCAAAGTGGCAATTATGCATTTGTACCTCAAAACAATAATGATGCGACATATACCAAAATAATAAAGAAAGAAGATGCAAAGATAGACTTTAACAAGACAGCTAAACAGGTATATGACTTTATAAGGGGTATGTACAGCTGGCCCATTGCTTATTTTGAGATTGAAAATGAAAAAATAAAGGTATATGAATCAGAGATTATACATACAGATAAACGACATACAGCTGGGACAATTTTAAGCTCTGACAACAAAAAAGGATTGGTTGTTGCGTGTTTGGAAGATGCTATCAGACTAAAAAAACTTCAGAAAACATCTGGTAAGGTTCTTGATGACATAGCATTTATCAATGGGTTTAAGATGCCAACAGCTGTTCTTTAGAAACAAAATAAAGAACATATTTTTATTGGGGTTCATAACAGTGAAGACAATATCTTAAAAAATTGTTTAATTTGTATTCAAAATATTGTTCAAAAATATTTCAAAAAGTTGCTCAATTATATTTAAAAATATTGCTCAATTTGTTAAGATGGTAAGGCATTTTTCAGATCCAGCAATTGCATGTGCTTTACTAAATATAACTCCACAAAAGTTGATGCGAGATTTAAATACTTTTGGTTTATTATTTGAAGCATTGGTTGTAAGGGACCTGGGAATTTATGCACAATCATTCGGAGCAAAAATATTTCATTATCAAGATTATAATAATAATGAATTGGATGCCGTAATTGAATTGGACAATGGGGAATGGTGTGCTTTTGAAATAAAATTAGGATGTAACAAAATTGACGAAGGAGCGAATAGTCTTATAAGGACATGTTCAGAGATAGAAAAAACGGAGGGAAGTCAGCAAAAATTAAATGTGTTATATGTGCTTTATCAAATGTAGCATATCAACGCAAAGATGGGGTTTATGTTGTTCCAATTACGGCATTAAAGAATTAGAGCATAAACAATTAAATTTTACTAAAATTTAAAACTGAGATAGAAGATAGGATTATAATAGGATAGACAGATGATTAATTATTTGAGTGATGCCTTACAAGTACTAACTGAAGTTTACATAGACAAAAAATATGTCAATGTGGCTTTAACGCACATAAGGACAAATCCCTTAACCACAAAAATCGTGTATGGAGTGATAGAAAACGAGATCCAGCTTGAAGATATAATTTCTCAACTCGTTACAAAACAGCCAGACAAACGAATAAAAATAATATTGAAAATGGGAATTTATTTGTTATTGCACACAGATAATATTCCTCAATATGCAATAGTAAATGAAAGCGTTAATTTGACAAAAAAAATAGGGAAGCAAGGTTTGTCTGGATTTGTAAATAGTGTGTTGAAAAAAGTTTCACGGAAAGAATATGAAGTGAAAAATAATATTGGTATAAGTTGTTCAAAACCAGATTGGTTTATAAATAAGCTTAGAGAAGAATATGACAATGAAACAGTAGAGAAAATTATAAAAGTTAAACCTGAAGTAAGGGAACACATAAGAGTGAACCTAAATAATCCAGTTGGGATCGAAGAGGAATTTGTTAAAAGAAAAATTAAATACGAAAAAACGCAGGTGGGCGGATACTATGTAAAGCTAGATGACTATGTTAAAGAATTAATACATAAGGGCAATTGCACAATAATGTCTCCATCTTCTATGTTGACATGTCAAGTATTCAATATTGGTAAAAATAAAAAGTTATTGGACCTGTGTTCTGCACCAGGTGGAAAAGCGATTTATCTATCCGAGCTCAGTGGCGGGACAAGTGATATAACTGCATGTGACATTCATTTCCATCGTTTAAATTTGATAGAGTCATATGCAAAGAAGATGAAGGCAAAGAATATAATGGTAAAAAAGAATGATGCGATGCAGTTTAATCCTGAATATGAAAACCAGTTTGATTATGTTTTGCTTGATGCACCATGCTCGTGTATGGGGACATTCTTGAAACATCCAGATGTGTTTTTGAACAAGGAATTGTCGGACATAAAAACATTAGCAAAGAATCAAAAAAAGATGGTTGACAATGCGGTACGATATTTAAAGAAGGGAGGATATCTGGTATATTCCACATGTACTATTTTTAAAGAGGAGAATGGGGAAATCGCAGATTATATAGGTGAGTACTTAAAAGAAGATTATAGTAATTGCATAATTAAAGAAAGGTATATGTCGTTATTTGATAAATACAATGAAGGTTTCTTTATATCAAGATTTGTAAAATGAAAAATATTTTAAATATTTCAAAAGAAGAACTTATAAATACTTTAGGAATTCAAAAAAACTTTATATATGAGCAGATTATGGATTTTGTATATAAGGGTAAAAGCTATAATGAAATGAGTAGCATATCACTTGGATTGCGTAATAAATTAAAAGAACTTATTCCATATATTCCGGTGCAAATTAAAACTATTCAGAAAAGTATAGATGGTACAAAAAAATATTTATTTGAATTATATGACGGAAATTTTATAGAAGCCGTCTTTATGCCAAACGCATATGGAAACACGGTATGTCTTTCAACACAAGTCGGATGCAGAATGGGATGTAGATTTTGTGCATCAACAATAGGTGGGAGAGTTAGGAATCTTGATTATACTGAAATGCTTGGTCAAGTAATTGTTTTAAATAGTGACAATAAACAACAGAGCGAAAGAAGTATCAAAAATATAGTTTTGATGGGGATAGGAGAACCACTAGATAATTACGAAAATACTGTTGAGTTTATTAAAGAAATCACAACAGGCAGGCTCAACTTCAGTAAGAGGAACATTTCATTATCAACATGCGGATTAGTAGAGCAGATAGACAAGCTTATAAAAGAGAATCTTGGAATAAATTTATGCATTAGCCTACATGCTCCATTTGACGATATTAGAGAAATAATAATGCCGATAAATAAAAAATATAAAATAGCAGATATATTGGAAGCTTGTAAAAGATACTATGTTGACACAAAGCGTCAGATCATATTTGAATATGTAATGATAAAAGGAGTTAATGATACAAAGGCGTGTTTTGATGAAATTGTTAAGATATCAAAACAGATGGACTGCCACTTTAACTTCATAATCCTTAACAAAGTAGAAGAGTCAGAATATCAAGGAACTGATAAGACAGAAGTATATAAATTTGTTGAATTATTGAATAAATTAGGAGTAAACGCAACAGTTCGCAGAAGCTTGGGAAGTGATATTGATGGAGCATGTGGACAGTTGAGACGTAAATCACAGTCAAAGTGAAATCAAGCAAAAATTATAAATATCAATATGTCTAATCCTATAAATTTTAAAAGAATCAATAATTTTATGTTTGTTGATATCTTTAAAAGTAATTGTGAATAAGTAATTTAAATGCAAAAATACCAACATTAACACATATGTAAATTAGATATATAATAAAAATAAAGATTGAGGGGGTGTAGATATGAAAAATTCGCTTTGTGAAAAACTGATATGGCTCGTATTGTCGCCAACAATATTTAAATTTATGCAACAGAGATGGAAAGATATTGATTTAAAACATCTTAAAAAATCTTCCAAAGATAATTACAAAGCTATGATTCGTAGGACTCCAGATATAGGCAGTGTTATGAAAAATTCATTAAGAATGGTTCTTGCTTCTGGGATGTTGTGGTTCTCTATATATGATGCAATGGAAGGCAAAATGAGTGACGATGATTTCGGTGATATGGTTATAGCCACAACAGAATCCAAGCTGTTACAAAAAAGTTTTAAAGATAAAAAACCTTTTGATATCAAAACGCAGAAAAGAGAAATTGAAAAACATAAAATCGCAAATTCAGCATCAAGCAGCGAATTTAATTGGAATACCGAATTACTTTTGGGAAGAGATAAAGATGAATATACAGAAATATATCATCAGTGTGGTTTATGTGCTTTAGGAAGACAGGAACATCATGAAAAGCTAGTGCCATATCTTTGTAAGCTGGATTATCAATTCATAGATTTCATGGGTGGAGTATTAAAACGGAGCGGGACTATTGCTACAGGAGCAGATTGCTGTGATTTTTACATATGTAAAAAGGGTTCTAAGTGGGATAAATAAAATAAGCTTAAAAATTGTTGTTAATATTTAAGTTTGGTAAAATTAAGACATGGGACAGGAAGAATTAAAAATCACATCCATTAGGAAGGTTTCTGACCTTTTTGAAAAGTTATTACAAAGGAAATGTGCAGAATTAGCAGTAAATGAAGGGTTAGACGCAAAGAACTTAACAGCAACTGAAATTATGTTCATATCGGAAGTTAGCTCAAATAAAACTGCAGTGCAAATTGCAAAAGATTTGTGTGTAACAAAGGCTTTGATTTCTATTACGGCAAAAAAACTAATTGATAAGGGATATATAACTACAGAGAAATCTTTAGTTGATAGAAGATCGTCCACATTTTCATTTACACCTAAAGGAATTAAATTAAAGCGTGTAATTGAAGCGGTAAGAGTAGAGATTATTAATAAGGCTGAGAAACTTGTAAGTCCAGATGGAATAAAAGTTATTAATGTAATAACTGAAATTCTTTTGTTAAATATGAAAAATTAATTTTTCCTTAATTATTCTTCAATTCTTAGATCAATATATTTAGGAGTGTCGCCATCGTAGTGATCTATAAATTCTTTATTTAATGTTTTGCTTACTGAAGTGTCATATAAGCGTGATGCCAGCCGTTCATTAAAATGACTTGAAATCTGAGAAGGAGATAAGTTGGTTGTAAAAACAGTAACCAAATCATTTTGATTTCTCTTTTCAATCAAGTCTATATAGTATTCATTTGTTATAGTATTTATGACTTGTTCATTCCCAAGATCATCAATTACAAGTATTTCTGCAGTATAGATATCGTCATTATCATCAAGCTCTTCATTATTAAAGCAGACATCTTTAAATTTATTATTTAGGTTGAATGATTTGATAAACTTGCAAGTTTTAAAGTTGTCAGTTGCCATATCAATTAATGATAGTGCAAGTGTCGTCTTACCGACTCCTGGTCCTCCGAATAATATGTAAATAGAATGCGTGTCTTTGTTCGTCGCAATTTCTTTCATAGTATTGAAATAAGGTTTCAACTTATTGTTGGTAACAAGCTTTAGTTGTTTAAATTTTTTAAACTCATTCAAATTATCAAAACATAATTTTAGAGCTTCTTGCTTAAATAAATCTTTTGTTACACATGAACATAACTTACCATCTTTAATTATTGAATCGTTACATTTCTTGCAGATGTATAAAGTGCTTGTTAGTTGTGTAAGGGAATATTTTTTTAAAACTTTCTCATATTCTTTTTCAAGCTCATTAAATTTTTTAGCAGTGTAGTCTTTTGACTTGCACAGATCGAACATTTTCATTCTTGCTTCTTTAACCTCTGGGATGGCTCCCGTTGCGGCTTGAATACGAGAAGCTTCGTTAAATTGAATTTGGTCTAACTGTTCTTTCCTATCCTTTAAAATATTTCTGATAATTTTATTTAGCATCCTTTCACCTAACTAGCATTTTTTAAAAGTTTATCATACGCTGAAGAATTTCCGGAAGTAGTAAAGTCGTATGACTTTCCAGTTTTTTTATTTGTTCGATTATTAACAACAGAGCTCTCAAGTATTTTTTCAATCTCATTTTGTTTGAACGCATTTTGCTGTTTGCAGTTAGAAAGCAACTTGTTTATTTTAGTTTGCCAATATGCATCGCCTTCATACTTCTTAACTACAAACTTTAGTATATTGAAATCGAAACCCCACTTATTTGTCCAGACATTAAACATATCTCTGTCATTTTGAGATATGGTTCTATTAAACCCGCTAATTTTAAACAGTTCCTTAATTTTCTTATCATCTTGTTTGATGGTGGCGTAGTATTGATTAATATCTTCATCTGTGGTGATACCACTCTCATATAAAAAATGAATCTTATCATTAAGAAATTGTAGAGTTTTGCCATTATTTTCAAAACAGTCTTGGGCTATTTTATCAATTCCGCTTTTAGTGTATCCCATGTTTGTCCAAGGAATAATATATGTTTTAATTTCATTTTCAAGGTCTGAAAGGAATAGTCCAAGTTTTTTGTTTATTGAAACGGCAATGCTTTTTCTTTCAGCATCACTTTCTTTATAGGCTGCGATATTTTCAGCACCACTAATTCCGTGCTCTTGGAGATTGTTCAAAATGCTGTCAATAGCAGCAAAGGACTTAACTTTAAAATCCGTAGCTACTTGTATGATTTCTCCCAAGTTAAAAGACTCAGTCCATTTATCAAATAATAGATAATCGTCGGCATCAAAAAATTTCTTTCCGATTTTTGTGCCGAGCACTTTAATGTCATCATCTTTAAGATAGTATCTGTTGATTATTGGCTCAACCGCTGTCAAAGTTTTAAATCCCCTGGCAGCGAAATCCTCAGCAACTTTTAAAATATATTTGTAGCTTATATTGTCATTTTTTATTTTCATGCAATACTTTATAATCGCTACCAAAGCTATATTTTCAAATTTTTTGGAAGTAATAAAGTCATAATACTCATTCATCTCAAACGGATAGAAATAACGTTCGGGAAGAAGTTTAGTAATTTCATTTTGAAAGTCATTAAATTCGCTTGAATCGTGCATCTTAAATAGTTTGCCCTTACTTGGATTTAAAAAAGAAATAGTGGCAGGATTTATCTGATTTTCAATCTTAATTAAGTTCATATCTTCAAGCTCTTTTAAGATCTCATTCACTTTATCAGGATCAATATTTATCGCATTTGCAAGATCATTAAAATTACAATCCTTACCAATGCAGTGCAGGCAATACAGATAAACTTTAATTTGCTCAGCATTTAATGTTGGTAAGAAATTTGAAATGAAAGAGTCACTTACCAAAGTATAAGTGTCCATATTCGACTGATCTTTAAAAGCTATTTTTCCCATGTGTCATGTCATTATAACAAAAAAGAGCTTGAATATGAATATTAAAAACCTCTTTAAAAATGAAAATTTGCAAGAGAAAATTCATGATAGTACAATTCAAAAGAGAGACATTTATATGCACATCATGTGTATAAATAAATTTTAAAGAGAGGAAATAGAGTTAATAAAATATGTTCAATGTTAAGTTCATATGTATGAAAAGATATATATCAGATTTAGCAATGGTGAACAGATATTGATATAGATTTGGTTTATGAAAGGCAAAGTAATAAGGATAATATCTTCACAATATACAGTTTTAACGGATAAAGGGATATACTCTTGTCCTGTTAGAAAGAGAATATCCTCATTTAGACCATGCGTTGGTGATTTTGTTGAGGTCGAAGAATTTAATGGAGAATATGTCATCAGCAATGTTTATGAAAGAAAAAATTATCTTATAAGACCAAGAATTTCAAACATAGATAAATGTTATATTGTTATTTCAAATGAGCCAGAGCCTGACTTTATATTGGTAGACAAGTTGATTATAAATTGCCTGTATGAAGGTATCGATATTTGTATTGTTGGAAATAAAACAGATATAAAAAAAATCGACCTCAGCGAATATGAAAAATTGTATCCAGTATATTATGTTTCAGCTTATACGGGAGAAGGAATGGAACAGCTGCTTAAAAGCATGAGTGGAAATATTTGTGCCATTGCTGGACAGTCTGGAGTTGGTAAAAGTTCATTAATAAATTACATCCTTGGTGATGATAGAATAAAGACCGACAACATTTCTGAACATATAAGTAGAGGGAAACATACAACGAGGCATATTCAAATTTATAGTATCAATGATGCTTATGTAGTAGATACATGCGGATTCTCAATATTAGATACAGTAAATATAAAACCAGAGAATCTTAAAAACTATTACGAAGATTTTGAACCCTATTCTCCTAAATGTGAATTTAGTTCATGCCGTCATTTAAACGAAAAGAATTGTGCAGTAAAAAAGGAAGTAGGTAAAAATATTTCACAAGCTAGATATGATAGATACATTAAAATTTTTAATGAGTTAATAGAAAAGTCTAAATATAATTAAAATAAAAATTAGTATATAAAAACAAAAGCATAAGTACCGATGATATAT
>CAUTUX010000013.1:0-32773 GCA_963542015.1 uncultured Clostridia bacterium | reverse complement strand
TAATTAAAATAAAAATTAGTATATAAAAACAAAAGCATAAGTACCGATGATATATCTAATAGAGGTAAAAAGAAGTATTGCTTGTTGAATTGAAATTATGTGCCCACGAATAACAGTTTGATTATCACATGTGTCTACATATGAGAGATGAGAATTTAAAATCGTACTTACATTAATACGAAAAAAAATATAAAATAAAGATGGAAGTCGGGGGAAAAGATATTCCAAAAAAAATAAAATGTAGGTGAAATATGGTTAAAGTGGCACCATCAATTTTATCAGCAGATTTTGGTAAAATGGCAGAAGCAGTATCCCTTCTTAAAGAATGGGATGCTGATTGGGTACATTGCGATGTTATGGATGGAAATTATGTTCCAAACATTACATTTGGAATGCCAATGATAAAAGCTCTTAGAAAATATTCGGATATGTTTTTTGATGTACATCTGATGATAGATAAACCAGAACGATATATACAGCAGTTTTGTGATGCAGGAGCAAGTCTCATAACATTCCATCCAGATGCTTCAGAAAATGTGCAACAGGGCATAGATATTGCAAAAAAGAATAATGTATTGATTGGGCTCGTGGTCAATGCGGACAAAGACATTTCTATAGTGGAGCCATATCTATCGCAGTTAGATGTTGTTCTGATAATGACCGTTCAAGCAGGATTTGGAGGACAGTCATTTAGAGAGGATTGTTTAAAGAAAGTTGAAAGTATTTATAATGAGCGAAAAAAGAACAAGTATAAATATTTGATTGAAATAGATGGTGGGGTGTCACTTAAAACAATTGACGCTTGCAAGAAAGCGGGATGCGATGTAGTAGTTGCAGGAAGTGCAGTATTTAATGCTGATGACAAAAAAGAAATCATAAAACAGTTAAGATAGCTTTATGTTATAGCGAACCACACAAATTTATGTAAAAGATAAAAGTAACAAATAAAAAAACGGTTTTCTATTGAAAATCGT
Organism: uncultured Clostridia bacterium; assembly: GCA_963542015.1. Lineage (GTDB taxonomy): Bacteria > Bacillota > Clostridia > Christensenellales > CAG-917 > CAUTUX01. The sequence continues at coordinate 31,799 of CAUTUX010000013.1, read as the reverse complement.
CTTTGTATTCTGTGTATATTTTGACTAACACTTAATCATTTCAATTTAAAGTATTGTGTTGAAATCTTTCTAAATGTGAAATGAGTAATATTTAAAAATTAAAAAGGATAAGCTGACTTTTTCTTTCCAGATCTTAAGCAACGGGTACAAACATATACGCTTGGTGCACCAGCCTCATCGGAAAGTTTTACTTTATGCACATTAACAGACCATGAACGTCTTGTTTTTCTATGTGAATGGCTTACATTATTTCCGCTCATCTGCTTCTTTCCACAAATGCTGCAAACTCTCGACATTGGTATACCTCCTAAACACTTTTAGAATTCTAGCAAAAAAGATATTTACATGCAAACTATTTTTTAATTCAAAGGATGTAAATAAATTCACATGTAGTGGTAGGAAACATACTCTAAAATTAGTGATAAAGATAACAATATATAAATACTTAAGGGATATTAGCACTCAAAAACGAATGACAGAGGTCCATCTTGTTGTTGTTCAATGTACATGTGAGCTCCAAATACCCCATTTTTTACAACTACACCTTCTTTTCTTATCTCATTAGTGATGTATTCATAAAGTTGCCGTGCCCTATCTGGTTTTTCAGCCTTTATAAAATCTGGACGATTGCCTGTTCCTTTACCTAAAGTACCAGCCAATGAAAACTGTGAGACAAGTAAAATTTCGCCACCAGCTTGTTTGATGTCTAAATTCATCTTGCCGTTTTCATCTCTAAAAACACGCAGTTTTGCCATTTTTTGTGCAAAGTATTTCGCTTGCTCGAAAGTGTCACCTTCAGTTATTCCTATGAATATTGTTAGACCAGAAGGGATCTCGCTTATGAGCTCATTATTAACAAATAATTTAGAGTTAAATGTCCTTTGAATTACCGCTCTCATAAGTCACATTTTAGGGGTATCATTGTAATAAAGCAACCCGTGTGATAGAATTTTTTTATTAATATTTGGGAGAAAATTATATGAAAATAGTTCCTAGACCGCTTGATGTTACATATAGTGATGGAGAGTTTGTTTTCAATAAAAATACGGCATTTCCAGGCAATGAAATGCTAAAAAACGAGCTGTTTTTTCTAGATTTTGAAGATGACAAGCCAAATAGAATACTAATTAAGTATGGCGATATTGAATACGACTATATTTTAGATATAAATAATGAAATAACAATAACGGCAAACGATGAAAAAGGGGTATTCTATGCCGTTATGTCGTTAAAACAATTAATTTTTGAGTACTATAATGAGGGGCTAAGCAATATCCCATATATGACAATAAAGGATAAAGCAAAGATGGAATACCGTAGCTATATGCTCGATGTATGTAGACACTATTTTAACCTTGAAACTATTAAAAATGTGGTTGATTGTTTAGCCTATGCGAAGATAAACAAACTCCATTTACATTTAACGGATGATCAAGGGTTTAGAATAGAAAGCAAAGTGTATCCAGAGTTGCACAAGAAAGGATCGGTAAGGAAACAAACATGTGGAGATGGAAAAGAAGTTTCTGGTTATTTCACACAAGAAGAGATTAAAGATTTAATAAAATATTGTGACGAGCGATTTATTGAAGTAATCCCTGAATTTGATTTACCTGGACATACGGCTACATATATCGCTGCGTACCCAGAGCTATCTTGCTTTAATAGCAAAATTGACACTATGGAATGGTTCGGGATACACAAGTATGTATTATGTTTGGGCAAAGAAGAAGTTTATAAATTTATAGAAAACCTATTGACTGAGTTCGCAGCTTTATTCCCATCTAAATATATACATTTAGGTGGTGATGAGGCACCAAGTACAGCATGGCAAATGTGTCCAAAATGTCAGGAGTTGTATAAAAAATCTAGAGTAAAGAATTATCTTGAATTCCAACTTCTATTTACAAATCGAATCGTAGATATTGTTAAAAAGTTGGGTAAGAAACCAATAATGTGGAATGAAGCTTTCACAGGTGGAATGAATAAAGATGCAATCATGCAATATTGGATGGAAGCTCCAGGCAGACCAAAAGTTGCAAAAAAACAGATTCAAAGCGGACAGAAAACAGTTATAAGTAAAACAATGGTACATTACTTGGATTATCCACATTATATTTCGCCTATGAAAAAAATATATGAATATAATCCAGCAAAGCATGGAATAAAAAACACTTCCAATGTACTAGGATATGAAGCCCCACTGTGGACAGAATATGTTACGACGACAGAGGAATTATTTAAACACACATTTCCTAGGATATTTGCATTGGCTGAAAACACATGGAGCGGATTGGGTGGTTCATATAATGATTTTAAGAACAATAGATTAATTAATTTGTTGGGAATTTTGATGGCATACGGCTATGAGTTTGAAGAATTAGTACTTGTAGATTCCAAAGGCATTAAAAACTTAAAGGCAAATATCAAATTTTTCAAGTCATTTACTGGTGGAAGTCTAAGTTTGAAGCGCAAGGCTGAAGAAATGGAGAATATTAAAAGAGATGCAGAAAATTGTAAAGTATAAAAATTACGGTAAATGTATAAAGTTTGAAGAAAATGGCATGGTCGTTATGGTAACGATTGATGTCGGTCCAAGAATTATTTATTTTGGTGACGAAAAAACCAATCTGTTGAAAGAAGATACTGATAGAAAAGTTCAAGTATACAATGAGGCATACAATGATATTTGGTACTTGTACGGTGGTCATAGATTATGGAAGTCTCCAGAAGATATTTGCACATATGTAGCTGATAATAGAGCTGTGTCATATATAGTAAATGAACATGGAGGGACATTTATATCAAATATAGATCCAAAATTTGATTACTGTATAAAAATAAACATAGAAGGGAATAAGGTATTCATAGAGAATATAATCACATCAAAAAGTAAAAAGGTAGAAACTATTTCGGCATGGGCATTAACTGTCATGGATGTTGGTGGCGAACTTTCTGTTAATTTAAATAACAAAAAGGATGATCTAAATCCTCAACAAAATCTAGTTCTATGGCCATATACAGATATTTATGATGAAAGAATTAAAATTAATAAAGAAAAAATTACAATACAACAAAAGAGCGGATTAGAACCACTGAAAATTGGTTTTTTTTTAAACACTCCAGAGGCAGAATATAGTGTAAAAGGTATGAAATTCAAGTGTAAATTTAGAGAAGAAAACAGTACTGGTAAATATGGAGATTTCATGTCAAACTTGGAAGTATATACAAGTGGAGATATCTTAGAAATAGAAGGACTTTCAAGCGTAAGAAAGCTAAAATGTGGTGAAAGTGTAAAATTATATGAAGAGTGGACTTTAATTAAATAAGAGGGAAATATGACATATACAGAATTTGTTCCAAAAACATCAAGAAAAAAACCTATCACTCATCTAGCAATAGTTGCTCATAAGGATGATGGTGAAATGGTTGGAATGCAGGGCATAACATCATGTTTTAAGGACGGTGGATTTGCATTAATTGTACTCACCGATGGTGGAAATTGTCCAAGAGATGGCAAATATAAAGGTGTTTCATATGAAGATATGGTAGAAATGAGAACGGCAGAACAAAAAAGAGCAGCGACATATGGAAAATATGAAAAAGTGTTTTTATTCGATTTGCCGTCATCAGTCATAAAAGAAAAAAGAGATGAAATTGCTGAAAAAATAGCAGAAATAATAGACAAAGAAACGGAGCTGGAAACTGTCTTTACTCATTCACCATTTGACAGCCATTCCACACATGTAAATGCGACAAAAGTTGCGATTGAAGGGGTTAGACTATCTAAAAATGAAAAAAAACCAAAATCCTTTATTGGGGTTGAATTGTGGCGTGATCTTGATTGGCTAGATAAGGAGGATAAGGTAATTCTTGATATATCTGGGTACGAAAAATTTGCGTATTCACTTCTTTCAAATTTTCCATCGCAAAATCAGTCAAAATCATATGATAGAGCATATTGTTCCAGAATTGGTGCAAACGCTACATTCGCAGAATCACACTCAAACAATATATTTTCAGCAGTATCATTTGGAGTAAATCTAATGCCACTCTTGAAAAACAAGAATTTGAGCGAGTTTGTTGACGAAAAAATAGAAAAATTCAAAGCTTCAGTCATGGCAAATATTGACTAAATTTTGTTAAATTTTTAACCAACTCATTGATTAATAATCCCTTGTCACTGTATTATATTTATATATTATATATAAAAAAGCTGTTTTATTGACTTGTTGAGATTAATAGGGGAGAAATTATGAAACATTTACGCACAGCAAAGTTTTTTATCTTGTTCGTTCTGATTGCACTTGTAATCGGGATGTTTGCGTCTTGTACGACAGGCAAGAAAAAAGGTAAGATAGGCACACCAAGTGGAAGAATTGACAATCAGCAAGATCTTAAAGCCAAAGGGAACATTTCGTCTTTGGATGCCTGGGAGGATTTGAAAAAAGCCGTAAGATCCACATCGGAAGGTAATAAACGATACATAAACATCGATACCGAACTGAGTTTGGATTTTAAGAGTCAAATCAACAACCCAAGTAGGGGTCAGCAGACATATAGCAAGCTTCCACCTTTAAAGATGCGTCTTGCAGCTAATATTGACACCAATGAAATTGATGCTGCTAGCAAGCTTGCCTTAGATGTCTACAATCAAGAAACCAATACAAAGATTATGGGATTCTATTATGACGGAGCTGTTGATGTCGGTGGCGTAAAGAAATCTATGTTCTTCATGGATTTATCAGGTCTAAAAAAGAGCAACCACATTGAAGGCGATAAGATACACCAAGTCGTGGACAGTAATGGGAATACAAGATATGGTGTGTATGCAGTCAATACAGAAGACATAAATCCATCAGTTATTTTTAGACTTATACAGCAAGTACAAGAAAAAGACCCAGGCGTATTAAGAGCCATAGCACAAAATATATTTGGATTAAATCTCGGCAATTTCCTTAAAACTCCCCAAGGAAAACCATTAGTCTCAGTAACAATAGAAAGATTATTTAAAGAATTTCTTCTTGGGCACAATAAAGTATCAACAAAAATAGCATCATTAAATGCAGGTGACTATACATTAGACATTCCATTGAATATGGGGCTAGTCACAGCAATGATACCATTGGCATTAAAGTTACTTCCTGGCGATATATATGAATTGGCAAATAGAGAGCTTGGAATAAATCTTGAGACTCTCACAGCATTGGCAAGTCTTGAAGTAAATATAAAAGCTGATATAGTTGGTGGAAAGATCAAGTCATTGGGAACAAAATTCTCAGGGATAATTGATTCCGATATGAATAAAAAATTAGTAAATAAATACGGAGCTTTCCATCGAGAATTTTTATTTAATTTAGAAAAAACAAATAACATAACAAGTGGATTTGCTCCAGCAGCCGATATTAATTTCTTTGATGAGAACAATAGATTTGCATTAAGAGATGTAGATGGACAAATGCTTGATTTGAATAAAATGGCAACATATAACCCTCTACAATTTGATGTTGATGCCAAACTTAAATTCAACATGGAAGATAGAAAATTTACAGTTGAAAATGCTGTAGGTATGTTTGGTGATTTACTTAAAAATATTTTAAACGAAAAATTGGATATAAATTCACAGCTTTATCAGACATTGATTGAAACGCATGCTGGTTCTGTAGATCTAGATATAAGAGTTGCTGGTAAATATTCAAACATTAATTTCGGAAAAACTGAGTTTTATCTTGAAGTAAAGAGAAACGGAGAGACTCTTGCAACCGTTGCATACATCGGCTCTGAAGATAGGGCATATGCAGATTTATCAAAAGTTACAGGGAGCCAGACAAAGCTTAAGACAAGCAATCTTGAATTGGAAAAATTCTTGATTAACTCCGCAATGGATGTATATGCAAATATAAAATCCAAGTTAAATTCTTTGGCAACATCTACATCTGCTGAAGAAAGAAATGTATACAAAGAATACAATAAAGAAATAAAAAATACAGTTGCAATGTACACAACTGCTGGAGAAACACCAAATCCAACAATTGATTTGATATACAGTATTTTAAGGGCAATTAAGATAGATCAAAATCAAAACATTGCAAATATAAAAGAATTAGGACTTAACCTTACAAAAGAAGTTTTGAATAAAATATTTAGTCAGTTTATATTTAAGGATAAAACGCCTTCTCCAATAGAAAAAATAGATATTAGCTGGAATAACAGCGGGTTTGGTTTAGATAAAACATTTAAATTTGATGCAAAGATAGAGGGACAGAATAATGATATTTTGAATAACTTTGGCGGAAGTTTTGGTATTGAAGCGAATATGGTATTTGGCAAATACAAAGAAGGAATTTCAGGCAAAATATCAGATATAAAAGCTGACCCAGGATACATTGAAGCTACAAAGAGTTCATTGAAAGATGGATTAAAGAATTTAGGATTAAACCTTGAAAATGTAAATGTAAAGGCTACAGTTCCAATGAAGCTTGAAACAAACTTCATACAGGGACAATTGCTGAAAATGCATTATCAGAATGAATTTCCAACAGATAGTAGCGATAAAAAAGAAATTTTTGGAAAAACCTTGAGAAAGCTCATATTTGATTTCCTTGTTTCATTCAAAGAAAACATGGATCCAAATGTGGAAATTGATTTGAATGCAGCTTTGAATTTAAAGAATGGATTTAATCTTGAAATGATCTTCAATTCTGAAATTGAATTAACAGTTAAAGGTAGGGCAAAATCAGAAAGTGAAATTAAAGAAATATTTAAACTTAATATTAGTAAGGGAGAAATATTCATAAAGAGTAACTTGTTGGGTATTGAAAAAGCAAAACTGAAAGTTAGCGAAATATTGCCACAACTTGAATCTTTACTTAAGAATTTAAATAAGAAACCTAATAAACCAGTAGAAGAAAATAATAAGCCTGTAGCTGAAAACGAAATGCAAATGTACAGTTTTGTTGAAAATGCAAAGGGTAAATATGCAAAAGAAGTTACAGCAAGTGGAGAGGAATACTATTTACCAACAGCAGCGAGACCAGCAGTAAATGCTGTAAGATACTTGCTTAATGTTGATGCCTCTGGTGATTTTGTAAAGGTAACAAAAGATAAAGACATATATTTCAAACGTAAGGGTGAATTAAAAGATGATGAGAAACCATATGTTACGAAAAAGAACCAATTAATACCAATACTAACATCGCTGATTAGTGGAATAGATTTAAGTAATAAAAAGGCAGAAGCATACCTTGCAAGCGGGATAATTGCAAAACTGGCAAGTGTATTGAAGATATTGGATAAGGTAAGTGTTGACTTTGAAGATGTACATTCAGGCAAAGTATACCTTAAATATAATGGATTGAAACTAGGCGAAACAGAGCTTGGAGCTCAGGGCTTAATCGGAGCGAATAAAGTTGAATTCAAATTAAGTGGTATGAAATTTGGTGCATCAGGAGACCCACTTATAAGCGGAAGAGATAAACAATTTGCAGACACAACAGAAGCTGAAAGCTATGTAGATGTATTTGAGAAAACACAATATTATGCACAAGCAAGAACGAGATTTAATTTTGATCTTGTAAAGGCTCCAACAAACATAATGAACCTACATAATGATGTGAAGATGGATTATACATTTGATATGAAAGGTTCATTAGACTTTGCACCGTTACTTCAATATCTACAAGGTAAAGACATCACAACAACTACAAACAGAACAGAGTTTTTGATGGAGCTCAGAGGAGCAAACTTCAAAGATAATGTAAGTGACGATGACAGAGAGCTCTACATGGGAGCATATTATTCAAATGGATATTTGCACCTAGATATGAGTAAATTAGGAATTGAAAAGACAAAAGTTAAATTTGATATAAACGAATTCTTATTATCAATGCTTTTAAAAGATGCAAAAACAAAAATTAATGGGGCATCGACAACATCTGCACTGACATGTGAAGAAACAAAAACACCAAGTGAAGAAGACATGCTAGATCTTGCTTTGGGAATTGGTTTAACACTTTCTTCTAAAAAACTGCAGTTAAAGATGCTTGGAGCTTTAGCAGAAGCTATCAAGAAATTATTCAAGATTGATAGTGGAAAAATAGATGCTGTTTTGAATGTATATTTGGAACAGATATTTAAAACAAATAAAATAGGTGAGGATTTCCAGACCATAAGTCCTGATTTAGACATGCAGTTGAGCACATTAGATGCGGGCGGAAACGAGACTGCAAAATTAAAGATCACAATGTTAGGCTTAGCGGCTAAACTTGGTAATACAAAAGTAATGGTTAAAGATAAGGATCTTGCGACTTTCTTAAGTGATGATTCTTATGTAGATGTGCAAGTTTTTGATAAATATGGTGATATTAGCTTGAAACAGGCTTATGCTGAATTTAAAGGAAACTTTGAATTTAATGCAGCAAGTGGTTCACAGCAGTGGACAGTTGGAGAATGGATTAAACAGCTATGGGAAAAGATTGATCCAGACAAGAAACTTGAAAATCTAAAGAGTATAATTGGTGAACTGGCATTCAAATACAATATTCCATTAGATGTAGCAAAAGGAATTGGATATAGAATTGCAGCAAACTTAAGACTTGGAGACGGAAAAGAGACATTTAATCTTAGAGACAATGCTAAGTTTGTAAAGATGCCCAAGAAAATAACAGATCCTGATTGGGAGCCTGTAAATTATCAACTATATAAATACAACGAAAGCTTAAGTAAATTTATACCGTTAGTTGGCGATGAGATTGTTCCAGGTACTGGATACTCAAATGATGTATTTAGAAAAGTATATCTAAATGAAAAAGGAAATTATTTTGAAGAAGTATCAAATGAAGAAAGAAATGAGATAAAAAAATATGATGCAACAAAGAAAGAAGACAAGAAAAAACTTGAAGCACTTGATATGTACTTAAAAGATGGAGAAGAATATCTCAAGATAACTGCTGATGCAATTCAAGGTATAGATGAATCAAGAAAGATATATAAGAGAAAGAGTCCATTTGATTTGAAGAATATACTTTCAAATTCAGATATATCAATGGAATTCTATAATGGAAATATTAATGATTATAAATTTGATGAGAAAGATGTAGACGATCCAAAATATTTTGGAAAGGTTAATAAATTTGCTGTAAGAATATTAAGCCAGGGTGAAAAGAATGCTAAAGGACAATCTTTAAGCACTGTTTATTTAGAATATAAGGATTTCCGTTTCAAAGTTGAAGATATTGCTTTTGAAAGTTTATTCAAAAAGAATGGCAGCACTGGCGAAAATGGTGGTGGAGGAAATCCAGGAGATAACAATAAAAAACCATCGTTTACAGAGATACTCAAGAGTGCATTGAGCGGAATAGATGTTGATAGTGACAAGATTACAGCAAAAATTGCACCAACATTTGTAGCATCTTTAGTTAAGACATTATTTAATATTGATGTAGACAAAGATAATTTCGTAAGTTTAAATGAATATTCACAATTGTCATTGAGATGGGCAGATTTAGGATTTAAGTTTGGGATAGGTATTGATCCATTTACAATGAACATTTCTGTTGAAAAATGGAAAATAAGCCTATCTGATAAGAATACTGTTTTGCCTAGAGGTTTTGATTCATCAATATATACATCACCTAAGAGCAAAGGTAAGTTCTCATCAACAGTAGATGCAGAACTTGAACTTAAATTGACAGACGATCACCGAGTATCTATTAAGTTGCGTGATTATTTAGCAGCATTTAATGCAGATTTATTAACAAATCTCGGTATTGATATAGAAAAAAATGTTACATATAAATTTAGTGCATCATTGGGATACAATTTGGACTTAAAAGATCCATCAAAGACAGAAATATATTGCGAGATTTATGATAAGAACACTAAAGAATTTATCGCAAGAGCATATTTGAAAGGCAATAGATTGATGGTTGATAAAGGTATATTCGGCAAAAAGGCTGAAAAACCTAATAGACAGAGATATGTTATTGAAAATACTAAATTCTCGACATTATTAATAAATGAAATAAATAACTTATTTGATAAGGTAAAGAACAAATTAGCACAAACAACTGGTTCAGATATAACTGTAAGCATGGATGTATTCAAGAATGCTATAGGTATTAGCGTTACACAAAAGGTTGTTTTGGCATTAATTGGTCTCATCACAAAGCAGACAAATATTAAAGATATATTAGACAAAATGCCTGACCAAGATTTCAAACTCTTTGCAGATGCAAACTTTGAAACTTGGACAGTAAATGCTGGATTCACAAGTAAGATTGGCTCAATGGTATTCACAATTAAGAATCCAACAATTTCAACAGATAAGAATACAAAAGTATCAAATATAGTTAGTGAAGCAGAGCGATATGTAAGTATTTCAAAAGAAGAATACGATAAATTACCAGATACAGCAGTGTCGGGTGAACTTGATAAAGAAGATTTTGAAAGCACAGATAGATATACGTATACATTGGATGAAAGTGATACAAGATATAAGGCAGATACGAATGGGAAATTCATGAAGCTCAAAGAAGGCAAATCAGGATTCTATGCATATCAGAAAACTGGAATAATGACATTCAATCTTACAATGGAAATCACATATGATGTTGTTTCAACATACAAATATATAGAGAAACCAGCCGCTGGAGATCCAGATCCAATTGATAAATATGCGTATAGTAATAGATTTGACAAGAATGAGGTAGATGGTTCATTTACACAAAATGATAATGGTAGATGGGTAAGAGTACCATTGAATTTAACTGGAATAATTGACAACTTACTCAAGATGTCAAAGATAAGAGAAAAACTTGAAAAAATTGAAATACCTTTGAATAAAGGTAAGGCAAATGAAAGAAAAATATCATTATTGAATTTATTAAATAGAATAGCCTTACAAAACGCAGTAAACGATGAGTTTACAGACACATATTATCTAACAATTAAAGGAAGAATAAATGCAGAAGCATTAGGAATTTATGAAGTACTTAGAGGAGAAAAACGAATAGAAGATATTCGTCTTGATGTAGATTCATTGGTAAATTCTGTTGAACTTGGAGCTGAACTTCTTTTGGGTAAAGGAACACCACATGAGAAGAAAATAGGTCTTTATCTAATAAAAGGACAAATATTCCTTAAGGTCAAAGATATAATTGGCACAAATATCAAACTTGATTTGTATGATTTTGCAAAAGGATTTGGAATCTTTAATGAGAAGTCCGATATTAGGAAGGCATTGGTTGCTGGAAATGTTAATTCAAACACAGAAAAAGGTAAAAAATATGGTCAAGATACAGTTGAATCAGTATCTGAAACCCCAGCTAGTGATCCTGCAGTTGAACAAAAGACCAGTGAAAAGATAGGGAAAATACTTGGCGTTGTTGACTCTATTATCAAAGGAGTCGTTTTAAGGAGTTTGACTAATGGAACAAATATGACTCATTTGGATGTATTGTTGCAGGCAAGAGTTATCAGATCAATATTTGAACTTATTACTAACAACGATGCATCTTCATTAAACAATTTGTCATTAAATGATGAAAAATCAGGATTGTTTGTTCAATTCCCAACTGAACACAATGGCAATACATCAAAAATAACATTTAGAATTGAAACGAAAGAACAAAACGGAATTAAGTATGGTCAGCAGTTGAGTGTAGGAGCAACAAGCGACATCAATATGAACAGTCAGAATGTGGATCACATTTTGAGTGATAGTGAAATGAATGATCACACATCAATAGATTCATATATAAATAATGTTTTGGATCTAGTAACGAAGATGACAAAGCAGAGATTTGTTGAAGTTAACAGTGATGTAATGCACTACATGTTTGTTAGATACAGTGAATCGGATAAAGATAATAAATCTCAATATTTATATAAATTCATACCACGCAAAGATGGCACGGATAGAGTAGTTAGTGGTGAATTTAACAAGATTTTAAGCGATAAGATATCTGAAACAAAACAAGAAGATAGATATAAGAGAATTCATGTTATATACATGGGTGGAAAATTCTATAAGATTAAGTTTGAACAAGATGACCATGGTGGATTCTTGTATGATAAAAACTCTGGAGATTATAAGGCAGCATCATCAGAAAAATTAAAGAAAGCCGAAAAGAAGAATAGATATTCATTTACATATGAAGAATTATCAACAGAGGAAATGAATGCGATCAATGGTTCAAATCCTGATCAACATTTGGCAGTTTTACAAGGTTCACATCTTGGAATAGGCATAAGATATGCGACATTGAGTGGAAAAAATGCATCAGATGATGTAATCGGAAATCCAACTGCAAAAGTTGAAGAAATGGAAGGCACATCATCAAATCCAGTTGAATATTACTACTTTGAAGAAGATCAAACTGGAAACTACATATACAACACAACATTAAAAGCGTACAAAGCTTTAACTAGAGATGAAGTAGCTTCTATTAAGAAAGAAAATGAGAAAAAGGCAGAAAATGATAAGATTAAACTTTATTCAAAGTTTAGTGTAAAGAAAACTGGCGGAAAGAATATAGTTACAAAATATGTACCAAATGAAACTGGAGAATACATTAGAAATAAGAATACATTTGAATTTGAATATAATCCATCGTCAGCAGAGCCAAAATATGCATTAAGAGAAGATGAATTAGCATATGGGACACAGTTGTTTAAGAAAAAAGAACAGGTAACATTTGAAAATCAGTTTGTTTCATTCTCTGCAACAGCTATAGGAAGAATAGAGAATTTAGATACAAAGAAATATAACACAGGCTCAATGGGTGGTATTCTTGCAGATACATTCAGAAATATGATTTTTGAAATACAGGCAAGAAGCACATTTGAAGATGGACTTGGTCTTAGATTTAGAGGAAACTTTGATATCTCTGCATTTGATTTCAAATCATTGTTTGCGAACGATTTCAACAAATTTATTAACAACACAAATTGGGAACAACTTGAACTTGGCGTTGAAATTGTTGAAGTTGCAAATGGTAGAGTTGTTTATGGTGACGATCCTGACGGAAGATTAAATCCAGATGGAACAAAACTTCAAGTGCCTAAAGTGCGTGGCGGAATATATGTTGCAAACAACAAAGTATATTTTGATGGCGTTGATATTTTTGACAATGTAAAAACATATACTTATATTCCTAACTTTGACAAGATTATGAAGAGCATTCCAAGTCTTATCGAAAAAGGAAAGAAACTTATCGAAGGACTTAAAGAAACTTTGAAAAAGATGAAGACAACAAGCGGTACTACTGATATTAGAGATTCATTCCTTGATTTTGTTCTTTCAAATGAATCGTTACAACTTGTATTAACAAAATCCATCATCAAGTTATTGTTGGCTACATTTGCACCACAAATTGGAAGCCTTGAAAATGTATTTGATGAAATGGAGCTAAACTTTGGTATGGATTTCGGCGAAACAGTCTATAAAAAAGTTTCAGAAATATTAAGTAAGAAAGAAGAATTAAATGAAATAGTACCAGCAGCAAATAGACACAAGGCAACTGGTGAAGAATTGTATGATGATACAAATCCAGATCATTCTACAAATAAAGATAAGTTTGTTTACGAAAAGAAGACAGTAGGCTCAACTACATATTATGTATTTAATAAAGATGGAAGTTCTGCGGGTAAATATAAGGTTAATTTTGTACAAAGTGGCGAAAATGACGGATTATACATACCTGTTTACAAGGATGGTAATTCATATTACAGATATATTGTCCCAGAAGAAGGCAGATATAAGAAATACGACAAAGTAGAGTGGGCAAACAATAAGGCAGGAAGATATGCCAAGACATTAATCAATGGAGTTATTGAATACATTGATCTTGAACAACATCAGATATATAAAAAAGTTTCATCAACACCTGAAGAATATGAAACGACTACAGATCGTGAAGGTGAAAAATATGTTAAATACGGTAGCAAATATTACAAGATAGAAGAATATTGTGAGAGACATATTGGATATGAACTTGATAAAACTGGTGAATATTTCAAATATACCAATAGATATAGAAGCTTTGATAGAGTTTCAATGGGACTTGAACTTAAACTGGGTAAGGCTAAATTCTCAGGGAAAGTTACAGGACTCGGCGTTAACTTCGGTACAAAAGAAGAATTATTGCCAAAATATGTAAAAGAAGGAAAGAGCAAGAAGAATACAAATTCAGATGTTCCATTAAGAGATTACACAGATACAAGATTCTCATTCTCTACAACATTAGATTTTGAGATGTCCGTAACTGAAGGTGTTATGGATTTTGGTAAGATAATAAGTCATATAGTAGGAGAGCTTACAGGCGTAACATTAGAAACACCACCTACAGCCAAAGGATATTCGTCAGCACATTTAAGAGCAGACATAAAGGCAATGTTTGACTTAAAGAATTATGCTAACTCTGAAATTAACTTTGAGTTGAAGCAGGTTAGTGAGGTTGGGTTACCAAATAAATGGCTCGGTTTCTACTTTGTAAATGATGTATTGTATATGGATTTAAGTTACTTTGGCTTGCCAAAAGTAAGCGTATCTTCATTATCAATGCACAATCTTGTTAAAGACATTATTGAAACTATCAAGAAAGGTGAAAAGATAGATTTCAAGAATCTCATCAATAAAAATGCTGGAGCATACACAACAGCTGGTGATAACAGTGATGTAGGTGCAAGTGTACTATTTGACAAGAGAAGAGTAACGACAACAGTAACAAAGATACTTATTGATTGGTTGTTAGACAAAGTTGAGTTGGCACCAGGAAAAACATTAAGATACTTGATTAATGAACAAGTTGATAGAAGTTTAGATATTAACTTTGATATAAGAGATACATTAAATTTCGGTCTTGATATTAATTTTGGAATTCAAGGAGAAAGATTTAATAAAGTAAACAAGTCAACAGTTGAAGAAAACAAAGATCTAACATACTTTGATTTTGTTGAAAGTAGTATTGGAAGATATGTTGAAGAAAAAGGCATATTTAGAATGTTGTCCAGAGATGAGGTAAATACAGCAAAAAGATATGAAAAGAGAGAAATAATCAGAACTGGAGCTTCAACTTATGAAGTACAGAAGTATGTTCAAAATGATAATGGAAATATCGTATTTGATTTAAGAACAAGGTCGTATAGAAAGATTAAGATAGGTGAGTTTGTAGAAACTAGATATAGATACACTAGAGAAACTGATACAACAGCAACAGTAGGCGATATTTATAAGGTTTCAAAGAAGACAAACTTGGCAGAAAATCCTTATGACACAAAACTTAAGATATCAATTTCGTTCATGGATGCTCAGATGTACTTTACAGACGGACAGAACTATTCATTATCGAATGAAACATTGAAAGGCTATGTTGATATCGAAGAAATGAAGACACTTCGTTTCAAAGATACAATTGATGTAACTACATTAATAAGAAAGGCCGACATTATTGATCTTAAGGACTTATTGGCACACTTCTTATCAAGTGATGATATTCAGAAGATAGAAGCATTGATAAAAAACGGAGAAGGAGAAGATCTACAGTATAAAGTAGAATTAAGAATAGAAGGTGAAGTTAAACTGGCCGCAATGGTCAACTATTTAAGAAAACACCTCAGCCCTAATGCAGAAATTGACTTCTTCTCAAGACAGTTTAAGATATTCGATGCAATCAAATTAATAAAAGATTTGATTGATAAAAAAGATCTACAAGTTGCCGAGTTATTGAATTTCGTTAACGCAAAAATGGAATTATATGTTAACGGCAATGTTCAGGAAGCTGGCGGAAAGAAATATTATGCAGATCAACACAAGATGGCTGGAATTTATGTAGAACCAGATCAGTATAAAGAATTGACTGCTGATGAAAAGGATCCAAGCAAGACAGAATATGTAGCTCCAAAATATAGATACAGTCATTATTTCAAAAATGGACATGGTTCATATATATACAGAGATGGTAAATATGTATCATCTGTAGGATATGACGATACAGTAGATAAATATAGCTATGATCCATTTAACTGGTATTCAAATGAACTTGGTGAGTTTAAGAAGATAGGTGGATCAGTAAAGATCGATTTGAGTTACATGCATGTAAAGAGCTTGTCCATAGCAATGGAAGATTTGATTTTACTTGCTAAAGACTTAATGAAGGGCAAAAACAATGGAGCAAAAACGACAGCTGACATTTCATTGGCAAAATTGAACTTGAAGTTCCCATTCTTGAATGATGAGATAACATCTGTAATAACAGCATTCTTGAAAGGTATAAGAATGACATCATCCTATATAAGAATGATGATTACTCCAGATTACATCAATCAAATATTGAAGTTAATTGCTAAGAACAAAGAACCTATTCAGTTTACACATAAGTTTAAGAACACATCATATGCACAGATGAATACTGAATTGATTAATTATCAGTTCAAGAAAGAAGCTGATGCAACAGATGATGAAATAAGTAAGTCAATCAATAGATTTAAAGTAACTGAAGATACTTATGGTTCATACTATGTTAAAGATGGTCAATATTTCTTGACAGATAATTTATCATCAAATGAACTTACAGAATACATAAATAATGGTGGTAAATTATATAACATCGACAGAGTAGACGGATATTTATATGTTGATGGAAATAACGATCATAACTATGACAATGTAGAGTATAACGGTAAATATGAATTAACTAATAATATTGGTAGCTTAAATGGTATTGGACAAGATTATCTAGTTCATTCATCAAGGGCTACAGAAGAAGAAAGATTAAGAGCTAGAACAAGGAATCTATCAGGTACAAAGAAAACATATAGATTACATACAGTTATAAAGGACAAGAGAGGTTGGTATAAGAAGAATCTCGACGGTACATATAGCAAATTTGCATCTGAGCATGAAAGAAATAGTTATATTGCTAAAAATGGAGAAGATTCAGTATACACATTTACAAATACAGATTTGTTACCAAAAGGTAGCGAAACAGGAACACATACATATAATGCGGGTACTGGTGAAATAAGTGCTTTAACAAATGGGGAATATGTATATCCTGTATTTGATACAGAATTGCACATAGGTGTAAATACAGATGTTAAGAAGCCAATCTTCACAACTAAATTATATCTTTGGGATTACAGTGCAACGATTAATCTTAATGTACCTGAATTTAAGGCAAATCAGATTGATTTCAAAAATGTTACACCAGAAACACAATTAGAGCATAATAGATATATTGAAAAACCAGTTTATGGATATGAAAAGGAAACACTTGAAGGATTTAAGAGAAAATACAGCAAGCCAAATAGTTCATTTGATATAGACAAATATATAGCAAATCCAAGCCTTGTATTCTACCGTGAAAACAAAGGTGCTTTAGAACAAGTTCCAACAGAAGACGCATATCACAAACTTGACACATCTGAATTGTATAAGAGGGCAGCTGATGGTTCATTTACAAAATTTGATGGAATCACAATGGCTGACTGGGAAAAGATATTTGATAAGAATGAAGATAATATATATCTAAGCATACTTGGCGGAACAAAGAAGATAAGATTATCAAGTTCAAATATTTATACGAAAGATGAATTGAGAAAGATTCACCAGATAGCAAAGAATGGTAACTTGATAATGAATGCTGACCCTGTTGAATCACCATATAGTGCTGCTAAGGAATCATATGTTATTAAGAAATATCCAGCAAGTAGCACAGATGGTTATGTTTATGATGTTGAACAGAACAAATATGTTCCATATGCAACATATACAGCACCAGCAGGTCTTGATAAATCTAAATTTACAAGATATGAAAAGGTTAATGTAGATTACATCCGTGGTGATGAAATATTTAACATCTCAACAGTTTTAAGAGGTGGAGTATTCTTAAACAATGCATATTTACACATAACAGAATATGTACAAATGAAAAAGGCAATGGATCCATCATTCAGCATTGCAAATATTGATGTATCAAACAGATACAGAAATGAAGCCGGTGTATATATTCAAGATAATGATGGCGATTATGTGGTTGTAAATCCAGCTGGAGAATCAGAAGCACTTGGAAAAGTTTTGGGAGCATTGTTAGGGAACTTGAAGAGTAAACTGGAAGTTGCAAAGCACTTCACAGGAGAAATTTTATTTGAAGTTAAGATTAATCTCTCATTTGAAATGCATGTACAGCCAAAACTTGAAATAACTATTCATGACATTGATTTGGCTTTGGATGTATGGAGAAGAAGAAATGATAAAAATGACAATGGAATATTAAAAGATGGTTCATTGCTACATATTTTTGGACTTTACTACAACAGGGATAGTCAGACAGGAGATGCAGGACTATATCTAGATTTATCGTGGATACTTGGCAAAGAAGGTAAGTTTGCCGTTAAATTGAAGAACTCATCAGTTGAAGAAGTTGTAGGGAAGATAATTACAGAACAATTACTTAAACTTAAAGGCAAAAAAGCAGCTCAGACAACATCAGATCCAATATTGCCAGGTGCAGATGCTGTAAAGAAAGCGATGTATTTATCAATTTTGAAGAATTCAGTCTCAGTTGATATTACAGTAGGAATCCTTAAAACAATAATGGCTGCAGCGATGGAAAATGCTTCAAAGATAACAAAGATATTCCCTAACTTCAAACTATATGCAAAGGGAACATCTTTACCATACTCAATGGTTGCAGGAATGTTGTTATTCAATGAAGATGGAACAAAAGCATTAGTTGATATCGCATTTAGAATTGAAGGTTTGAATGGTAATAAGGAAACATCATCATTGGTTTCATATTCTACACTTGAAGCAAGCGAAAGTGCACTTGAAGAAAATAGATTAAAAGGTCTTGATGATGCAAATTATGATCCTAAGAAAGCTGGCGACTATACATTCTATTATGCGAACTTCACACACAAAGAAAATGGTAACTTTAAGACTGATAAAGATGAGTGGAAGAAACCATATTTAAGAAGTGTAGGTTCAGGCGACTTTGATAGGGACACAAATGAATCAGGCAAATCAACAGAATACAAAGAAATGTTACCAAGTGCAGTTCCTGGATACTATGACGATGAAAATATCTATATTTTGAAGGAAAACGGCAAGGATTATGAATTATTTGGCAACAAATACAATCTTGCAAGTTCAAAATATAAAGACATTAAAGACAGACTTGAATTTAAGCGTTCAAAAGATCAGTTCTTTGTAGCTACAGATTTGGGATATAAGAGATTATCAAAGTCCGCATTAGCAGGTTATCAAGGTAAGATATACAAAGATACAACTGGTACTGAATGGGATAAACATAGTCCATCAATTGCTGAAATTAAGAATGGCACAAAGAAAGTATATAAGATGGTTTCAGACTTCCTTGCATACAAGACAGTCATGACTATTGATCTCAATCAACTTGTTGATGACATAACTAAGAAAACATTTGATTTCAAAGATTTCTTAAAGAAAATTGAACTTAATTCAGTTGAATTAAGCACAAATATAAGTCTTACAGCATCAATGGAAGGAGTTGTAAACTGGACAAAACAGATGTCAGACTTTGTAAATACTGCAACTCAGAAATATTTGATGGCACTTATTGCTGGATTGAATAAAGATGAGAATCAAGCAGAAAAAGTTAACTTTGATGTTCAGGTACAACCTAAGATATGGGCAAATGTAAAGAACTTAACAACTAAAACAGAATTGATAGATAAACTTGAAGGAACAAAAGTTCAACTAGACATAACTATCACACATAAGATTACATCTGAGACAGAAAAGACAGTACATTTGTCAGTATTTGCAGAAATCAAAGATGGTAAATTAAATGCATATTTAGATTTCAGTAATATTGATCTTGGAAAGACAGGTAATTTCCTTGCACAAAAAATTAAACTTTCATTTGATTTGAGAAAGATGTTGCAAAGAAAAACATTTGCAAGTACAACAGCAGGAAAGAGAGATGTTGAAGGTGACGAAGAGAATAAAGGAATTCTCCCTACAAAACTTGTTGAAATACTTAACATGTTAGTTGGTAAAGTGCTGCTTAATAATGACTTACTCTCATTAGGATTCAACCCTGATATTATCACAGCACTTGTAAAGAAATTTGCTCCTGAACTTACAGACAATCCTGAAACAAATAAGATTTTGGGATATCTACCTAAGTTGAGACAGACATACGATGAAACAAATAGTGCGGTTAACTTAAGTCTTAACGGATACAGACCAAAGGGTAATGTTAGAATAGGTCTTGAAGTTGGTAACGAATATTATCTAACACTTGATGAGTATAAGGATAAGAAAGCTGAAAACCACTTTGGTGGAACAGCATGGAATGTTTCAGATGGAACATTTACCAAGAATGCAGACGGAACATATTCATATGCAAACACAGCTGGACAGTATGTAATGGTTTCAAATAAGGAATATGCATTAATAGAATATGCATATCCTAATAAACCATGGACAGGAAAGAAATATAAAATCGATAGCACTGGCAACTTTGTAGAGGATGCAAGTGGTAAATATTTGAAATTAGGCGAAGCAAGAGTTCTTGTTGAGACTGGAGATTTGAAAGTTGAAACAAATAAAACATTTACAGCACCAGCAATTAATGCTTCAGAATATAAGGAACTTACAGATCAAAAGCTTAGAATAAATACAAGTTTGGACTTTGCATTTGTTGGAAAGAATAAGACAGGAGAAAATGAAGTCGACTTTGGAGCTGTTCTTGATAGAGTTCTTGAAATTTTGGCACCAAATGCAACAGTTGCAAACAAATTAAAACTCAGAATACAGGAAAATCTTGGATATGAAGATAAACAGTATGCAAATCTGAAAGTATTTGGATATATCGACTTTAGAAATTTCGCTAATACACAGCTTAAGTTTGTATTTAGTAAATATGACCACGAAAATGGTGGAGCACTAAAGGAAATATTTAAGGCATACTACTACAATGATTCATTGTTCATAGATGGTACAAGATTCTTCGGCAGTGAAGCGAAATTTGGAATAACAAACATTGGATTAACAAAGATGCTTAATGAAAAGTTAGGTAATGTACTTAATAAGATTAATTCAATGACAACGACATCTTCAGTATTTGAGTTCATGGCAAATCCATTTAATTCTGGAGCACAGTTTGATTATCCATATCTTATGATGTTGGTTAAACCACAAACAGCCATAATGCAGTTAAATGCTATGGTTATAAACACACTGTACCGCAAGATGATGCAGTTAAGAGGTAAACCAGCAGCAGAAAATTATATACCAGATTTTGGAAGTATTTTATTTAAAGGAACTGGAACAAACAGCAGTGGGCAGACTCAACTTGGCGGGAAAATACAGTTAAAACTTACCGAATCCATTAAATTTGGAGTTGAAACTAAAGAATTCTCTGCAAATAGAGATTATGCAGACAGCGAAAAAGAGTTCGTAGGAAGCAATAATACTGATTTACTTGAAGAAGTATCTAACTTTAATGATGCAACAGACGGAAAAGATACAAACGGAATGTTGAGAGCTAAAACAGCTGAAGATACCGCCGCAAGCTTTACTAAACTATATAAGAGAAGATACAAGACTGTATTGAATGTTGCACAAATAGAAGATAAGAAGCTCGATATAAGCACATTATCATTGAAAATGAATACTTCAGTTAAGTTGAATTTAAGTGGAGTTAAACCTGGCGATCCATCATATGCCGACTCATTTGCAAAATGGGTAACAGATCTTGTAAAGCAACTTGTTGCTGGCAAAAACATGTTTGGTACTTTTGAATTAATAAATTCAGAATCAGAATTTGAAGGATTGAGAAATTCAAAGATATTTGTTAAAGATGAACAAGAGTATAACAAGTGGAAAGAAGTTGCCTGGACAACAGGATTGACATTTGAGAGCGGTAAGTATTATAAATTTAAAGCATTTGACTTAAATATACTATCAGATAGACAAGCGGTAAATCTTAATATGCAGTTAAAAGCTGACCTTAATTTACCAGCTATAATTCAAAACGGTTTAAGTGGAATACTTTATTCAGACATACAGTTAACAGTTTCAATGGGTCAACCATTCAATCGTCAATTAATTAAACTTACATATCTTGGTTCATCAAAATTGAAAAAGGGAGAAGGAGCGTACGCAAATCAGTATTATGTATGTCATGAAAATGATTTATCAAATACAGATCCTAGAATATTCTCAGATGCGGCATATATAGATGCAAGTGGACTTGGACTTGGTAAGATTAAGTTCCAGGGTATTGCTGGATTACTTGGTGCAAAACAATCAAGAATGGTTACAACAGCAGGAAAGACATTTAAAAACCATGGTGCTCTTGCTATAGATATCTTATTGTCAAAGAATAAAGTTGGAGTAAGACTTTCTAAGTCAATAGTTGATTTTGTTCTTGATCTTGCAAATATCAATCTACCATTTACATTACCACCATTTAGTGGAATAGAATTTAATGCTGAATATAACGATAAGGGAATAAATAAAGTAGATATCAAGTCTGATTTAGACAATAATGGCACCAAAATTTACATGGTAGCAGAGGATATCGGAATCAAAGTAAATGAGAGATTGCTCGATGCACAAGAAATAGCTAAGAGCGTAAAGGCTGGTTACGCAGGACTCACATTCTCAAAAACTGCAGGATTAACTTCATTGATACAAAATGTACTTGACAGCATAAATCCAGCAATGACAGTTGCATTAGAAAAGAGGTCTCTAGCAACATACAATTCAGGAACGAGCACATTCCAGTGGACACATACGGCTGCAGATGTAATAACATTTGCTACGATGAAGATAGTAAGAGAACGGATGTCTGTTGGAACATATAATACAATTTCTGGTAGTGATATCACTAGGTTGAGAGTAAAAGTTAATGCGACATCTCCATTACAACAAAATGATTATGGGAAACCAGATAGTCCATATAATCTTGATGTAGCAATTACAGGAAATGATATTTATCTTACACATGTACAAATATTGAGTGGTGGACTTAGTGGATTAGATTTTATCAAGAAACCTCTGAATGTTATAGCGGTAGCTGGAGAAAATGGACAACCTAAGTTGCAAATAGCAAAACCAAATGACGGCGATGATAATTTGTTTGCATACCCTACAAATGCAACAAATAAAATTAAATCAGGCTGGTCAACGGCAGAAAAGAACGGACATCCATATACAACGCCATCAATGGATGAATTAGCAAGTGATGCTACAAGGAAATATACATATACTCCAAATCTGAACAATTTGATCAAGAAAATTAGATTAAACTTGTTCAGTGATGATGGTTATACTCCAAATCTAAGTACTGGAAAGATTCAGGGAGCTGGGCAAGGTAATAGTGCGAGAATGACTCTTGAAGCTACACTTGATAGGGATGCATATAATCAGCTTGTTATGATGCTGACAACAACGATATTGGGAATCGTACGAGAAGAGATAGATAAGGATCCATTAAACTTCTATTACTTTGTACATTGGAAAGTAATTAACAGTGGAAAGAAAATAAATGGAATAGATCGAAGTGGGTATGCAAAAACGAGTGACAATCATTTGAGTTATTCAGGTAAGAACCAGATAACGCAAGTACTAAGAGAATTTGATGAAAAAGTTGTTTCTGGAGCAAGCACACAAGAACTTGTAAACTTCTGGAAACCAATACTTCCATCAATTACAAGATTAATGGAAACATTCGTAACAGCTGGTGCAGCGAAATTATCTGGATATTATGGAACAATGATGACGCTATCCACAGGGTGGCACGCATTATTGAATTTGGCTGCATTTATTTCAGGATTCTTACCTTTACCATTCGCAGATTATGCAAATGGCGGAAATCCAGGATTTGATCCTAAATTGAAACTTTACATGGATATGAATCCAGATTTAGCTAAATATAACATGAGCGGTGGAAAGAAATTGTATCCTGGTCTACAAGCTATGGAGTTGACTGTTAACTGCGATAGAGAAGATGGCAGCATGGAATACAAATACAACAAGAACCCAAATAGTCCAAGAAATTATAACATATACAATACACCTAATCAGCAGACAACAAACAGAGATGATGCATGGAATTATATGATAATGCGTATAACTCCAGATGCGATGTTGGATAGTAATGTAAAAATCAATGAGTATCTCAATAGTGGGGTGCATTATAGTAAACCAATGGTTGGGTTCCATGAATCCGAAAAGATAAAGAGTCTTATAAATGGCAACATTCCTAAGGAAATTGTAGTAACAGATCCAGCGACGAGAAGTGCGGTTATGTATTCAGGTGAAAATATGACTGGAACAAGTACAAATGTACATTTGAGAGACTCTGAGCTTTCAAATCCAGCAACATTGCCACAGTATGCAGATTTGGAATACACAGACAAGAATCAGACATCTACAATTGGTAACCCAGGTGCAGAATATTCTAATGGAAGAGGTACAAGAATAGTATGGGATGCTTCATCGATAGACTTTACACCTAAGAAGAAGAGCGAAAATGGAAGAGTATTGGTTGGGTATGTCTATGGATATGCTTTAAATAGTGTTGTTGCTGCAATACCTGTGTACATTAATGATGACTTTGCACTTGAAGATGTAAAAGAAGTATACAAGTCTGGGGCTAAGTTTAAAGAAAGAGACATTTCATTAGATATAAATGAGGGCTCAAAAACATTTAACAATAAGTTGCCATCATTAGTATCAATCAAGTTTAAAAGCGGATCAGCATATACATTTGGTGAAGTTGCGAAGAATAAACTTGGCAAACAGATGTATTCAATAGTTTATGATTCTAACGGTCAACCTGTAACTTTGGGTAAGACACCAGAAGGACAACAGATACTTAATAAGGATGGAAATAAATATAAGTTGATGCCTGCATTTGTTGCTGGACTTATACCAGATGGTGATGATTATCAGAAAGATGATCTTGTTCTTGAAAATGGCAAAGGAAAATATTACAAACTTGACATGAGTAAGTTGCCAAACAGAGGGAAGGCACCTATCGGTTCTTTTGAATGGAATTACAAACAGTTCAAATATAATTGGGATACTACAGAAGTTAAAGTTCCATTTAAATATCAGTGGGGTAATTCAAATACTATATCTGGAGCTTCAATTATTAAAGTAAAGAATTATAAGATTAATGAAGTTAAGAAGTTTAAGAATTCTATAATTAATAAGACATTTAAGACTTTGAAATTTGATTCATTGAAGGAGATTCCTGCAAATATCGAGGAATTTATAACAAAACTTGATCAGATAATGACAGATGTTGGCACATATGATATTAAATGGGATTTGACCAATTTGAAGAAGAGACTTGAGGAAATAGCAGTTCGAAATGCAGATGGTGAAATTATTGGATATGAGTATTTCAAAGGAATTAATGTTCAGGTTAGTGCTTATGTTGGTGGAAATAAGTTCAAAGTAATGAAGAAGCTTAATGATCAGACAGGTAAACCAGAATATGGATTTATGGGTGCTGGATCAATATTGGCTGATTACACGAACAACAGTAGTAATATTGATTATAAAGGATACTATATTGCTCAGAAAGTTGATGTCACAGTTCAGATTAAAGGTTCTGAGAAAGAAAGTATTAATAAAGATTTGTTATTTGATCCTTATGATAAAAATGAACTGAATGATCTTACATTCAAGGATGAAAAGTATAGAGTTAAGATTAAAGGAACAGAGAAACCAGTTGATTTAAAGTCAAATCAGTTTGATGTTGAAGCACCATATGTGTGGAATGTGGGTCTTGGTAAATATGAACACTATAATCTTGCGACTGAAGACATTACATATAACGGATATGATGGACCTAACATGTATGCAAAGTTGATTGTAAAGACACCTAAATTGATAAACAGTACTTCATCAACGATGTCAAATGTAATTAATCAAGAGATTTATTTACCAATTAAAGTTCTTAAGATGAAAGCAAAGAAGTATACATATAAACTTAAGAATTATCTTAATGAAGAATGGTATAAATCGATTGATAAATTAGAAGGTGTAAGCTTTGAAGAAACAAAGATTAAACATGATGTTAAACCTATCTGGGGCGATAAGGTAACGTATTATAAGGATCCTGAACTTAAAGAAAAGGTTGACAACATATTTGATGGCGGTAAATATTATCTTGAATTCCAAGGCAATGTATACAATGCATCCAATGAAGTAATGGGTCTTGGTAATGGAAGTGTTGAACCTCAAAAGTTCCTCATGGAACTTGATGTAGAAAAATCCAATATCAGCAAGGTATATTTCTATAAGAAAGACATATATCATGACAATTCATATGAAACAATATCAGAGAGTGAACTTAAAGATATTAATAACTATACTAAAGAACAATATGCGGATTATGAAGGAACAGGCAAATTGGATGCATATAAATATGTAAGCAATAAAGATGCATATTTGAAGAGTGCTGAATTTGGAAAATATAGAGAAGGAACACCAGTTAAAGTTGAACTTGAGAATGGCGAAACATCGATAATCTTTGCAAAAGGATTTAATCTTGATAAGTTTAACTTGAATCAGCCAGTTACAAAGCTTGGAGTAAAACTTGGTAAGGAAATAAAGGAAGTTGATGTTGCAATATCATCCAGCACTGTTAAAGATATTGAATTTGTATCTCCAAGTTTAACTAAGTCAGGAGAACTTGAATACAAATACGATGTACAAAAGGATTGGAGCATATTAGATAAGGCAAAAGTAACGACAGAAGATAAGTTATATGAAAATGTAGACATTTCATGGGACAAAACTTATCCAGGGAATACAGCAGAGGCTGGAGATATTCAAAATAATGAGTACTTTATAAGAAAAGCTACAATATTCAAGGGTACAGAGATTGAAAAGACCGTTGATGTTAAGTTTGTATTGGATAATAAAGTTAGCAAGTCAGTTGTAAATCACAAGCTGAAAGATGTTGAATATGATGGTGACGAAGTTCTTTACAACGCATTCACAGGAAGTGCAATACCTAACAGAGCTGACATAACATTAGAAGATGACCCTGATGTAAAAGAAGATGTTGAGGTTACATTCCGCAGCAACTTTGCACCGACATTAGCAGAAATGAGAACTGGAAGGTTTGTAAGAAAAGCTACAGTATACGGGGATAAGTCATTTGATGTAGTATTCAAAATTAAAGAAAAAGTTGATGTAAAAATCAATGGACTTGATGGCACAAAGTACACATTGAAAAGAGACAGATTCTTTGCTGGACTAGAAAAGAAAGCAACGGTAGAAATTTCTGGTACAGAATATGCTGGAACAGTTGAATGGTACTACACAAAGGGAAAGACAAGAGAAGAAATACTTGAAATGACTCAATCCGAATTGGATGATGTAAAAGTTAAATACACAGAAGCTGGTATTAAAGATGCAAATGTATTTGGAATTGTAAACATAAATGGAGACAGACATTGCATATTTGATATCACAATGGATGTAGAAAGCCGTGGAGATACAGTTCCAAGATTTACAACAACTCCAACAATCGATGCATTCGGATTAGATGCAAATGCATTGTTAAAGAATAAAGATGGTGAAGAGTTTGAAACTGAAGTAGAAGTTGGTAACGAAAAATTCACAGCAACATTCAAATATAGCGTACCAAAGAAACTTGAAGAAGATTTCGCAGATGTTGTAGGCAAAGATATTGAAATGGAATTTGTATGCACAAATCCTGACTATACAAAAGATGGAACGGAAAAGATAACATTTAAACATAATGCATATGTTTTAAATAGAGATGCATTTGAATTAAGTAATCCTGCATATAGAAACATGACAATCGATCCTACAAAGGTAAAGTCATTTAAAGATTTGAAGTTACCAAACGAAGTTGATGTTGATACACAAGAAGGACAGACAGTTAAGATGTTTGCAGAATGGCCTTCAGATTCATACATCAGACTTGATGGTGGCGAATATACAGATGCAAAAGTAAAACTTACATATTACAAAGAAACTTCTATCGGTTCATATTGTTATGTTGAAATTGATGGCGTTAATAAGTATATGAAGATAAGTGAATATGAAGAGTTAATGAAGAAGACAGATCCTAACTATACATATACAGGAACAAGATATGCAGGATATAGAGTTGATGCATTGATGCCATTAAAAGTTTTACACAGAAGAGTTCTGGATACAGAATTTGAATTGACAGGTTACACAAAAATATATGAGAAGGAAGAAGGTTCATATATTGTAAGAACATACGAAGGTTTAAACAACGAATACGTCAGACTGTACTTTGGTAAAAATACAAATATGCCAAAGAAGGTTGAGATAGTAAATATGTACAGATTTAATCCTGACTTTATACCTGCAAAGATGAAGGTAAGATATGGATATATTGATAGTCTTGGGAACAAAGTTGAAGATTGTGAAAAGACATTCAGAATAGATTTCAAAGGATTGCCAGTTAAAGAAAACATGAGCTTTGATTCTAGAAAGAACTATTCAATGAAGATGTATGTCTACGACAGAGAAGATGGCGATATTGAAAAGACAGACTTCGTATTATACAGAGAAGATGTAATATATAGTATTTCAAGTGCTCAACTTTCATCAACTAATACGAATTTGGCATCGGAAAATATGGATATTACAGATACAGGTTTAAAACATAGATTTAATGTATACAGTAGTGAAGAAGATTCAGTGTTTAGAAAGTTGTATCAAGTAGTTAAGTCAAAAGTTTATCTTGAAGGTAAATTTATAGCTGAACATGAGTGGATAAGCTACAGAGATATTGAAAAACTCACAGGTGGCAGTATGTACAATCTATTGAAAGACGGCGGAAATATCGTTAGGTATTCAATAGATACAGCAACTAGAAGATTCAAAGCCGATCCAAATGGTGATTATGTATATATGTACAGTGCAGTTGATGAAGTAAATGTAGATTGGAATCTTGATAAAGTTGAATATAACTATCAAGGCGGACGCAAGTATGTAGAAGCTAAGATAAGAAGCACAGTATTTACATCTGTTGGATGTGTTGTAAGAGTTCCTATATTTGTAAATGATGCAACATCAACAGAAGAAACTACATTGGGTTCATACGATACAAGTGTGTTCGGAGAAGCAATTGATAGATTATACACATTAAATAGAAGTTTGAATAAAAACTTTGCTGAAAGAATCCCTGGATATACTGGAACAAGATATAAGAAATTATCAGATGGAACATATCAGATTGCAGATGCTGAAGATCCAGAAGCTATTTACAAAGACCTTATTGGGACAAAGCTTACAAGAGAAGAGTTGGCGTTACCAGCAAGCGTTACAAGATATAGCATGAAGAAGAATGGCATATACTACGAAGATGAATACGGAATATACTATAAAGCTAAATCTGGCGAATATCTTGAAATGACAGATATTCAGAAGGGTGTATTTAAGTACTTGCCTAATAGAGTAAGGTTGAGCAATGGTGCTGAAGTTGATGCATATTGGGATATATCTGCAGTACAGCTGTTACCAAAAGGTGGAGAATACAGAATAACTCTGAAAGTTAATGGTGGAAATGAATATAATTACACAAGAAAAGATGGATCTAAGAAAGTACACAATACAGGAATACAGAAGATATATTACACAGTTAAAGTTAAGAATCTTAAAGCTACAACATTGAATACATCTGAAAACACAACATTATCAGGAGTTAAAGGATTTATAAACATCTGGAATAGTGGCGAGATAGAGCCTAAAGATGGTTCATATTCCTCATATCAATTCAAATTGAATGATTTCAAGAATCAAATAAATGCTATAACAGAGTTGAAACTTAGAAATTCAGATGGTGATTTGATGAGATTTAAGTCAAACGATACAGATGGAGATGGAACATTTGAGTGGTCATTCAATGAAATGATTGCAAATGCATCAGGGCGTGCAGCATGGCTGAAAGCAAATATTACATTGAAAGATGGTACGACCCAGATATTCAAAATACCATTTGCCTTTACTGAAGATACTATAACAAAGATTTCTAACACACTTTACACATCTAATGTATCAAATGATACAGCAAGTTCAACATTTGAAGTAGATGCATATGATATCAATAAACACAAGGTGCCTAGTGAATATACTGTAACATACACATCAACAAGTTATAAGTTTACAGTAAATGAATTTGGGTATGTTATTAAAGGGACAACAGTATCTACAACAACATTGACTGCAAATAGTGATGCTGATGTATCAATGCAGAGCAATTACAAACTGTACATTAGTGGACAAAAGACAAAAGGTGAAAGTGGAAATGCAACACTGTACTTTGGAGACCTTGGTAAGGTAACGGTACCATACAATGTTAAAGAGACATCATACAACTCAGGAAGCTGGACAGCTGCGACACTTGTAAATGGTCAAACATTAACAACAAGAATAAATGGAGTACCAGTTGTATGGAAAGGAACAGTTACTATCAAGAGAAAAGACGGCACAGATGTAACGACATATACAGAAGTATTTGCAAGCAACAGTGATTCAATAACATTAAGTGCAGCAAACAATCAAAAGATTGTATACAAGTTGAAGGCTTATTATGGTACTGTATTAGATGTTAATAACAACATAATGAGTGGATTCGACAGCAATGGAAATCCAAATGCATGGGTTGTTAGTGCTGAACAAACTGTAACAGTAAACGGATAGGAGAATTTTCAACAAGTAAGATATGTCGGGATTTGGTGATACTTTTGTAAAGATGCTTTTGTTGGTAGCCATGATGATTCCCGGCTATCTACTTGTAAAAAGTAAACTGGTTAAGGAAGGCTCTTTAAAGAGCTTTTCTGCGTTATTGCTGTATGTAGGGCAACCTTTTTTATCTCTTGATTCATTTATAAAGATCAAATATACCCCACAAATAGGAATAAATATTTTATATGCATTTATATTTGCTGTGGTTCTGCAAGTGTCGTTATTTTTAATAATGTATTTTGCAACATTCAGATTTTATGATGACCACAAAACTTCGAGAGAATTATTAAAGGATGAGAAATTTGACCCATTGTTTATACTTGAAGGAAGTGAAGAAGAAAAATTATACAAACTCATAAAACATGGGCGTGGCATTAGAGCAATGACGCTATGTACGATATTTGGAAATGTCGGATTCTTTGGGGTACCAGTTTTAAAAGTTTTATTTCCAGAATCTGATGAAACTATAGTTTATTCAACAATGTTTGTTTTAGCGATGAACATCATGGCATGGACATTGGGTGTATTTATAATAACAGGGGAAAAGAAGTACATAAGTATTAGAAAAGCTATCTTTAATCCTCAAACATTGACATTGATAGTTGCATTACCATTATTTCTTACAAACGCAAAAGTACCAACGCCGATAGGAGATGCAATAAAGATGCTAGGGGATATGACAGCACCGTTGTGTATGATTGTTCTTGGACTTAGGTTTGGATTTGTTAAAGTAAAAGACTTTTTCAGTGACTATAAAATATTCATTACCGTCTTTTTAAAAATACTTGCAATACCGCTGATAGTATATGGAATCATGTATAAGATCCCAATGGATAGAATATTGAAACAAACATTAGTAATTTTATCAGGGATGCCAACAGCAGTTATTACATTAGGATTTTCAGAATTGTATGGTGGAGATCAAAGAACAACGGCAAGTATAGTTCTTATGTCTTCAGTACTTGCGTCGCTCACAGTTCCGCTCATAATGTTCCTCACGGGATTGCCAGGATTTGCTAGCTGAGGAATTTAGTAG
>CAUTUX010000012.1:0-35478 GCA_963542015.1 uncultured Clostridia bacterium | reverse complement strand
GGCTCTTTTTTTTATTTATTCATTTTTACTTTTACACACAATTATTTACATAATCTTGTGAAATGTTATTCAACTACTATAGTTGTCATCTTTAAGGTTTTTTCTTCTATGAACTCTAGTTGTTCTTGTTCTTTGCGTTCTGTCTCATTCTTTCTGCGGCAGAAAGAATTGCCTTTCTTATTCTAATATTCTGTGGGGTTACCTCAAGCCTTTCATCAGCATTAATAAATTCTATTGATTCTTCCAAACTAAAGACTCTTGGAGATACCAACTTAAGTGCTTCGTCAGAGCCCGCCGCTCTCATGTTTGTAACTGCTTTTTTCTTACAAACATTTACTCTTAAATCTTCTGCCTTAGGACACATTCCGACTACCATCCCTTCATATACCTTTGTCTGTGGTGTAATAAAAAGAACTCCTCTTTCTTGTGCGTTAAATAACCCATAGGTGTTTGCTTCGCCAGTTTCAAATGCAATAAGAGAACCTGTGTTTCTTCTTGCGATTTCTCCCTTATATGGTGCATAACCGTCGAACAACTGATTCATTATTCCTTCACCTTTAGTATCTGTCAATAACTCATTTTTGAAACCAAACAATCCTCTACTTGGTACTTTGAATTCCATTTTAATTCGGCTACCACTTGGTGTCATGGTTATAAGCTCACCCTTTCTGTTACCCATTCTTTCCATAACAGATCCTACATCCTCTGTTGGAACATCAAGATACAATCTTTCAATAGGTTCTAACCTCTTTCCATCTACTTCCTTAAAAATAACTTTTGGTGGGCTTACGCAGAATTCATAACCTTCACGACGCATTGTTTCTATTAGGATGGAAAGGTGCATTTCTCCTCTTCCACAAACTTTAAATGTATCTGCACTTTCTGTTGCATAAACTCTTAAAGATACATCTTTTAATAGTTCTTTTTCGAGTCTATCCTTAATGTGTCTTGATGTAAGGAACTTACCTTCCTTTCCTGCAAAAGGTCCATCATTTACAGAAAAATACATTTCAATTGTTGGTTCACCTATATTTACAAATTTAACTGGTTCTATTTTGTCATTTGAGCAAATTGTATTTCCTATGGTGACATTTGGGATACCACTGAAGCATACAATATCACCAACTTTAGCCTCTTGTATTGGAGTTCTCTTTAAACCATCTATTTGATAAAGGTTCGCAATTTTTCCTTTGAATGGAGAAATCCCAGAATTAAAGTCACACACCGTAACTTCCTGGTTACTTTTAACACTACCTCTTTCAATTCTCCCAATACCTATCCTGCCAACATAGTCGTTGTAGTCTATGGCAGAAACCATAATCTGTAAAGGTGCATCAGGATCCCCTTCTGGTGCTGGCATATGTGTTAGTATTGTGTCAAAAAGAGGTTTTAAATCTTTTCCTTTTTTATCTGGATCTAGTGTTGCTGTTGCATCTCTTCCAGAACAATATAAAATCGGGCTGCTTAATTGATCATCTGTAGCGTCAAGATCAAGTAAAAGTTCTAACACTTCTTCAGCAACTTCACTACAGCGTGCATCTGGCTTATCCATTTTATTCACTATGATAATAATCTTGTGTCCAAGATTTAATGCTTTCTCAAGTACAAATCTTGTTTGTGGCATAGGTCCTTCAACAGAGTCAACAAGGAGGATTACACCATTAACCATTTTAAGTACTCTTTCTACTTCTCCTGAAAAATCAGCATGCCCTGGAGTATCAATGATATTAATCTTAACATCCTTATATCTAATAGATGTGTTTTTTGCTAGTATTGTAATTCCTCTTTCTTTTTCAATATCTCCAGAATCCATTACTCTAGTCTCTACTTGCTGATTCTCTCTGAAAGTGCCTGACTGCCTCAACATACCATCTACCAATGTTGTTTTGCCGTGGTCTACGTGAGCTATAATGGCAATATTTCTTAAATCCTCTCTTATCATCTACCAATCCTCTCTATGGTTAATTTTAATGTCATCATAAAGGTCAAAATATTGTTTCTTAAATTTCTGTGTTTCTGTTCTACCTTTCCCTTTTTTCATATCACGATATTTTTCAACATCGCTTTTTTCTTTTTTATCTACATTTTTATTTTCCGGAATCAGCCTAGTCTTATCTTTCATATATCCAGTCTGTGTTTAATATTCTTTTTGTCACTTTTACGATAAAGAATAATTTTGAATCCGATTAATGTAACTATATCTGCATTAAGCGTTTCTGCCAGTTGATTTGCAATATCCTTTATTCCTGCTGGCGCAGTTTTTAATACAGATATTTTTATAAGCTCCTTTGCATCAAGTGCATCAGAAAGTGTTGCAATTAAATTATCGCTTATTCCTAACTTACCTACCGTATATATACTGTCTTCCAAAATTGCCAGTTTTCTCAACTGTGCCCGCTCTTTTTTGTCTATCATTTTTCCTCAACGAATATTCTAACACTTTAGATATTCATAAAGTAACTAAATCAACGGCGGTTAATTAAATTAGCATAATTATTTATTTATATATTTATATTTATCGTTGTTAAAAATAGGTGCCCGACAAAACATCTCTAAATTTGTCTGTATAATCTGCTAGGAATTTAGGCTTCTAACATAAACCCCATTATGTACTTTACTTTCTTGAACTTCGACAAGCACATGCTACAGTAATTCATTTTTCTTTTTCTCATATTCTTCTTGTGTTATTGCTCCCGAATCAAGCAATTCCTTTAAAAGTCTTAGTTCACTTAAATAACCCTGTTGTTCTGTTGTGCTCAATCCTTGTTTTGAAATTATGCCTTTTACCATTTCCTCTAAAATCTGTGCTTTTTTTGTTTCAACTTCAACTTTGCTCATTTCAACATCAATCAGCACATCCCTTTCATTTTTAATATTTGTAATTAATTCAGACAACTTTTCATATACTGTTTTGATGTCAGCAACAAATGATATTCTAAACATACCAGCACTTATCATTGGTCTAAATCCCTGACCATAGAATGTGGATCTGTTTGTCCAGTGCCCTTGAGTAAAGTTGAATGCTAATGAATGTATTCCTAGGATTGATCTTGCTTCCACATTTTCAATTTCGTCCAATCTATAACTAAATCTTTTTTTGATAAAGAAGAAACACCTTACTCCTTTAATTAATTTATTTGTTACTACTGTGTTGTTCTTTTTAATGGCTACTATTACTAAAATATCTATTAGTACAAAGCAAAAAGAAATCGCCAGCAAAATTCCCCCTACCAATCTACTAGCATCAGTATCTCTAAAAACTAGTACCATTCCAGAGGCAAACAATGTAATAAAAGATACTAACATTTTTATGATAATAACTGCTGGTATCTTGAATTTTATCCTCAGTATTTCAACCTCTGTTTCATAATTTTTTCTTATTTCATTCACAACAAAACCTCTGCGATAAATCCTGTCAGAGCTGTTCTATAGCTTGTTTTACAGAATCTCCTCAAACACTGCTTGTTAAAAATTTTCCTTACTCCCGATTGTTGACTTCTTTTGTTAAGAAGTCAGTTACAACTTCGTTGAGTCCGCCTAGTACAACTTTATCCCCTTTAACGAACTGTCTCACTGGTGTTGGTACAAGTACTCCTTCCGTACTAATTACAAACAAAATGTTTAGGTCGTACTGCTTTCTTATATCTAGCCCAATAATATTTTTGCCTTCCCATGATTCTGGCAAAGAAATCTGAGCTATTGAATATCCATCTTCCATTTCAACAAGCTCATTTATGTTTGGATTAAATAATACTGTTGCGAGCCTTTGAGCTGTGTAAACTTCTGGGAATACTATTTTATCCGCTCCAAGCTTTTCAAGTATTTTTGCATGAGTTTCATTTTTTGCTTTAGCTACAATATACTTCGCACCAAGTTCTTTGCATATCTGGGTACACATAATTGAAGATTGTAGATTATCCCCAACAGCAACAATGACTCCATCAAAGTCCTGGATATCTAAGTCTCTCAAAACACCTTCGTCTGCAATGTCAGCTTCTGCGGAATATGTGGCTATGTTCTCTAAAGCCTTAAGAGCTTCTCTATCCTGATCAACAGCTAGAATTTCACAGCCGAGTTCACTAAGATTTTTTGCTATTTCTATACCAAAACGACCTAGCCCCAAAATCGCATATTTTTTACTTGCCATCATCTTTTTTCTATTTTTACGAAATATACCCATACTAACCTCTTTTACACTTGTATTGTACTTTCTCTGTATTTTATTTTACTGTCTCCAACATTTTTTGTCCTTGCTATAGATAACAAAAATGTTATAACTCCAACTCTTCCTATAAACATACAGAGTATTAAAACTAATTTACTCATAACACTCAACTTATGTGTTATTCCCATTGAAAGACCCGTTGTTGAGTATGCTGATATTTGTTCAAACATAAGTTCTTGATGTCCCAAATCTCCATTACTGTATGACAAAATTCCAATTGAAACTGCAAAAACAAGAATCGCCATAATCAAAATAACAGATGCTTTTTTAAAAGCATCGCCACCTATTGACTGTCTATTTATAACTGCACGCTTTTTTTGCCTTATGACTATAAATACATTGATCATAAGTATAAAAAGTGTCGTCGTCTTTATACCGCCTCCTGTTGATGATGGACTTGCCCCAACAAACATAAGGAAACTTATTAATGACGAGGTGCCCTGTCTTAAGGTGCTCATATCTACATTTGCAAAACCTGCTGTTCTGGCAGTTGTAGATAAGAAAAATGCATTTACCAACTTCTTTCCAAATGACATTCCGTCAAAAGCATTTGAATACTCTGATGCGAAAATCCAAATTGTTCCTCCTACAAGCAAAAAGCCTGTAACGAGAATAACAACCTGTGTGTGTAATTTGAACTTAGACCAATTTTTACTATTCCATATATCACTTACAACAAGGAATCCTATTCCACCAAGGATTATCAATACTGCAACTACTATAAGAAGCAATGAATTTCCATTTAAATTAATAAGTGAGTCAGCATCGTATATTGAAAATCCCGCATTACAAAATGCCGACACAGATGTGAAAAGTGCATTCCAAAATACCTTTCCACCACTTAAGGTGTGCCCGATGCTGAATGCAGGTAACAAGAATAAAAATCCAATACCTTCAACTGCGAAAGTCCAAATCAAAATACCTTTAATATATCTCTTACTATTTTGCCTGCTCCCTGCCTTTATATCATCTTTGATGGTTACAAGTGATGATAGTGAAAACTTGTTGAGGAAGTACAAATATAAAACGGATGTGAATGTCATGAATCCTAATCCGCCTATTTGTATAAGTAACATTAGCACTATTTGTCCAAAAATTGTGAGCTGGGATGAAACATCTATTGATGATAAACCTGTTACGCAGGTTGCACTTGTTGCAAGAAAAAGTGCATCTATGTATTTCATCTTCCCACCCAACTGTTGCACTTTGTATGATATCGGCAAGACGAATAAAAGACTTCCAACAAATATAACAAGAAGCATTCCGAATACTAGATGTCTTGATGTCGTTAATAATTGAGTTTTAGAATTTGTTGATAATTTTTTCTTTACGAATAACAAAAAAGTTCTCCGATTTATTTAATGAGTATCCTATATACTCCAGATATATTGTGTATTATTTATATAGTTTTGCGCCTCAATTGCCATGTCTAAATTATATTACTCGCTGTTTTTTTAGTCAAAGAAAGCCCATTCTGTACCCAATGACCCTCTCTATCCTATCTATTATTTTACTTGCCACCTCTTATTTCTTATACTTTTAACTGAAACCCATGGAGGAAGCGGTTGGAGCCTAAAACCATTGTAAACTCACTATTTCTTTTCATCGCCGGTATAGGTTGCTTTTTAGTGGCTCTTTCCTTTGTAAGCAAAAATCTGGAAATTCTCGCCAGTGATAAGATAAAAAAACTATTCCAAAAAACCTCAGACAATAAGATTGTTGGTGTCGGTATTGGTACTTTAACAACTGGTTTAATTCAAAGTTCTGGTGCTACTACTGTAATGACTATCGGTTTTGTTAATGCTGGAATTATGACATTGACTCAAGCAGCAACTGTTGTGTTCGGTGCCAATATCGGAACTACTATTACTGGTCTTATAATCTCCCTTGGTCAGCTTGATAAATATTTCTCACTCGGTATTGTTTTTGCATCTCTTGCTGGATTTGGAGGTTCAATAAATCTCTTCGCAAAAAAACAAAAAACAAAGAATATTGCAGGGTTTATAACTGGTCTTGGTCTTTTGTTTTTAGGACTATGGGTTATGAGCGATGCTGTTGGTAAATTTACAGCTGGTGAAAAATTCAGACTCTTTTTATCTCGCATTGATAACTTTGCACTTTTAATTCTTATAGGCACTTTAATAACTGCACTCGCTCAAAGCTCATCGTTAATAACAGGTATTCTTATTGTTTTACTTGGTACTGGATTAATCAATATTAATCAAGCTATATACCTTATACTTGGTAGTAACATCGGGTCTTGCGTTGTTGCTATTGTCGCTGGATTTACAAGTACAACAGATGCAAAACGAATTGCAGTTATACATCTAATGTTCAATATATTTGGAACCGTTATATTTGTTTGGGTAGACCAAATTATGTTTGCAGCGTCACATCATATGTATTCAATTCCAGGAGCATTCGGCAAAATTGGTAAGAATGCGGGAATACAAATTGCTATATTCCATGCTGTTTTTAATATAGTAACTATGCTTATGGCGTTACCTCTTACATCCGTATTTGTTAAATTTGCACAGAAAATACTGCCTGAAAAGCCTAAGAAAGATGACCCAGATCAACCTAAGTTTGTATATATCGAACCTCACTTTTTGTCCACACCTCCAATTGCAGTTGCTCAAACGAAGAATGAAATTCTCAATATGGCATCCATTGCAATGCGTAACTTTAATTTAGCCATAGAAACTATTTGCAAGCTTGATTTTCAATGCGTTGACAGTTTTAATCGAAATGAAAAACAAATAAACTTTTTATACAAAGGAATACATTTATTCCTTGCTAAAGTATCAGATAGACCATTAACAAATACTGACCACATCTTTGTTTCGTCTTCTTTTAAGACAATTTCAGATATAGAAAGAATTGGTGACTATGCAAAAAATATAATTGAATATGCCCAAGTACTTGAGTCAAAAAAATTATATTTTTCAGATACGGCTGTACATGAAATACTTGAACTTCAAGAACTTGTTAAACAACTGTATGACAAGACTATGTTGGCGTTTGTAAAGATAGATGAAAATGCCTTAACCGCAGCATATGAAATAGAAGATCAAGTTGATGCATATACCGAAGAACTTTCCAATAATCACATAGAGA
The DNA here is from genome assembly GCA_963542015.1 of uncultured Clostridia bacterium. GTDB lineage: Bacteria > Bacillota > Clostridia > Christensenellales > CAG-917 > CAUTUX01. The sequence goes on along the minus strand of CAUTUX010000012.1, from coordinate 28,136 downwards.
GACTTGAAAAACATCAATGCACTGCTGAAATTGGTGCACAATTCCTGTCCCTCGTCGCCAATGTAGAGCGTATAGCAGATCACCTTATAAACATAGCTAATACAATTAAAAACTATAGGAAAAAGAAAAAAAATGGAACTGGTGATAGCAAGTAACAATCAAAATAAAATTAAAGAAATAAAAGCAATCTTAGGGAAATACTTCAGTAATATAACCACACTTAATGACAAAAACATTCATCAAGAAATTCCCGAAACTGGTACAACATTTCTTGAGAATGCACTTATAAAAGCTAGAACTGTTAATAGCCTAACTGGCTGTGCTGCTCTTGGAGATGATAGCGGGCTTATTGTAAATGCCCTTAATGGAGCTCCAGGAGTATATTCTGCAAGATATGCAGGAATCGAATGTGATACTAAAAAGAATAATGCACTTCTTTTAGCCAATCTCAAAGAAGAAAAAAATCGACATGCATACTTTGAAACGTGTCTAGCTCTTGTACTTCCAGATGGTACCGAGTTTCACACTTCGGGAACTGCCGAAGGGCATATATTAACAGAACCTAAGGGAACCAACGGATTTGGATATGATCCTTTATTTTTTTCTGATGTTCTGAATAAAAGTTTTGCAGAAGCTTCACCTGAAGAAAAAAATAAAGTTAGCCATCGGGCTTCAGCCCTTATGAAAATGTTGCCAATACTAGAAAAGTATTTTGGTAAATAATGTTTGAATTTTTAACAGTCAATACATAATCAGCTGGAGCGTTCTTGACAACTTTCTCCTCTTATAAAAACTTTACTTTGTCTTTATAATCATCTTCTAAGAAATCTCGTTTTTCTTTAGAATCAAAAATTACTTTAGACGATATTGGCAACGAGTCGAATGCTACCCTTGTCATATTGATTTTTACTTCTGTCAAAAGATGTAAGTTTAAAATAATTGCGTTCATTATATCGTTAGGATTTATTTCACCACTTTCACTTCCCGTAATGTATCTTATGCCATCATCTAACCACTTATTTGGATTTGTATAATCCTCATAGTTTACTGCTTGCTCATTATACTCAACTTCCCCCCATGTGGATGGCAACGATACACTTTCAAACAACATGCCTGTTTTTATATTCTGCATAATTAATGCTCCTACATGTATCACCGTTACGCCTTCCTTTATCTCAAGATTATCAATTTTTTTTGTCGGATCTATAGTTATCAGTATCTTCTCACCCGTTTCAATTTTATAAATTGCATTATCTTCTATCATAAATTTGCTACCTTCCGCAAATTCAAGATTTGGTGGCATGAGAGCTAAATTTTTAACACTTGCTGGTATCTTCACCTTGTTTTTATTAACAGATACTCCTCGTCTATAATCTGTCCTCCAGAAACTATTCATTATTACTTCAGTTCCTTCAGGTATGTTAATTTTTGAATTCGTAGAAAGATAATTGAAAGAATTCTCTATTATCTTTGTAGTTGATGGTAGAACCACTTCTGTTTGCTGTGCCAGTGTAGACGAATCTCCCGAAAGATTGTTTATGTATTTAATTCCTTCAGCAACCAATACTTTTGATACTTTAGAAATTGCTTGATTCCCCTGTATATTGATGGATACAACCTGTTTTACAACTTTATTGGAATTTATATCCATCGTAACTTCTGAAAGAAATGATAAAACAGGATATAACAATTCTCCAGTATTAGGATCTGTCTTTCCAATCTCTTTAGGCAAATTAATTACTTCATATTTGCCATTCCCTATTAACTTGTATTTTAATCCTGGGGTTTTCCACTTAACTGTAACTTCTATATTTTTTGTTACAACCATATTGGCAAAATCAAACTTCTCACCATTTACAACAAATGAAATATCTTCTTCATCCATATAATTTTTAATAAATTGCTTATCAATTTGTGGTTGTGTAGCATGAGTGCCTGGAGCGACAAGCTCCTCTCTCAATTTTTCGTATCCGTTTATATAAACAACTTTTGCCATAAAACGACCATAGATCTTGTCCACATCCTGACCGCTATACACTGTTTCATACTTATCATCAAGATACCATCCGTCAAAGGTTAATCCTTCTTTTTCTGGTTTATAACTTTTCAAATCAACCGAACCAATTTTTCCATATTCTCCGTCTATTACTGTTGTCATAGGTCTCTGTATAAACTTAGCATATATGTTTTTTGTCCCTCTAAATTTCATTGGCAATTTAGTAAATGGTTTTTTATATTCTGCATCCTCATACCATCCACTAAACATGTATCCACTCTTATATCTTGGAACCTCTGGCTTTTCATATTCTCCCTTGCTATTAACTTGTATAATCTGATTTATTCTTCCATCAACAATACAATTCAATGTCCCAACATGATTTTTTCCACATGCGGATAACATGAAGATACATACACCAAACAAAAATATTAAACTTAGTAACTTACTCTTTTTCACAAAATTCTTCCAAAAAATCTAACTGAGTTAATTATACTAAACATATATTTAATATGCTATTTAATTTTTATCAAAATTGTGTTTTGCATCTTGTACAAACGATATATCAACTATCTATTCCCATGCACCCATCTTCAAAATCTTTACTTATCCACTGAGAGATAAGAGTTGCCATTTTTATTTAACCGAACACATATAAAATGCTATACTGACAACAGTTCTTGCGGATGTAGTTCAATGGTAGAACTCCAGCTTCCCAAGCTGGTAGCGTGGGTTCGATTCCCATCATCCGCTCCAAGTAAACATTTCATTTACATCTTTGAAGTCACTTCCGAACATATATTTTCTTTGACTTTTTTTCTCGTTACATGCTAGAATTACAAGGCATTTGAACGGTGCATTTTTTATTGCGGGTGTAGTTCAGTGGTAGAATTCCAGCCTTCCAAGCTGGCTGCGTGGGTTCAATTCCCATCACCCGCTCCAATCATGAGTCTGTAGCTCAGCAGGATAGAGCAACGGCCTTCTAAGCCGTGGGTCGGGAGTTCGAATCTCTTCAGGCTCGCCATTAATGGTGGATGTGGCACAGTTGGTTAGCGCGCCAGGTTGTGGCCCTGGAGGTCGTGGGTTCGAATCCCACCATTCACCCCACAACAACAATGCTACCCGATCATATCGAATTTACCCCAAATCGCCCCTGTGTGTCCTTGCTTTAACGATTAGGTTCTTTCAATGGCATTATCAACTGCGAAGAGAGAGCTTAGAATGGCGATAAATTGTTATAAATAAAATATAGTCATCCCGTTGGGACATCCATATTTGTAGTTTTTGTTTCATTATTTTTTGCTTTAGCCGTTGAGCCAGTTGATTATTGATTTTTTTTGAATAAGTCCTTCAAATTTACTTCTGTTCGCTTCAACATAATCCTTCCTTACATTACATTCTATTCTACCAAGCTTATCGCAATCCCTAAATGCTCCACTATCTATCTCTTTTAGCCCTTCATTTAATGTTACTGTTTTTAGGTTTTTACAATCATAAAATGCAAAACGTTCAATCTTTTCTACTGTGCTTGTCATTTCAATTGATTCTATTGATGTGCCATTAAATGCACCCCTTCCTATTGATTTTAATCCTTCATTCAATGTCACTGTTTTCAGATTATTACAATTGTAAAATGCATAGCTTCCAATCTTCTCTACTGTACTTGGTATTGTAATTTTCTCTATTGATGTACCATAGAATGCTTGTTCTCCTATCTCTTTAATTCCCTCTGGCAGTATAGAATGTTTTCCTCCGCTGATTAGTTTCTTCGTTGTTTTCTCAATTAAGCAATTATCTATAGCCTCGTATTTTGCATTCCCGTCCGCTACCTTTATTTCCGCATCACCAAATGAAGAATGTATATCATCTACTGTGCTAGGGATTGTTATTTCTTCGATCGATGTATCTTTAAATGAACCATTCCCTATAGATTTCAAGCCTTCATTTAATGTTACTGTTTTTAGGTTTTTACAGCCCGCAAATGCGAATCTTTCAATCTTCTCTAATGTACTTGGGGTTGTTATTGTCTCAACCGCTGTGCCTTCAAATGCTGAGTCGCCAATCTCCTTAATTCCATCTGGTATTACTGAATGTTTTCCACCACTGATTAACTTTCTTGTAGACTTCTCTATTAAACAATTATTTATAGCTTCATATACTGCATTGCCGTCTACAACATTTATTTGAACATCGCCAAGTGAAGACTCTATATCATTTACTGTACTAGGTATTGTAAGTGTTCCTATTGACGTATCTTCAAAGACACGCCTTCCTATCGATTTCAAACCTTCTTTCAATGTTACTATTTTTAGATCTTTACAACCTTTAAATGTCTCGGCTACAATCTCCTCTAGTGTGCTAGGAATTGTAATTGATTCGATTGATGTACCACTGAATGCTGCGTCGCCTAACTCTTTTAGCCCTTCATTTAATGTTACTGTTTTTAGATCTTTACAATCTTTAAATGCATGTCGTCCAATTTTCTCTACTGTACTTGGTATTGTTACTGATTGAATTGATGTCCCAGAAAATGCCTCATCTCCTATTTCCCTAATTCCATCTGGTATTATTGAATGTTTGCCACCACTGATTATTTTCTTTGTCGCTTTTTCAATTAAGCAATCATCTGTAGCCTCATATTTGCTATTTCCATCTACAACCTTTATTTTTGCATCTCCTAGCATAGAGCCTATATAATCTACTGAACTTGGTATCGTAATTTTTTCAATTGATGTGCCACTAAATGCACCCCTTCCTATTGATTTTAATCCTTCATTCAATGTCACTGATTTTAAGTTTTTACAGCCGCTAAATGTGTCGGATACGATACCCTCAACGGTGCTTGGTATTTTTATTTCACTTATTGCTGTCTCTGCAAATGTAAACCATCCGATCTCTTTTAACCCTTCGTTCAACGTTACTGTTTGTAGGGCATAGCACTTATAAAATGCATGATCCCCTATCTTCTCTACTGTACTCGGAATTGTAATAGATTCAATTGATGAATTCTCAAATGCATTACTTTCGATACCTACTACTTTCTTACCCTTATATTCATTCGGTATAGTTACTTCTTTTTGACTACCTTTATATGACTTTACTTCATAGTTGCCATCATTGCGCAGAGTTAAGTCAAAAAGCGATTCTGCTTCCTTATCTCTCTTCTCTTCTGGTGTTTCCACTTTGTCTGGTTTCTTTTGTTCCGTTTGTTTCCCAGGCGTTGTTCTCATGTCTGGCGTCTTCTTTGTACAGCCTAATACCGCTACTGCCATTGTAAGAATTAAAATTAAGAATATACTCAATTTAAAAGTCTTTTTCATATAACTACCTCTAAAACATAAATATCCATAACTTCTTTAAGATTTGTAAAGTTTGTGGCTAGTATAACTTATGCTTATCTAAGACTAATATTCTACAAATGAAGCCAAATATCAAGTATATTATTCTAATACTCATATATCTCAGTTTATTTATCTATCCTATTTTCTTTTTATTTTTGCTACAATTTTCAGTTTTCCGCTACTATTTTCAACAGGTACATATGTCTTAAAATCTATTAATGTCTCAGTGCTGTCACCAAATAAATACCATCCAAGAAACTCATACTTATCTTTATATTTTTCTTTAATCTCAACTTTTTTATAAAGATCCTCTCCTAATACTTCTCCAGCTATAATATCAGCATTAGCCAAGTATGTATTAGAAACTTCATCACCACTATCATCATCTTTTTTATCAATCTTATATTCAAGCTTCATTCTTCTTCTAAATTTTAATTTAATGGTTATATCTTCTTCAAATTCATACATTACATTTTTTCTGTATCCCTCTATAGAAATACTTCCACCAGGAAATACATTACTTTCAAGTTCTACCAATTTAAAATTTTTGCTTAAACTATTTATCTGTGCTGTCGAAAAAATTGTTTTATCTTTTAATATATCCTCTATGTTCAATTGATGACCATACGTTTGATTTGCAAAATAATATCCTTGCGATGTGCTCCCCGATTTGTACATTCTCCTTGTATAATTTGGTATACCTGTCCTTGCGGTATCCATATCAAGTGTAATTAGTTTCCCATCATCCCAAACTGCATGTAATGTGACTTCTCTACTATGGAACCTATGTATAAAGTTTGTAATTTCCTTTTCACCATCACCAATTGTGCCAGTCTCTTCTTCGCTATCAGTTGTATACCCTAAAAGTTTGCTTTCTTTAGGTATACTGTCTGCATAATCTTGAGCTTGCATCAATAGTAAATGATCTTTCAAACTGTGTGTGATCTCTTTTTCTGTTGTTCCATCTTTAAATGGATGAGCCGCGTCGGTTGTGTACTTAACAGTTACATCTATATCATGTCTATATACTTCATGTGTAAATCTTTTTGAAAAAAAGAAATTCTTTCCAGAAAAATAGTATACAAAATAATATTTTCCAGCTTGCTTGAATATTATCTCTCCAGTTATATCATTATATTCAAAATGTGCCTTATCACTACTATATGTGCCACCATTCATGTAATACACTTGCATTGTTGTTTTTGTAGTTATTCTTTCACCATTTTTATTTTTAATTTTTGCAAATTCTAATTTATACTTTTGATTTGTAAATAATGCCTTATGACTGGAAACCTTAACATCCGGTTCACCGTTAAAAGTAACAAATGCGGCTATTTTAACTGTAATAGTTTCCGATCCGCTACTATACCACAAAGTTAGCCCTGCTCCATCTTTAACTAATCCATTAATCTCATTAAAAACATCATCTATATTCATCTTCCATAAATCTTTTGCAAAACTTCCAGTACTCGTCCTGTAACTTTCAAGTCTAAATGTTCCACTTTTATGTGCGACTTGATATGTATAAATTTCTTTAACAAACTTTTTTAGATCTTCTTCAGTCTTGACTATATAATAAAACTCTGTATTTTCACTTTTAATTTCACCATCACTAATAGTTGATGCTTTATTTACAACTTCTTGACCATCAGAATTTTTAATAATATAGCGTGGTGCAGGTTTGATTTGTAATTTAATTTCTTTATATTTTCTTTCTCCAAAAATATTCCTTATTTCAGCAACCCAAACTACACTTTCAGTGCCACTAGGAATTTTAAGCTTTTCATACTCTTCCACTATGTTTTCTTCATGACGCATTTTGCCATTCTTTTCCTCATACCGAGAAAGTAATGTTAAATTATATGAAAACTTGTTCGCATTAGGGTTAACATTATTTCCACCATAAAATTTTGCCACATATGTATTGGTGTAGCCACCCCACATAGCTGTCATTTTAGTTGGTATACTATATGTATCTCCTGGCATATATTCATGTGTTTCAGAAAAATTATCTTCCGGTCTGGCATTTAAATTGAAATCAGGCTCTTCATATGTCCTTAACCTAACTTTAGCAATTCTCTTGTACCCGTTCTTTACGTATTCATAAATCAGATCAACTGGCTCCGCATAAGTATACGAATCTCCACTTAATGATATTTCTTGAGTATAATCTGTCTCATAATATTTTGCTTTATAAGCTTTAACATCTACAGAATCAATTGATTGATTTTTATCTACTTTGGATTTGAAAATTTCTTTAATACTAACTACATCTCCAGGGTTAAGCATCGTTCCGCTCATAACCGGTTCTATTGTTCGTCTTCCTTGTGAACCAAATGTTTGAGTTGACATAAAATCGCCATATAAATATTGATCTTTATCAAACCCAAATACCTCATACTGAGTATCTATCATTTGCATTTTTGTATATTGACTTTTCATTTCATCATCGGTCATACCTCGTGTTGTAACCCTAAAGCTCGGTATGTTGCCTCTAATATTTTTATTTGTTTCCAATTCTTTATTAGAAAAATATTTTTTATTTGAAAATAAAAAATTAAGATACTCTGACGCTGTTCCACATTCTTCAAGTTTAGATTTAGCTATACCTTGATTTAATACACTTGTATCGTTGCCAGCATAATGTGAAGTTTCTCTTCTAAAAGTATATGCATCTCCTTCAAGTGATTTATATTCTGGAGCAACTGCAACTATGTTGTCATAATCTATTGTCATTATCTGTTCCAAACGACCCATGTGCATAACAAGTTCCATGAAACCTGTTACAGCTCCAACAGATGCAAAATGCTTCCCCAATGACTGACCAAGATCAAAAACCTGCCACATTTTGTTTGATTGACTATCATACTCTAAAGAATATTCTATAAATTTCCCACCATTATATTTTTCTGGATAATACTTGCTTTCAATCTTATTAGGATGTTCTTCCGTATTCATCGGTTCATTCGCATTGAAATCAATTGTGTAAGCCGCATAAAAATTCGCAAATGTTGTTGCCCGATTAAAGAAATTTTGATTTTTTGGTTCTGCCAAATCCGCTTCATTTGCAAACAATCCATAATATGGATTAACCTCTTTAACATATTTATAGTGTCCATCTTTTGCAATGAGATACCCATATACTGGATTAAAATACGACATCATTGTTGATGAATTATCCATCTGCCTATAAAAGGTTCTAACAAGATAATGACCATCATGTAATTTGCCATTTTTTATTTTTGAATATTCTTTTTCAAGTCCTTTAATGACTTTTATTTTAAATTTAACAACATATGTTGTTGTAGTTTTAATTCTATCGTCACTCGACATACCTGGCGTGAGATAATTAATTGCAGTAACAGAAAGATATATAGGTTTGTCATAATCTTCATATTCTGAAATATCTATATATACTTCTTTCTTTGATTCTGAGGCATTTTCAGTCCTCTTCACTATCCGCATTCCTTTCGGATTTTTATCTTTTGCAAGTTCGACAGTATATGGATCTTTTGATCCAAATGGAGCTGTTGTACCACAGTCATATCCTATTTTTAGAATTTTCTGTTGCCCATTTTTTTCAATTACAGTATTTCCCTTAATTATACTTTCTGAAAATTCTTTTGGTGGGTACTCATCTGTAAGTTCCTCTTTTGTGACAGGATCCTCTTTTGATCGAACAACATCGAACTCAATTTTATAAATACCGTTATCTCTCAGTTCCTGTTTTAACCATTTTGGATACAGTACAACATCGCACATTTTTAACTTCAAGTTACTATCGTTACATTCTTCTTTCAACTCTCTATCATAGTACCAGCCTGCAAACACATATCCAGCTTTTGATACAGTTGGTAACTTAGGTGTCCTTGATGCTGTATAAGTAAGTGGGGAAAGTTTATCTTCTAGATCTTCTGTGTTAAAACGAATTGTATATTTTTGATTTCCGTAATATTTTTTCAACACCTGATTAGGAGTTGAGTTTTGCGGGATAATTGTACATCCCGCAAAACTCAAACAAACTAACACTATACATAAAACTGCATATACCCACTTTTTTCTATTCATACTAAATCCCGACTTTTAATAAAATTTTATATATTGATCATAATCTATATTACTTAGTGCATTACCTATAACTTCATTATAATTACTATCAGCTCGCTTAATGCCATTCCACCATCCATCTTCAAACTTATTATTATCATTAAAATCTTCAGGAAACACCCATTGATCAACTTCCTTGTCAGCATCATGATCTGGTTGTACTATTTTAAAACATTTTGCCTTACCAGTATTAGGATCAATCTCTCCAAATGCTACATCCATATCTGTAAATGCCCCTTCTTCAACTTTCTTAATTACACCGAAACTAATATTTATAATTTTTCCCTTACCATCTTTGCCATCTGGTATATAATCTGCTTTAACTGGCAAATAACTTACTGCCCCTTTTTTTATTGTATATCTCATAACTGGAGCATCTGCCAATACTGGATAATTCTTAGCTCTATGTCTTATACTTGTCCCCAGTTGCAACGACATACCGCTAAAATCATTTCTAACCCCTCTTGCGGCCTGTGCATACAACTCAAAATCAAAAACTACAGCGTCATTTGTTTCTTCTGATGTTGCATTCTTCTTAACCTTTTCAACTGTCTTACCTGTATATCTAACTATTTGAGAACTTTGATCAGTATAGTTTTCACTACCATCATAAGAATGAGCATCTGCTCCACTGAGATAGAATTTCCCTTTTTCAAGACGTTCTGAAAGATATTTACCTATTCCAAATACTCCAAAAATACTTTTAACCATATTGCCTTTTTCCTCTTCTGGGACTTTAAAGTACTCTAAATTCCTACACTTAAATGCAAATTCACCTATTTCTTCTAAATTTCTTAATGGAAGTGTTATTTTTTCTAACCCACTATCTTGGAACGCTCTCTTCCCAATCTTCTTTAAATTGTTGCTATTGGTTGTAAATAATTTTAAATGCTCAGCATCCATAAACGCTTCATCAGCAATATATTCAAGATTTGCTTCTGTATACACATTTTGTATAAGTTTGTTTCCCTTAAATGCACCTTCCTTTATACCAATGACTTTTTTCCCATTTTTCATTTTTGGTATATATACATTATAAAGATTTGTATCTTCATCAAGTTCTGCATTATCTTTATTGAATCCACTTACAACAGCATTACCATCACCGTCTTCTTCTATCTCTAGACCATCTTTTGTTGTAGATAGTTCCGCATAAAAATTAATGTCACTTTCTAGAAGAATTTCATCATTTTCTATTGGATTGCCCGTTGTTAAAGAATTCAACAAAACATCCTTTGCTCCTAATCCAAGCTCACTCTTAATTTCTTCTAATGTAATCTTTTCTCCACTCTTTTTTGAAGAAATTGCTTTTCTAAATTTTTTCTCAAGTATGTACTTATGATTAACAAATGCTTTTACAGTAACCGGTTGTCCAACTTCCTTCTTTGCAGAAAACAGTGTCTTATCTAATAATTCATCCTCTGACATGTTTTTTTGTAATGCAATATCATAAAATAAATTTTCTTCTAAGCCTGAAGGATATTCTTTTAAATTAAATTCAACCAACTGATATCTGCTAAGTTTGTTCACGATTGTGTACATCGAAACTTTTTCCTCTAAGACAAGAGTATCTTTATATTCTGCTACAATTTCCTCAACTGTCATCCCATCTTTAAATAACCACTTGTTTGGGTTTGAATATCCTGGATATTCTTTTTCGTTAGGATTATACTTAACACCTTTAAATGTCGATGGAAACTTGATTCTTTTTATAGATGGTGCAAATCTATCAAAATGATTAAATATTCCAACTTGAACATGTGTCACACCTTCAGGAATATTAAATTGCTCATATTCTTTTGTTAAATTTATTGCAACCAATGTTCTATTGGTACCATCTTTCTTAAAAATCATATCGTTTTCTTTTTCAAAAACATCATTATTTTCAAACTCTAAATTTGTTGGCATTAATGCGAGATGTTTAACGCTTGCAGGTATTTTTATATTATCTCTACGATGTTTTAGTCCTTCAAAAGGATAAAGCTGTGAGTTTTTCCAAAAACTATGAATTATTGTCTCTACACTTTCTGGGATATTAACTTTTGCATCATCCAACATGTAGTTAAATGAATTTTCTATTACTTTCAATGTATTTGGTAAAACAACTTCCTTTAGATTATTGTGCAACTGTGGCATTAATCCTGATATATACTTTATTCCCTTTCCTATAATTATTTTTTCAGTTTTTTCGTTTATTTGACCAAAATTAATTCCTGTAAATGTTTTTTCTTCCTTAGTACCACCTACATCTATTGTTGCTTTTCCTGGTAGAGATAAAACTGGCCATTTGTGATCTGATACACCCTTCTCCTCCCATCTGTATGTCCCATCTCCGTTAGCTACCGGTTGATATCCCTCAATCTGCCCATATGCATTTTTAATTGTTTTGGTTCTCCACTTTACATCTACTATTGTATTTTTTGTTATTTTTTGATTGAAATCAAACTCAAAATTATCTTTTTCAAATGAAATATCCTCTTCATCCATATATTCTTTGATAAAGTCATCATTAATTTCTGGTTTCTTTGCCAAATTATCTACATCAATCAACTCTTCTCTAAGAATTTCGTATCCGTTATGATATGTTACTTTTGCCATAAATTTACCATATAATTTATCAACATTTTGATTCTTATATGGTGTTTTATATTCAGAATCTACATACCATCCGCTGAATGTTAAATTATCTTTTTGAGGAGCCTTTTTACTTGCGTCAACAATCCACTCTTTTTTAGATACTTCGCCTTCAACGTTTGTTTGCGTTAAAACGGGTTCAAACCTTGCATGTACATTCTTTTTGGTTCCTTTTTTAAATTTTTTACTTAAATGACCAAGCTCCTCGTACCAGCCTATAAACCTATAACCCGGTTTTTTAGGTTCCTCGGGAAGTTTGTATTCATATTTACTATTAATGCTACTGCTTCCGACTTTCTTTCCGTCAACAAAGAAATTTACTGTTCCCACACTCTTTGTACAGGCGGCAAAAACAAACATCATCGTAAGCAACAACATACTTAATCCGATAACTTTAATTTTTTTCATTTGTTCCTCCGAATATTTACTATTATTTAAGTTAATTATATTAAACTCATAAAAAATATAAAACTAAATTTAAGCTTATTTAACAAAATTTTTTATTTTTTTCTAACTTTTTATCAAATATCGTACCTTGATAATATTTTTGCAGGAGTATCCTTTACTACAAATAAATATGGAGATAATGAAATCAACAAGAATATTGCAAGAGTTGCAACATAAACTGCAAAGACTATTAATGCAAAGTATCCAGCTGCAACATTTAAAATAAGATATCTAGCAAGAATAAAGATAAAACCTATAGTTAAAAAGATTGTAAAGCTTATAAAATTATTCAACACGCATCCCATCGTCTCTTTAAACAACAAGTTGCCTTTCCCTACTCCAATCGCTCGCAATATACCGTATTCTTTTCTGTTTTTTATGCTTTCCGCTTTTTCAATGAAATAATAGATTAGGAATAATAACATTACACCCGCAACTGTAATTAATATCGCTGGTGCCAAATTTGACTTTAAGTCTGCCTTCTTTAAGTCATAATACTCCTTCAAATTTGGTTTAATTAAGTTCTTTTCATCCATGCTGTTTCTAAGCATTTTGTGTTTTTCATTATTATTATTTGTTACTAAATAAAATAAATTATCAATACTTGCAGTGTTTTTAAGCCTTCCTAAATTAGGAGCTACATCATGGAATATATCATTCAATGTTTCTCTACCAACTTTTATATTAAAATCGTATTCATTATCTTCTGTTCGTCTGATTTCTTTGATAAATACTTTTGAATTTTTTAGTTGCATTGCCTTAGGTTGCCCGAGCAATTCTGCATTTACATCCGCAAGACTCTTAAGACTGCCTATCTTCCTCTGCGCTGCACTGCTAACTTCCAAAATCGCTTCATCTTTTTTTAAATTATCTACTGTTGTTAAACTTATTCGAGTTGTTATATTTGAAAACTTAAATGATGATGGGAAATACATTTCTGTTGGGTCATACAGTTCTGTTCCACTAAATATTCCCAAACTATTTATGTAATCTTCTTGATTAAAATAAACATTTGACTCTTGTCCTGGCACAACGCCAACAATTTTATACCTGCCGTCTAACTGCAACATTTCAACTGTCTTCAAGTTTGTAAAGGTTTTAAGTCTATATTGTTTCCTTATTTTTTCAGCTAATCCCTTGCTGATAACAATTTCACCAGCTTCTGGTAACCTACCAACTAATATATCTCCGTCCTTCAGGTTCTTGGCAGTCTTCTGAGTGTAAGTGACCTCTGCTGAACCCGCTCTTGATATGCTATTTAAACTAAACACTCCGCTTTTATCTTCTGCTGAGAAGTAATCTATATCATCATACTCCTTAATTGGATTCCTTGGATCTGTGCCGTCTTCCAATTCTCTTATAAAATAATAATCATTAAGTCGAACTAATGTTTGATTTGATTTAATATTTTTTCTCAAAACATCAGCTTTACTATATTCAAAGAGCTTCATTGAAAGAAATGAAAGCACAACTGCAAATGCAATAAGGAATATTTGTTTAAATATGTTTGCGGTTGAATATGCTCGTTCTTCCCTCGTTGCTCGTTGTGCCTTAACTATATTTCTTAATGAAAATAGTCTACCTGTTTTCCCTCCAACTGATTTTTCAAAAACAATATTGCTGTTTTCATGTCCTGTTTTATGTTCTCCAGACTCAACATTTGAAAATGTCACACTTCCATCAACCAACTCTATATGTGCATCGCTATATTCTTGTATAAGGTTTTGCTCGTGTGTAACTAAAATAACCAACTTTGTTTTAGAAATTTCTTTCAAAATTTCCATTACTGCCGTGGTGTTTTCACTATCAAGATTTCCCGTTGGCTCATCTGCTAATATAATATCTGCACCTTTTACCAATGCTCTTGCTATTGCAACTCTTTGTTTTTGCCCACCCGATAGAGAATCCGTTGTTTTATTCTTGAATCTACTTAACTTTACCAAATCAAGAACTTTTTCACTTCTCCTCTTCATCTCATGTTTGTCTGTGAAACCAGCAATTCTCATTTGATTTTCAAGAACCTGATGAATTGTTGTATCCCTTTCTAAATAATAATTCTGGAAAATAAATCCTATTTCCTTATTTCTAACCTTGTCACTTATGTATGTACACTCTTTCCCATCAATAATAATTTTTCCACTATTTGGTCTGTCTAATCCGCCCAAAATATTCAATAGGGTTGTTTTCCCAGAGCCAGACTTGCCATAAATTGCATATAGTCCTTTCTCTGGAAATTTCAATGAAATGTCTTTTAATACATGATTAAACTGTTTCCCGCCCACCTTAAATTGTCTATTAATATTCTTCAGTTCTATCATTTTGAGCCTCTACTTAACGATTTCCTTATGGATGTCTTAAATATTTTCTTATTAAATCTAAATGCAACTATTTCTACTATACCAAGCATAATGGCTTCTATAATCAAATAATTCCATGGAGATATGAAACTTAATGTACTATTCGGTATTATCGTTGCTATCAAAGAAACGAGTGGCAACAGAATAATGTTTGGCAAGAATATAAAGAGCATTTGTATATACAAGGATGCTTTTGCATCTCTTCTTGATATTCCTAATGTTCTATATATTGCAAAATCTCCACTCAATACTCCGACATTTTTGGCAAATATTATACTTACCAATATCCCTAATAATATTCCAGATACTATAAGTCCGACATATGCAAGTACATTCAATATAAATGTGTCGGCTGCCTTATCTTTATATACCTTCTCGTCAGATTTAAATAATCCATACTGTCCGCTTATACTTGAGGTTCTTTGGCTTGCAGTTTTGTTGTTCTTGTAATACAGTGATACTTCATTCCCAAATGGAATTCCTTTATTAAAAACTTTTTCATAGTCATCTGAATTCATTTCAACAGCTAACCCAGGTATTGATTTATCAACACTTGTATCTTCTGTATTAATTATTTTAAACTTCTGAGATGCAAATGCTGCAAGAAAAACTTCTGATAAATCCCCCGCCCAATACTTGAGATTTATCAATCTAATCTCTCCTGGTTTTAAGCCGTCTCCTTTTGCGTATTTATATACCTTGAGATTGTGGTTCCCGAACTGCATCAAACTATATGTATACTTTAAATTTAATCCATATTTATACAGTGTGTTTTTTGAAAAATATACCCTTATCTTACCTTGTTCCAGCATCTTCTTAACTTTGATTTTTTTCACACCTATATTAAGCTCATTAAATATCTTTTTAAGATGCCCCTCATAATGTGCAAGTGAATAAGGTAAATACATGACTGCTTCGCCCTCTTTTAGATCGTGTTTATATGGATCATATAAACATGTTATATTTTGAGATTTATATTCATCCGTTTCATCGGTTGTTATATTTATCTCTGAAAACTCACTATTTTTAAATGCGAAGTTTGCATGCACCTCATCTAATAATTTGTCATATTCTGACTTTGAAAAATTGTCACTACTTACCTTTTTAACTATGGTTTTACCTGCTATTGGGTTTTCAGATACAGTTTGTCTTATAGGTTCAATTATTCTATTTGAAAATAGAGCTATGATAAAAAACAATGCAATTGAAAAGGTAACTGAGATAGCCGACATAAGGGCTGTGAATTTAGGTCTTGATTTATAATTTAGTCCACCTAACCAAAGTACATTTTTTCTATTTTTCTCTTTTTTATCTTCTTTAATTTCAATATCAATCTGCGGGATCTCTTCTTCTTTTACATTATTTGGTTTGTCACTTACAACCCCGCCATCATGCAATACTATTTTCCTAGTTGAGTACTTATCAAAATACTCAGCATTATGCGTGACAACTATTACAAGTTTATCTTTTGATACTTCTTTTAATAATGCTGCTATTTCCATTGCAGACTTACTATCCAAATTTCCTGTTGGTTCGTCCGCTAAAATAATTGGAGAATTTTTTGCTAGAGCTCTGGCTATTACTGTCCTCTGTTTTTCTCCTCCAGACAATTTACTTGTTTTTTGATTTATCTGTTTTGCAAGTCCCACTTTGTTTATAAGGTCGGTTGCCAGTTCTTTTCTTTTGTTTGCATCTTCCAAATAAAATAATGCCAACTCGACATTCTCTAGAACTGTGAGGTTTTCAACTATATTAAAATCTTGAAAAATAAAAGAGATATTTCTTTCTCTATACGTATCCCATTCTAGTTCTGAGTAATGAGATGTCTCTGTCCCTTTAAAAAACATCTCTCCTTCTTCATATGTATCATTAGCTGCAATTACATTAAGTAATGTGGATTTCCCAGAACCAGATTCGCCCTCTATTGTTACAAATTCATTAAGATCAAACCCCAAATCTATATGACGAATACCTATGGTATATAAGTTATTTGTATCATATATTTTGCCAATATTTTTAAGTTCTACAAGATGTTTTTTCTCTTTGGTCATAATTAAGTTTATTATATTAAACTTCTAAAATTAGTGTCAACAAATTACCTATTTCGCTGCTTTTTCTTTGCTGGTAAATTACACAAATTACCCACATAATAAAAAACATCTTGATATTTTTTTAAAGTTAATTTTCCATTATCGCCTTTTTGGCTTGTTATTTTATTTATCGCCTATTATAATTAACAAGTCATATCTGTAGGCAATGATGTGATACGACGGTCGCCTAGGGGTGTCGCCAAGCGGTAAGGCATCAGATTTTGATTCTGACATTCGTAGGTTCAAATCCTGCCATCCCTGCCAAAATGACTCACTAGCTCAGTAGGTAGAGCATCGCACTTTTAATGCGGTTGTCCGGAGTTCGAGCCTCCGGTGGGTCACCAATCCAAGCTCAGTTCCCGACTGAGCTCTTTATTTTTTTATTACTCATTATAAAAACATTGACATATAATGCGGATATGTGGTTGCTCTGTCTCTATATCCAACATTCCCATTGACAAGTTTAATTCCTTGCATTGTTGGATTTTCATCCAAAAGTACTCTCAATGATTTTGCTTTATTATTGCCTGCTTTTACTTCTATGGGAATTACTTTTCTATCTTGTGAAATAACAAAATCTATTTCCAATGAATTGTTCCTATTAAAAAAGTATAACTGCCTTGAATGTGCTCTCAATATTTGAGCAACAACATTTTCAAAAACTGCACCACTGTATATGCCTAAATTCCCTTCGATTATTTGTACATTTGTTTCATCATCAAGCATTGATACTAGCAACCCTGTATCGCTCATGTATATTTTAAAATTATTTTCTTGTACATATCCCATTAACGGTAGCTCCAATCTTGCAAGATTGTTACACCTAGCAACAATGCCAGCATCTATAAGCCAATTAACACTGTCAATGTACTTTGAACTCTTACTGTTCTTCTCCACTATACTATACATAAACTTTTTGTTTGTTCTCGATAGTTGCACTGGAATACTTTTGAAACATGCCTTCGCTTTAACTTTTTCGCCTGATTCGGCATATTTAGCAATGTCGTTTTCATAATCTTTAACTATTGCCCTTTGAATTTTTAACACTGTTGCATAGTTATGTTCTGTGACAAAAGAATTTACCACTTCTGGCATTCCACCTACTACCATATATTGTTTAAATAAATCCTGTATTTTGACATTCATTGCTGCATTAACTTCTTCTATATTTTCATAACATTGTTGCAACTTTAAAATTATTTCATCCGACACTCCATTTGCCCATAAAAATTCTTCAAATGTTAAAGGATACATTTGCAGATGTTGAACATACCCTGTAGGATATGATGCAACTTTGCTATAACTTATCCCTAATAATGACCCTGATGCAATGACATCAAAACTTCCATCAATGCTGAAAAATTTAAGTGCCGTTATTGCGTTGGGACATGCCTGTATTTCATCTAAAAATATTAATGTTCGATCTTGTTGTATTTTCTTTTCAAATCCACAATATAAAGAGATGTTCATTAGAATTGTTTCAACATCTAAATCCCCATCAAAAATTTTGCAGTATGATGGTTTGTTTATAAAATTTAGTTCAATATAATTATCGTAATACTGTTCTGCAAAGCGTCTTATCGTAAAAGTCTTGCCTACTTGCCTCGCACCCTCTATTATTAGGCACTTTTTATTGTCTTTATTTTTCCAAACTTTAAGCTCCTCTTCTAACTTTCTTTTTAGCATTTTGCCTCCGAATCTATCTATATTTTACTATTTTACAGCCGTATTTTTAATTGTTTTGCCGATTTTTTTACTGTATTTTTAGACTTTTTGCCTATTTTTCCGCCATATTTTTAATTGTTTTACCAATTTTTACCACCAATCTCTTTGGTAATATTGATTAAACATAATTCATTTTCTCTAATTAAAAATAAAAAAATATTACATATACCATATTAAAAAAATATCTGTTTAACATTATGTCAAACTCGGCATATAATAACTTACATCGGAGACAATATGAAAGAAGTTTTTCAAATTCTGTTACCTTTAGGTCTTATACTTTTTTTTTCAAAAGCCTTTTCTCTTTTAGCAAAAAAAATTAATTTACCCCAAGTCTTTGGAATGATCCTGGCTGGAATACTCCTTGGCCTTTTAAAGCTAGCTGACAAAAAAGGTGACTCTGCAGTTTTATTTAATCCTACATCTCTTGAAGCCCTTGAATTTCTTGCAAAAATCGGCGTTATTTTAATAATGTTTTCTGCTGGAATTGAAACCGATATTAAACAGTTTAAAAAAATAGGTTTCCCTGCATTTTTAATTACAATTCTTGGGGTTATATTCCCTCTAATATTTGGTTTTATTGCGGCTTGGGGTGCATTAGGTAAATTTAATATTAAATTATCTTCAACAGATGCTTTAAAGTTTGTATTTTATGGAGCTGTACTATCTGCAACTTCTGTTAGTATAACAGTTGCAGCTTTAAAAGAACTTGGGAAATTAAATTCTAAAGTTGGCAATTCTATCATTGCTGCGGCAATTTTAGATGACATTATAGGTATTATTCTTTTGTCATTCTTGATAGGTTTAAAAGATCCTAGCAAGGGAGCAAAAGAAACTGGCATACTAATTGGAAAAATCATTGGTTTCTTCGCTGTTTCCGCAGTCCTTGGAGTTGCGCTTAGAGCTGGAATGAATGCTTATGCTGAACGATATCCACATAGAAGACGGTTGCCTGTTTTAGGTTTTGCGATTTGTTTCTTATATGCATATATGGCTGAAAAAGTTTTTGCGGTTGCCGATATCACAGGTGCGTATATCGCTGGTTTAATTTTCGCTGGAATTAAGGAATCTGACTATATTGATGAAAAAGTTGAAGTTAGCAAATATATGATTTTTGCTCCTGTTTTCTTTGCCTTAATTGGTATTAAAGCAAACTTTACAAATTTCAATACTGATTTTATTTTGTTCGGTATTATGTTTATCATCGCTGGAATATTGGGTAAGCTTCTCGGTTGTGGAGTTGGAGCCTTGGCTTGTAGGTTTTCATTTAAAGACAGCTTGCGGGTCGGAATTGGTATGATGGTTCGAGCTGAAGTTTTACTCGTTTGTATAAGCAAAGGTGAAGATGCACATATAATTGATTCAGAAATTGTGCCATATGCTTTGATTTTAATTATATTAACAACTCTTTTAACTCCTATCTTTTTAAAGATGTCATACAAGAAATCTAAAGTAAGCTGTGATGATATTGAATGCAATATAAGAGATTTAACGGCATCAATGAAGGGAGAAGAAAGTCACGAGTATTAATTTTTCAAGCATCCGATAGGAATTACATATATTCCATCTTCCTTACGACGATATGCAAGTCCAGATCCTGTTAGAACCATCAAGAACTTGGGTTCTTGAGTGTATGCAGTATCCACTTTGTTCTTTAATTTTAATAAATTTGTTACAGCCTCTTCTATCCTATGTCTACCCAGTTTTATTTCAACTAGACCGTAGCTACCATCATTTAAATGAATAATTGCATCGGCTTCCAATCCTGTTCTATCATGATATTGATGAATGGACCCATTTAATGATTCTGCGTAGACCCTTAAATCTCTTATGCATAAGCTCTCAAAAAACAAACCAAATGTTTCGGGATCATTTAATAAATCTTTGGAAGATATACCCAGTGCTACTGTCGCTAATGATGGATCCACGAATTGTCGTTTATCACTTAATCTAATTGTTGTCTTGCTTCGCAACTTCGGAGTCCATGCTTGCAAGTCTTCTATAACAAACAGTTTCCTCAATGCATTCAAATATGTGGCGAGTGTCTTTTCATCCATGGTCATATCGTTGCTTTTTACATCTTCTATAATTGTCCTATCTGTGACAAATGATGATATATTTCTTGCTAAAGATCTCATTATTCTTCTTGCTCTTTCAGGATTTCGTTTTATCCCATCCACACCTATCAAATCAACTTCGGTTAGTATCTTATAATACGAGGCAACATATATTTGAGATTCGATGCTATTTAACCCAATTGTTGCTGGCCATCCTCCCCTGCAAATTAACTCTGCTACTTCCTCCAATGTTAAATTTGATTCACCCGCTATGTGCCCAGTTTGTTCAAACAAGCTTTTCAAAGAAACTTCTCCTGTAGAATCACATGATTCATACAATGACATTGGTCTCATAGTTATGCGGCAAACCTTCCAACCCCAATATGTCTATTAGAATCTTCTAACGGTTTTACTAAACCTGTTAAGATAAATGCACCCTTGGCATTATTATGATCTACCTCAGTTCTAATCATATCCAAAAGCTCTGGAATCTTTTGCCATTCATCAAATAAAATAGGTTTTTCAGCATCAAAAATTTTATTGTCATTCGCAATCATCAGCTTGTACTTTTCGTACACTCTTGGGTCTTGTAACTCGACAATGCTTTTTGCGAGTCTCTGACATGTTGTGCTTTTCCCGCATCCTTTTGCTCCTTCTAATACAATACACCCCACTGCTTTCATGGTTTGCATAATTTCTTTTTCTATAATCCTATTAAAATATTTGTTGAACATCATTGTCTAATCTTAACATTATTCCTACTTTTGTCGATATATATTCCCATTTTTTGTATGTTTTTATTCCTATTTTTTGTATATTTTTATTACTGTTTTTTGTATGTTTTTATTCCTATTTTTTGTATATTTTTATTACTGTTTTTTGTATGTTTTTATTACTGTTTTTGTTAATTTTCTGATTGTTTTTTTACTTTGTCTATCAAATGTGTTTTTTGTTTGAGCCATTGCTTAAGCCTCCTATATTTTTTTAGCACTTTTTTGTTTTAGTTTTGGCTCTTTTTTTACTTATCTATTTTTCACTTTTGCACACAAATATTTATACAACCATGAAGTAGCCCCACCTAAAAAAGTTGAAACCAAATTCTGTAATTGAATCACTTTGTGACTAATAAACTGTGACCTTGTTTTGGCTTTATTTTAAATATGTCCTATATGATATATTGCTTACCTATACTAATTAAATGCATCATAAATTGCACAAATAGCTTTTTCGTAGTCGAAAGTATCTACCCCAACTATAATATTCAACTCACTTGAGCCTTGATCTATCATTCTTACATTTATATTTTTATTTGCTAATGCCTCAAATACTTTTGCTGCTGTTCCCTGTCTCGATGCCATATTATGTCCAACTGTTGCAATTAATGAAAGTCCACTATGAATATCTATGTTATCGGCATTTGTTATGCCATTTATTTTTGAGATTACTTTTTGCATCTTCCCATTGATATGTTCGTCTCTAATAACCACTGATAATGTATCTATTCCTGATGGCATGTGTTCAAAAGAAATATGCTCCTCTTCTAAAACAGATAGTACTCTTCTGGCAAAACCTATCTCGGCATTCATCATATCTTTTTCAATGTTAATTATTGTAAAACCTTTTCTCCCTGAAATGCCCGTTATTACATTTTGTTGTTTTGGTAAATTTTTTGCAGCCACAATCATTGTACCGCTGTGTCCAGGATTGAAAGTATTTTTAATGTTTATTGGTATCCCAACACTGCGAACTGGAAATATTGATTCTGGATGAAGAACCTCTGCCCCCATATATGCCAACTCTCTAAGTTCCTTATAACTTAAGTATGAAATTAATTTTGGGTCATCAACTATTCTTGGATCTGCTGTAAGGAAGCCATCTACATCGGTCCAATTTTCATATAACTCTGATGATACTGCTCTTGCTATAATGGCTCCAGTTATATCCGAGCCTCCTCTTGAAAATGTCTTTACCTCACCAGATGGCAATGAACCATAAAACCCTGGAATAACTGCCTTACGACTTTTCTTCAACCTTTGAGCTATAAGATCAAAAGAATATTCCAATTGTAATTCTTTGTCCTCGTTGAATTTAATCATCTCGGCAGCATCGATAAAGTCATAATTTAATTTTTTTGCTAGGATCATTGCACTTACATATTCGCCTCTTGATGCTATGTAGTCTTTAGATCTGTTTTTCTCAAACTCTTTCTTTATATCTTTTAATACTTTAGAAATATCAAGTTCTATGTCGAGCCCCTGAATGATTGATTTAAATCTCTCCTCAACTATTGCAAATGCTTTATCGCAGTTTCCTTTGCTCTCAAGTTCATCAAAACATTGATATAACAGATCTGTTATTTTTGTATCGTTTTTGTCTCTTTTCCCTGGAGCAGATACTATTATGTATCTTCTTTCTTTATCTGCATTAATAATTTCAACTACCTTGCTAATAGTATTGGCATTTGCCATTGATGTTCCACCAAATTTACAAACTTTCATTTTGTTATCCTCTTTGCTTCAATATAATATCTCTTTTCTTCTCCATTACCGATTGAAAATGACTTTTTGGGTAAATTCCCTTTTTCAATGCAATATGAAAATAATTCATTTTTATCAAGTTCTGGCATATAAATTGCTGCCGTCATATTATCCAATCCGTACAATAATTCATCTTCTCCATGCACATATTCCACACTGCATTCTGCATGTGACTGCATATATTTCTCTATTGCTTTATCTGTTTCACCAATAATTTCAATAGATGATAAATATGTATCTATTGTATAAGTAGTATCCCCTATGACAATTTTTAGCTCATTTTGTGTTTTATCGTTCTCTTGTCTTGCCAATTGTTTTGTTAATAAATTAATAAATTCGGTATGTTCAATATTAAATACCTTTCTGTATATAGGTTCAAATTTATTAGCTGCCGAGTGTATATTCTCAATTTCACATAAGGCATATCTTGCTGGATGCGTTTTTAAATCACTTTCTTTTAATGTCTTCTTGATTTCATCCCAACATCTCTTTGCTGTAACGAGAGAGTGATTCCCATCTCCAACTAAAAATCTTATATTCTCATTTGGGTAAATTATGCCCATATGCTCTTCATATTTGCTATATTTTTCTGCAAGCAATTTCTCTGGCACGGCAAATCCTCTAATTCTTCTTCCGCCTTTATTTGCTTCAAAGTCATATAATTTCTCTAGCTTGTTTATGTCTTTTGCGATTGCGTCTATAAATACACCTTCTGCATCATCTGCCAATATTATTATGTGAGGCAATTCAATTGGTGCTTGCATCCTTACCGCAACTCTTGGAGCTATTCTTTCTTCTACTATTGCTTCTGTTGATCTTATTTGTTTTTTGTCTATTCTCTTATATGAATACTCTTCCAAATCTATTGCACACACAATACCATATCTCTTAATCCCTGTTCGCATCTCTCGTTCAACCAGTACTGCTGTATCTTTTAATGTTCTAAAAATATCAGACTTGAGATATGTTTCCATTCTATTATGTATATTTAAAACATTTGTCTCTTCACAATTCATTTTTAAATATACTTCAGGAATAATAAGCTTAAGACTACTTGGAGCATCTCCTATTTCTTTTTTTAAAGACTTCCAATAATCGATATTTGACGCAAATTGATCACACGAAACAACTGCCCACTTTGTATAGTCGACATTTTTATTAGGTATGAGAATCTCTGAGCAATTCAATATCATTGTATATAGTTCCTTAAATTTTCAACTGTTGTATCTGCCTGAACTATACCATATGATTTTTCTATTTCTCCCTTGAGCACTTCCATTGTTATGTATCTTCTTATATTCCCATTTCTTACAACTGAAATAATTCCTGTTTCTTCACTCACAACAATTGCAAGAACATCTGTTTGTTCTGTAACCCCAATAGCTGCTCTGTGTCTAGTCCCAAGCTCCTTACTAAGATTTTCCTTTTCTGTTAATGAAAGGAAACACCCTGCTGCAACAACTCGATCACCCTTTACAACCACCGCACCATCATGAAGAGGTGCCTTTGTGTTGAATATACTTTCCAATAACCCTGATGAAATTTTAGCATCAAGATATACACCACTTTCTATAATAGACTTATTAAGTTCATCTCCTTCATTTTCTATGATTATAATTGCCCCAATATCTTGCTTTGCCATGTTCTGACAAGCTGTAAGGATATTTTCAGTTGCATCAAAAAGTTCATCTGTCGAGAATTTACTTTTCCCCTTATGTTTTTTATTAGCAAAGATTCTTTGTGTAAGGTCTTTTAAATCACTTTGATATGTGACACAGAAGCCAATCAGAACGAAAATGTTGAAATAATGCATTACATATTTCGCAATAAGCAAAGTTTTATGTTTATCGCTATCTCTAAATCCTGCTCCTATATGCAAGGCAAGTTCTATCGTAAACAAAGCTGTTAGGAAAAGTGGTATTTTAATATTTCTTTTAAGAACAAAGAAAATAACCATTACCGTAAATGCAAAAAGGAAGACAAGTATATCTATTATGAAAAAATAATCTATACTCTTAAAAAATGCACTGAAATTTCCCATTTAACACCCCTATATTAATTTTGATATTGCTGAATCTAAAATTAATTCAGCATTGCGTTGCCCACTCACAACCTTGTACTGCAAATCATACATATAATCTACAATATCCTTTAACTGTTTTTGTCCATATCCTTCTGCCGATTTCTTTATATAAAAAACTGCACCAGGACTAACTCCAAACAATGTGGCAAGCTCCTCATTGTCCATATTTTTGTTAATTGATGCGTGCAACATCTGTCTATAGTATCTGTGAATTGTTCCAAGTAAATCCATCGGTTTAGACCCGCTATTAATTAATTCACGCAAAATTTCAAATGTCTTTTGATAATTCTTTCTCACAAGTGCCTGTGTGAGTTCATATATTTTATATTCTATATTGCTAGGCACAAGCTTAGATACAAGTTCTTCTGTTATTCTACTATCCTTGAATGCTGCAATCTTTTGTATTTCGGTATTTATTAAAGATAACGACTTGGCACATTTTTCAATAAGCAAATTTTTTGCTTTGTAATCTATATCGGTAATTCCATACTTTTCAATAATGGTGTTTACCTCCCTATTAAGTATATCGTCATCAAGTATCACTTTAATATTTATCGCATTTTTAACTTTCCCCAGCACTACACTGTTTTCTGGTGCAGTAATAATTATCAATGATGCATCGTCTACATTTTCATTAGCATATTTATTTAAAAGCACTTCTGTGTAACCATCTGCCTTATCGTCCATAGTGCATACTAGATATTTATGAGTTCCGAAAAATGAAGGCATTTTTGCATACTCAATCAACTCTGAAAGGCTTTCTCTACCATACATTGACATATAATCCATTTCAATCTGTTTCGGATCAATTACATTCTTAATTATTCTTTTTGATAAAGAACTGATATATGGCTCACTCGTGAATATTAAAATTAATGGCGGACATTTGTCCCCATTTTTTACCTTCAACATCAACTCTCTAAAATCGTCAAAATTCATTTGTTTTATTATATATTATTTACTTTTTATTGTCTTAAAGATTCTATATTAGGACG
The DNA here is from genome assembly GCA_963542015.1 of uncultured Clostridia bacterium. GTDB lineage: Bacteria > Bacillota > Clostridia > Christensenellales > CAG-917 > CAUTUX01. The sequence continues at coordinate 1,767 of CAUTUX010000012.1, read as the reverse complement.
GCATGTAAATTTCCCCCATGGATGTAAAAAGCTAAAGATAGGTGATATTCTTTTCCCCTCAATATCACTTATCTTCAGCTAGAAATTTTTGGAGGTAGATATTTTGCACACAACTCTTTTGTTGGGCTCTCAACCTCTCATAGTTTCTCGAGAACTCGCTATGGAACTAGGGGTAGATTTATCACTAGTTCTCCAACAATTTCAATATTGGATCAGAATCAATGAAGAGTCTGGAAAAAACTATTTTGAGAACAGATACTGGACATCATCAACTATTGAAGAATTGCAAGAAAGAGATTTCCCATTCTGGGGCAAAACTAAGATAAAGACATTAATAAATGAGCTTATTAAGTATGGCTATTTAGAAAAAAAACAGTTTCATAACAACATTTTGAATCACACAAATTATTACACAATTAACTACGATAAAATACTAGAACTAGAAAAAATTTCAAAAAGCCGACATGAATTAAAGAAATCTGAAGCACTAATACAAAGCAAAAAAACTGAAGAAAATACGGAATGCGACCAATCGATTAGTCGGATATCCGACCAATCAAATTATAAAGAGAATAAAATAAAAGAGAATAAATATAATAAATCGTCGTCTATATATATTAATAATATAAAGCTAGAACCTCGTAACAGCAAGGACGACGATGATCTTAAAAAAGAAAAAAACAATAATCCCAGTTATTCTGAAGTAAAAGAATTTATTGATAAATTACAACAGGAAAATCCGGAAGGAATTTACATTCCTATGAAAGAATTTTGGGCAAAAATGTTCTCTACAAACTGGACTTTTAACGGAAAACAAATAAAAAATTGGAAAAACTATTATCTGCGTTGTTGTGATAATAAACAATTTAAATCTGATATTGAATCCCAAAAAATTAAAAAAGGTAAGTCATATGATTTTACAACATCAGGTAATAAAGCGGCTTATGACAGATTATTAAAAAATGCCAGTTAAGAAAGGAGGAAAAATGTTTAATTGGAAAACAATGAAAGATATTGTGTTGGAGCTTCAAAACAAAAATTATAAAGAATTTTTAAAAGCACTAATTGCAATTGATAAAGAAATTGATGATGAGAAGCTACTTGAACTCGTGTTTCAAAATTACATTGAAAGAGAACACTCTGGAATTTTGAACGATGAGTTCAATGACTGTATCCAGGAAGGATTTGAAGAATTGTATGAAGGAGGAAAAATTAATGGATTTTGAAAGAGTTGAAACAACATTTTTCTGGGATTTTGAAATCGCAATACCGTTCGGGGTTAAAGCGATCAAAGACACATATAATCGTGCTCTTTACGCTGTCAAGATGATAGACAAGGATTATAAAATATTCACCGAATTAGTTATGGCATTAAATCATCTCAGTTGGCAAATGCACGAAATTGATGAATATACACTAGGCGACTTGTTTGCTGATTTATACTACAAAGCCGAGGATGAGTTTTATAAAACTTTTGGTGAAAACAAAGAAGCCTGTCGCTTTTTTTACAAGATTACTAATTAATAGGAGGAATATAGAAATGTCTACAAGAAGTTATATATGTAAAAAAGAAGAAGATGGAACGATTAAGATGATTTATTGTCATTTTGATGGTGATTACAATAGTGTCTTACTACCTAAATATTATAACACTCCAGAAAAAGTTGATGCATTAATCGAATTAGGAGATTTGTCATCTCTTGGGGAAAAAACCCGTCTTTTTGATTTAGCACCATAAATCTTTTTGATTAAAAAAGAAAATTCAGT
>CAUTUX010000011.1:0-35856 GCA_963542015.1 uncultured Clostridia bacterium | reverse complement strand
ATTTTTTACTATATAAATGGCGCTTAAATAAAGACAGCAAATTGAAATGGGTAATTAATAACCCCCTTGTCGTTAAATTTATTTGTATTTTTTCTGTAAAACATGACATATGTCGAGCTCTATATATTTATATTAAATATTTAATGTATAAGGAATGTTTTTAACGACTATATTTGTTGCCTACTTGTTTTGCTCTCTTAGTTTAATGAGAATGTTCTGAAAATATTCGGGAACTTGACAATTGATTTCAACTTCTTTTGCTGTAACAGGATGAGTAAATTTTACATAATACGAGTGCAATAACTGCCCAGATTTATATATCTTGCAATCGCCACCATATCTACTATCTCCAACAATTGGATGTCCTATGTGTCGCATGTGAACCCTTATCTGATGTGTTCTACCGGTCACTAATTCAAAATCTACCAATGAGTATTTATTAAATTCTTCAACTACTTTGTATTTCGTAACTGCTTCTTTCCCATCTGGCATTACGCTCATTTTTTTTCTATCACTTGTGCTTCTTCCTATGGGTGCCACTACTGTTCCAATTTTTTCTTTTAATATACCACCGCAAATCCCAAGATATCTTCTTGTTACTTGTCTTTCCTTAAATGCCTGTTGTAGCTTTTCATGAACTTCATCCGTTCTGGCTATTACAAGCACCCCTGATGTGTCTTTATCCAGTCTATGAACTATACCCATTCTAATCGGGTCAATTGTACTGAGCTTATTGGTGTAATTGAGTAACGCATTAACTACTGTATTTGGGTTTCTTGAAGATGTACTTTGATGTACGACCATTCCTTGAACTTTATCAATTACCAATACATATTCATCTTCATAAAGTATTTTTAAGGTGTCATCTGATGCCACCACATCTATTTCTGTATTAGGTATATCTAATTCAATTACATCATCACTCTTAACCATAAGAGATGGTTTATTGACACTTATGCCATTTAAAAAAATCCCCGCTTTTATAGTCATATTAATTTGAGAACGTGTCACATGACATGTGTCCGCAAGATACTGATCTAAGCGAATATTATCGCCCTGAACAATTATTTTAGGCATTATTCGTATTATCTAAACTGTCGTTTGATTTGTCACTCTTATTTTCACTTTCTGGACTATTTAATTCTTCAACAGTTTCACTTTCTATATTTTTCTCTTCTTTTGATATTTCGTTATTCTCTTCAAATGGTTCTAATAATTTGTCTGCTTCACTATTTGATACTGATTCTAATGATTCTTTATTTCCTTTATCCTTCTTTATTTCCTTAACTAGTTGGATTATGAGGACAATAATTAATATTATTGCTCCATTGGAAACAAACACATCGGCAATATTAAATACTCCCCAATTTATAAATTCAAACTTAAAGAAATCTCGTACCCATCCAAACTTCATCCTATCTACAAGATTCCCAAATCCACCAGCTACTATAAAAATAAGCGGTATTCGTACCTCAAGTCCTTGTTTTAAATCAATTATTAAAAATACTCCAATGCCAATGAGTAACAGCGCTGTAATTACAGTTAAAAAGACTGTATGATTCTCAAGTGCAGAAAATGCTCCACCAGTATTTTTCAAATATGTTAAACTCAACACTTTAGGAATAAATATTTTTTCAGAACCTAACTTTATTTTATTAGAAAGTACATGTTTTGAAACAAGATCAGCAATTAGGATTATAGAAAATAACCCTACTTCAAGAATATACCACCACCAGCGTTTCTTAAGTTTTTCCTTTACTTCAGCTTTAATTAAAATCATTTTTTCTTGGTAAGTTCCTGAGGTATTGAAATATTTACTCCACTTGGAGCTATGAGGATTATATTTTCAGTGATATTCTGCATTGTCGCATCCAATGCATAAACTGCACCGCTTATAAAATCCAAAATTCTATATACTGACTGTTTATTTAATGATTTAAAATCAACTATTACTTGTTCTCTATTCTTTAAATGATCCAATATAAGTTGCACATGTTCAAATGTTGAAGGCGAATGAAGTAGAACACCACCAACTTGGGTAGTTTGCATAGGTTCATTTTGCATTACCATCGTCTGCATTCCCGCAGGCTGTTGCCAACCAGCAGGTCCCATCATGTTTCCACCATTCATGCCATACATGCCGTTATTCATGCTATTATTCATGCCGTTGTAATTATTCATACCGTTATTCTGCCATTGCATATTGTTCATAAACGTTCTCCAAATATCGTTCTTCCTAATCGTACCATACTTGTACTATATTCTAAAGCTATTTTATAATCCGAACTCATGCCCATAGAAAGAACTGGAAATGCATATTTATCTTTAAGTTCTTTCATTGTCTGCATGTGTTTTCTCAAACTAATTTCATCGCATCCTGCTGGCATGACTGCCATAAGACCTTTAATAGATACATTTTCATAACCTTTACTGCTATTTATTAGGCTATCTAATCCACTTAATTGCACCCCACCTCGGTTATCATCATCTGTGAGATTTATTTCAATCAAACAATTTTGTACTTTACCAATTGATTTTGCTCTTTTATCTATTTCTGCGACTAGAGCAATACGATCAACAGAATGTATTAGTTCAACTTTATCTATAATATATTTAACTTTATTAGTTTGTAACTGCCCAACTAAATGCCATTTAAATTTATCAGTATACTTTGAAAGCAATTCTTGCACTCTATTTTCGCCAAAAACTAAGTCGGGAAAAACTTCGTGTACTTTTGTTAATTCCTCAATGCTACGGGTTTTAGTTGCTAAAACTAACTGTACATCCCCTATTTCAGAAAGTACTTTCCGAATATTGTTAATACAATCCATTATCTAAGTTCTCTTTCTATAAAGCTACCGTCATTTATAATAAACTTAAGTCTCTTTGTCTTATCACTACTTTTATATATTATTGATATCTCATCTTCATATATATATTCAGCATTTAAAATTTTGCCATCAAACTTTTTAAAATACTTCATTAATTTTTCTTTCTTATCATCATCATAGTCATTGATATTATCTGATACGAATAAAACAGAACCACACATGTTGTTTATCTTTGCCAATAATTCTTTTTGGTTATTTGAAAACTTAAGTTTTGTAGCCCCGTAATCTCTTAAATAAAAAACATCTGGATCTAGTGCAAATATTCTGTTGTTGAGATGTCTTCTAAATATTGAATTGTTGATTGATGTTTTTGTTGAGATCACTTCTTGATTCGTTGTCTTGGTATAAAATCTCTCGACAAATGTCTTATCAACATCCGAACCAGTACGCATGGCGTTTGTATAACCAAATGAAGGACCCAGTGGAGCCCCACACCCAAGAATTATCTTATCCCTACAAATTTCAGCAAGAAACTCCATCGCTTCACACATTATTTGTCCTCTTGTTTTTCCATTTCGTGGAATGATTGCCTGGGCATATAAAAAATCCAATTTAACCATGTCAAATCCATACTCATCGAACACTCTATCAAAATATTGTTTTATATAATCTCTACACTCTTTCTTATCAAGGTCAAGTACATAAAACCCACCCCATGCGACTCCACCATATACAAGATGCCCTTTTTTGTCCTTTAGTAACAGTTCTTTTTTTTCTTTGAAAAATTTTGATTTTCTTTCGGCAGCAAATGGGGCAATCCAAAGCCCTGCAAGTAACCCATTCTTGTGTGCCTTATCTACTATCGGTTTTAATCCGTGTGGGAATTTAGTTTTATCTATATGCCAGTCTCCTACTGCAGTTTCATATCCGTCATCTATTTGAAAGATGTTGGCTCCAGAGTTGCTTTCTATAAGTCCATCAAGATCACGATTAATAATTTCTTCATTTATTTTTTGATAGTAGTTATACCAAGATGTGTATCCCGCAAGATATAGATCCTTGCCACGCTTCTTAAAATTGGCAAAATATTTATCAAAAACTTCATCGTAAGTTCCTTCAATCTTTACAACATTAATAAATTCATACTCACCCTCTGTTATAAGACCTTCAAGATCTTTTGAAATCGTAAACTCATTGTTTTGCACATCTGCATAGAAAATTGTGTATCCAGTTTTTTCATTTAAAGAACCATACAATACAAGATCATCGTATAGACGGTAGTATGTGTATGTGAAGGAATGGAATAATTTGTCACGATATTTTGTGAAGTTATAGTCTCCGCTACTTGCTGCAAACTTGTTGAAAATTTTTAGTTTTGCAAGTCCCATAAGACCATTTTGTTTATCGTTAACTCCATATTCTCTTGATTTAGTCCATGATTGATAGCCATTTGCAAAGAACTTTGACTCTATATCAAAATAATGCTGATATACGAGTTCAGCACTAATCACTTCTATTTTCACTGAACTCTTAAAGAAAAACTTTATTCCTTTATCTGTTATGTCGTGAGTGAATTTAACTCTTTCGTCATCCCCATGGATTGTGTAACTGTTGTTGTTATATTTGTAACTAAAATTTAATTTATATTCATTTAAATTCATAAATCGCCTCTATTGGAATTATACAAATTATACTGTTCCTTTTAAAGTGGTATCTTCAATGCAAACATGTTTTTAATGCTCATATATATCAAAAATACAAACTTTAGCAAGTGTTTATAGAATCAACTTTTCTTTTTCTTTGGTTTTCTTTTTGGAGGCACAAATAAACTTAAAAATCTCGATACTGCTAGAACTATTTCTTTTGATCGGTTAATAGCGACAGCTTTCATAAATGCCTTCCCGCCAATCGTCAATGCTGCGACTGTTGCTGTGAGGAGGATTGGTAAGGTCTGTTTCCATGCTTCATTAGATATCTTTTTTGTAAAGAAAAAAACTATTATTGTTGCACATGCTCCCGAAACAACTCCTATAACATCACCTATAAGGTCGTTCAAAACTGATGCAACTTTTTCGTTTCTCTTTATAAGCCAAATTGCTACCCTTGCTCCATATACTCTTTTGGATGCCATCGCATAGAATGGAATGATGTCACAAGATGTAAAGGCAACCCCTATACAGTCAGAACAAATGCTTACAAATATAAGTATTCCTAGAACTGTAAAGGTGACTGAAATGTATTTTGTATTGCTTGATATCTCTGTTAAGTAACTTATGAGTGCTGAAACAAAAAATGAAATGGCCGTAAGTTTAAATGCCCACAAAACTGCTTTTGCAGTTTTAGATTTATTCTTCTTACCGCTTTCTTTTGGTTCTTCTTTTATTGATAAATCTTTATCCGTGTGTCCTTCGTCCATGATGCTAATTAATGTCGGTGGCAACAATTGAAGTAAATATTGTGACATAGGTTCGGAATGTTTTCCACATGTCACAACTTGTTGTCACCAATCAAGAAGTTTCCAATTACATGACACGGCTTTCGCTACCGAATTGCCACTCAGATCACACTATAATCCAACAATTGCCTCGTTCGAACAGTCTAGAAGTTTTCCTTAACAGAGCTACATCATATCTATCCTCTTTTGCAACCAATATTTCAAAAAGCGATCAGCCTAACTGACGGCCATCAGTTTTGACTGTAGTTCTCTTATCCCTAATTGATCACTCAAGGCTGGCTACACTGTACATAGCTTATACCACATAACAGGTTCATCCCAGGACAGTTATTACTAACCGTGTCTGGTCTCCACGATATTTGGGGAAATCCGACATGCCATTATCAAACACCCAAAAATCTTAACCTCCAGCACCCGCCCGAATTTGGCAATCCAAGCAAACACAAGAGACTTCACCGATATGCCATGCTACGGCATTTTACCTCCGTCTTCAATACAAGATATTCTGACTAGAATACTGCACCACCGAACTTACTTAAATTATACATAATTCCAAATCGTTTTAAAATATGGGATTCTTTTCAAACATTTTCTTCTGAAGAAGAATATCCGTATTTTTTCAAATTCTTGCACTGCAAGCTGTACCCCAAGGTATATGCGGTTAGATATTTGTTTTTAAACATCTGTACAAAAAGTTGCCATTTAAAATATGTTAACTCCTTGAAGGTAGATGAACATGTGATAGCTGTGAACATTTTTAAAAAACGCAGACTTGGTGTTTTTTTTGCTATCTTTTTACTTTTGATCATAGGTTTATTTTTCTTTATTATCTAAATCTCACCTGCAAATTAAGTTTTATAAATTCTTCTCCGTTTTCACTATATACTTCCCCGAAATCATACCTTTCTGTGGATGCTGTCTCATATTTTGTGTTCTTCAATAAATATTCTTCAAAGTAGTTTCTGTTATACATATGATACGCAAGAACATTGCCTTCCTTTGTAACCAAAATGTATCCTCCTGTAGCCTCATCTAAACCGTCCCAAACTGTAGCAGGCTTCATGCCCAATGCTACAGCTGTAAGGAACTTCTTGAACTTATACTTATAAGCATTTATATTGCCGTAGTTCATAGGATTTTCCCGTTCAAGTTTTTCAACCATCTCATCGCAGTTGCTGATCCCATCTTTATAAAAATATAAAAGAGTTTCTGCAATAATTTGATCCATGCTACTGTCAATCAACACCAAATTGTCCTTAAAAATTTGGTTATTCATTTTACAATATTTAAGAATTCCATTTTCTTCAATTATTTTATTTATACGACCCTTAACATCTATATGATTTTTGTCGCCAGCTACTTTATATATTTCGTTAGTTTCTCTAACCAACTCGTGACAACTATGACTTAAACTATGACTTATTTTATAAATAATGTTTGTAGTTTTTCCAGCATTCAATAAAGTGGGAGATGAGCCTAACTCTGATTTTATTGAGAATCCAACGATCGGGCTGTACCCAGTATTTATATCAATAATTTTTACCGTTATATCGCTTTTATCAGATGCGGGAGCAGACAACTTGTAGCACAGAATTTTATCCATAAAATTCTGTGTGCTTTCTACTGAAAAGGCTCCCCTTGAAGCCTTGCTGTTTATTTCATTTAATAAACTTTGAGATTCTATTTTAAATTCACTTGTAGGCAGTTCCTTTGCTTTCGTTCCATTTACATATATGGATATTTTTTCTCCAGTAAAATATTCTTTCATTTCACCCTTATTTTCTTCTCTAATTATTTTAATAATAGGAAAATAAATATCCTCTAATTTATTCAATTCACTGTCGGCTGCATATATCTTTCCGTCAGCCAATAGTCTTAACAAAACATATATTTCTGACCATTCTCCTTTATTTCCAGTTAGCATAACTACCTCCATACCACAGCAGTCTGTTTAAATATTTTTTATCTTTTTATTGTTTTCCGCCTTTCCCTTTTCAAGTTGTGCTTTTATCTTTTCGGCAATTTCACGTATTACTGGTACTGTTACTGAATTACCGAATTGCCTATACAGATGTGTATCTGCAACTACTAACTTAAAATCATTTGGGAATCCCTGAAGTCTTGCCCATTCTCTAGGAGTCATTTTTCGAATATATTCTCTATTAACCCCGCCTTTTATATGAGTAACGGGTATAAAATCAGTTAAACGTTCATCAATTATAAGATTCCTTTCTCTTCCCATACCGCCACAGACAATAGCTCCTGCCACAGAATAAAGTTCTCTAACTTCGTATCCGAATCCGTTTCCCTTTGAAGCATGTCTCTCTTTATGCCTTTTTAATGAAGTTAAATAGGCGGTCGATAAATAATACTTGGTTGATACTTCATCCTCTTCCACTATATCTTTTATAACCCTTGTGTCATCAGTTTTTTCAGGAAATAAAAATCTTTTTGGTGCTATATCTTTCCTAAATCCTACAATATAAATCCTCTCCCTGTTTTGTGGAACACCAAAATTCTTGCTGTTTAATATTTTGTAAAATACAGTATATCCCAAAGCCTCTAAAATACTTTTTATAACATTAAATGTGCGACCTCTGTCATGATTAACAAGATTCTTTACATTTTCACAAAACACAACCTTCGGTTTATGATATTTAATAATCCTTGCTACATCAAAAAATAATGTGCCTCTTATGTCTTCAAAGCCTCTTTTTTGTCCTGCAAGAGAAAAAGCTTGGCACGGAAATCCCGCAAGCAATATATCGTGATTAGGGATATTTTTCTCATCAACTTTAGTAATATCACCGACTACATTTAAACAGTCATTAAAATTCGCTTTATAAGTTTCAACTGCTTTTTCATCCCATTCACTTACAAAAACTGTTTTTATATCATCTTTAAATGCTTGATCAAACCCGAGCCTTATTCCTCCAATCCCTGCAAATAAATCAATCGATTTGTACATCTTTTCTTCCTCTTTCACATTCAATAATGTCGTCTATGTTGTAATCAAAGTTCTCACATGTTCTATCTAAAATTTCAAATCTTGCAAGTTCACTGCATCCCATTTTTGAAATTGTATACAGACTTTTTTCTATTCCTTTGATAAATCTCATTTATCCATATCACTACCAATCAATTAACGACTTCCATAATTTATTATATGAAATTTAAGAACACATCTTTTTTATTTGTTCGTATAGTCTTTCTACAAAATATTATGGCATTCTTTCTTATGAAATGAAATCTCATTTCAACTAATTTTATCACCTAATTGGTTATAATAATGTTTCCATACCGTTACTTCACAAAAATTTGCTGTGGCGTTGCTCATTGCCTGAATATTAAAAACTGTTGTATAATTAAACTAATTTTTGGAGGTCATTATGGCTGTTACAATATTGACAAAAGATAATTTTAAGAAAGAAGTGCTTGACTCAAAAAGCCCTATTCTTGTTGATTTCTGGGCAACATGGTGTGGTCCATGCCAGATGATGTTGCCTATCATTGAGGATTTTGCAAAATCAAATCCTGATATAAGAGTTGGAAAAGTAAATGTGGATGAACAACCTGAATTAGCAGGAGAATATAGCATTATGTCAATCCCTACATTAATCGCATTTAAAAATGGTGAAATATATAGAACTCGTCTTGGAGTAACTCCAAAAGATGAGTTAAAGAAAATGTTTAACTAATATCGGAGAAATTATGATCGTTGAGAACCTTTTCGGTTCAATGGTATTCAATGATGAAGTCATGATAAAAAGACTTCCTAAGGATACTTATATACAGCTGAAAAGATGCCGTGAAGAATATAAACCTTTAACACTTGATATAGCTAATACGATTGCCAATGAAATGAAAGATTGGGCAATTGAGCATGGGGCTACTCACTTTACTCATTGGTTTCAGCCAATGACTGGTATCACTGCAGAAAAGCACAATTCTTTTATTACCCCTACTCCAACTGGCGGTATAATAATGGAGTTTTCGGGTACAGAACTTATCCAAGGTGAAAGTGATGCAAGTTCTTTCCCTTCTGGTGGTATTCGCTCAACTTTTGAGGCACGTGGTTACACTGCTTGGGATCCAACATCATATGCATTTATAAAGGATGGTATTTTATGCATCCCAACTGCATTCTGCAGTTACAACGGCGAAGCTCTTGATAAGAAAACTCCGCTACTCCGTTCAATGGAAAAAATACATCATTCAAGTGTACGGCTATTGAATTTATTGGGGAAAAAAGTTTCTAAAGTTGATGTAAATGTTGGTGCCGAACAGGAATATTTTTTAATAGATGAAAAATTATTTAATGCAAGAAAAGACTTAATTTATACTGGCAGAACATTATTTGGAGAAATGCCTCCTAAAGGTCAGGAACTTAATGATCATTATTTTGGAGCTATAAAACCAACTGTTGCAAAATTCATGAAAGAACTTGATGAGGAATTATGGAAAGTTGGCATTTTTGCAAAAACTAAACATAATGAATCAGCACCTGCACAGCATGAATTTGCTCCTATATACACCACTGCGAATGTCGCTACAGATCAAAATCAGATAACAATGGAAATTATGAAAAATGTAGCTGCAAGACATGGCATTGCCTGTATATTGCACGAAAAACCTTTTAAAGGAATTAATGGCAGCGGGAAACATAACAACTGGTCTTTATCAACTGATAACAAAGAAAACTTATTTGATCCAGGAAAAAATCCAGACGATAATGCTCATTTTCTTTTGTTCTTGTCTTGCATGATAAGTGCTATTGATAAATATCAAGATTTATTAAGAATTTCAACAGCATCTGCTGGCAATGACTGCAGACTCGGTCAGATGGAAGCACCTCCAGGTGTAATATCCCTTTATTTAGGAGATGAGCTTACTGGTATTCTTGAGGCTATTAGGGATGGCAGAACATATTCAAAACGGGCTGGATGTAATGTGGAGATTGGAGTTCACGCTCTCCCCGAATTTGCTATGGATTCTTGTGATAGAAATAGAACTGCTCCTATCGCCTTTACGGGAAATAAGTTTGAGTTCCGTATGTTGGGTTCATCTGCATCTATTGCTGATTTGAATACAGTTATAAATACAATATTAGCTGATGAGTTTGATATTGTATCCGCACGACTTGAGAATGTAACTGATATCAATAAGGAAATAACTGCAATAATTCGTGACATAATGAATGAACATTCACGCATTATATTTAACGGCAATTCATACAGTGCTGAATGGATATCTGAAGCTAAAAAAAGAAAATTATTGAATCTACCTACAACTCTTGATGCTCTATCACATTTGATGGATGAAAAAAATATTGCTCTGTTTGAAAGAACAGCAGTATTAAATAGAACGGAATTAACTGGAAGACTACAAGTATTAATAAGCAATTATGTTAACAAAATAAATATTGAGGCAGCAACTATGACATATATGGCATCAAAACATATAATTCCTGCCGTTTCAAGGTATATTGTAGAACTGAACTCCACTAAACATGCTTTAGATGAAAACTTTCTTGATTGCCGTTATATTACTGATACAATTACTAGCCTACAAAAGTTATCTGTTAAGGGAACTGCTATCATAAAGAAACTTCGCAAGTCACTTGAAAAGGGAATTGATTTAAATCTAAATGATGGACTGATAAAGTTCTATAAGAATGATATTTTAAAAGAAATGACAAACTTGCGTGAAATATGTGACGATATGGAACACATCACTGCCAAAAGTTACTGGCCATTCCCTACATACGGAGATCTACTATTCTCTATTAAGAACTAAGCTATATAGTTATTAAGTATCTCCTTAATTTCATCAACATTTGATTTTGTATGACTTGAATATATCGTTATTACTTTTTCATTAACAGTACAGTTTTTTAATGTTGCAATTTTTTCTTTCATAAGGCGACCTGAAACTGGTGCCCATGTTCCATTTTCAATTACTGCAAAATTTCTGTTCTGCATATTGAATTCTATGAGCCGATCTAGATATTCTTTCATCTGAGGAAATATCGTTCCATTATATGTTGGGGCTGCCAATATTATATTTTTATACTTAAATGTATCTGCCACAATTGTATACATAAATTCTTCAGCGAGATTATACGCTTTATATTCGATACTTTTAGGTATGAGCTTTTCAAGTTCTCTTACTGCTGCCTCAGTATTTCCATACATAGTTCCGTATACTATTAAAATGCCATCATCCTCTGGGATGTATCCAGCCCATTTTTTATACAAGTCAATTGCCTGTTCAATGTTCTTTTTAAGCACAATGCCATGTAACGAACAAATTGTTTTAATATCTAGAACTTCTAGTTTCTTTAATGTATTTAATACTTGTACTCCATATTTTCCCACTATATTGGAATAGTATTCCCGCATTTCAAAACTGTATTCTTTAAAATCAACATTACTGTCATCAACTATTTCAACACTTCCAGTATGTTCTGTCTGTGAACCAAACGCTCCAAAGGCGTCGGCTGTAAAGAGTGTACCAGTATAACTTTCGTATGACATCATAACTTCGGGCCAGTGAACCATTGGTGCAAAAATGAATTTTAATTTATGCTTACCAAGATTAATTTCATCCCCTTCATTTACAAGTTTAATCTTTCCTTTATAATCTCTGGACTGTGCAAAGTTGCTAAACATTTTCTGAGTCTTCGAATTCATAACGACTGTTATGTTTGGGTACAGCTCAAGTAACTTTTTAATACTTGCTGTATGATCTGGTTCCATGTGATGAATAACGATGTAGTCAAGAGCTCTTCCATTAAGGATCTTTTTTACTTTCTCAATGTATTCATCTGCTTTATTTACTTCCACCCCATCAAGTACTGCTGTTTTTTCATCAAGGATGAGATATGTGTTGTACATCATTCCATCGTCAAGCTCATACATATTTTCAAATACAACTTCATCTTCACTGCAACCCGTATAAAATATATTTTCTGCAACTTCTATACTTTTCACTTATTCCTCCGATTCAACAGCCTTTACTATTTTTGTTTCAAACATATCAAATAACTTTATATTTTTTTCTACATTGTCTTTTATAAACATGCAACTACCACTACCTGTCATATATACTTTAACATTATTTGCATCTGCAATTGCCATAATTTCTTTAATTTCAGAATTTTGTTCTAGCAAAATCTCAAGAAAATCATTATCAAAAATTCTTTTATGTATATGTTCGTCATATTGCTGATAAATATTGCCCGTTACTTCTCTATGCTTTGGAAATATGAGTCCATATTGACTTTCTTGACCTGGTACTCGTTTGACCTTTTCACCATATCCTGTTAGGAGAAATGTTCCAGTATGTTGCATTAGTACTGCATCGCTTGATAACTGAGCCAATTTCTTATTGTATTCATCCATGTATTTGTCATCACTTAATTTCGCACTATCTAAAAAATTTTCAATATAAATACGGCTGAGGGCTGCAAGAAATGTTGAGGAACTCCCCAACCCATATCCAAAAGGTATTTTCTTTTCAATGTAAAAATACCCACTAAGGTCTGTACCTTGATACTCATTGAAGTCATCAAATTGTTTCATACACTGTTTCACAAAAAGAGAACTATCAAAGTCAGGATCATCACACATAATTACAAATACTGTATTATCACTAGGTATAAATGTAACCGTATCATAGATATCAATACTTTGACATAATGTCTCAAGTGTATGTTTTTTATTCTCGCATTTATTCTTTATATGTAAATATAAATTTATTTTAGCTGCAATTTTAACTATATATTTAGATTGTTGTATCCTCATCTTTTTTTTCTTCAGTTTGGTCACTCTTTTCTGGAGTGTCTGATTCTATTTCTTTATTTTCCTCTTTTTCGCTAATATCTTTGATATCTTCTGTTACTTCTTTGCACTGCTCTGTTGTATGACATCTAGATGCCTCAATATTTCTTATTGAACGATACATATCCTTAATTATCTTCTCTGATGCTTTGTGAATTCTGTACATTCTTACAATACTTACAATCAATAAGCCGCCAACAATACCGATAAAGATAACACCCCCAATACAAAGGAATATACCCCACAATGGCATAACTGTATTGAGAACCTTAATGTTAAATGATGCTATTGTCTTAGCTGGATAGTTATTGTTTTTATTCTTATATTTAAGTTCTATCTTATATACACTAGCTTTTTTAGGTACCATAACTAATCTGCCTGGGTGCTTTACAGTCTGTTTTTCCCCATTAACCCACCAAGTATATTCTTCTCTATCTGTACCGTATAAGCCCTTTACAACAAATGTTATTATGTGCTTTTTGTAGTATAATCCCTCATTGACATATGAGAGCTTATTGGCATTCTTTCTATAGACATAATTCATGTTCTCATAATCTGCTTCAACATTCTTTATCTCTGTTTCTATTATGTCTTCGTATAAGAATTCTTCACCATTCTTATTTTTATACTTAAATACTGCTTTTATCTTTTTATTTTCTAAGGATGGCTCAAAATAAAAGAATTCTCCAAATGTTATCTGTTTTTGCCACTCTCCATTTTCTTTCAATACATACCACTGTACATGTTTCCTTACATCTGCCTTTTGAGATGGGAAAACATTTGCTCTGAACATTACACCTCTTACCAAACCATATCTAAGGTTCTCTTTTTTATCCTTAGAAACAAGTGCTTTATTTCCTAGTTTGGTTCTTTCTATTGATACTCCCTCAGTCTTATATATTTCAACTTGCATGCCATCTGGTTTTAAGTCATTTTCTATGGTTGTGTTTTGCATCGCTTTAAGTGGATTGATTTTTTTAATTTTATATTTTTTTGAGTTTATTTCCGTTTCGAATTCATCCATACCACTCATTAGAATTCTTTTGGTTGTGTCTGGACTTGGCACAGTATCTTCGTTTTTGCCATCTACCAACCTCAACACTTTAATCTTAAACATTATTAAACTCGCTACATATGCTCCCAGTGGTGTGGCTGCACTTGTAGCATTAATAGTTCCAAGTTGATTAGTTGCATCAATTGTTAATATATCTTTCCCAGGTGCTGCAAATGAAAAATGATCGCCATAGTTGCTTTGATACATGTAAATTTTCCCATCAACCTCTTTGTATGACATAACCGAAACTATATCATTTAGCATATTTGCTGGATAGAATTTGGTATTTTCACCTTCATTACCTGCTGATGCAAAGAAAAGAACTTTTCTTATATGTTTGCTTATTTCATTTCTAATTTCTGATTTTTCTGCCCACTCTTTATCTGTTGTTCCAAAAGACATATTGATGATGTTTGCACCATGTTCCGCTGCCCACCTAATTGCTCTAACTATAGATGCCGAGTCAAAGCTACCTTTATTTGGGTTTTCTTTGTCTTTGCTTCCAGCTTTTATAGGCATTATTTTTATATAGTCTTTTAGACCAAGTCGATCTAAGAGGAGTCCAATCAAGTTTACAACCTGAGTGCCATGTCCAACATCATCAGTGATATCAGATTCAGCCTTTTCTTTAATTGTATTTGCACCTACTATTTGTCCATTTACTCTATACACTACATCCCACATCGGGTGCCCAGCATTTGCTGATTCCGTATATCCAGTATCTATTACAGCTATCTTAATTGGATCCTTTATTAATTTTTCTTTATTTTTCTCAATATGTTCTTTAAGTTTTTCAATTTCTTTTCTTAAACCATCAATGTTTAGATGATTTTCTTTCATATACCAATATTTACTTTCATTAAAATCCTTGCTTTTATATTCTTCTGCAAAAATTCTTTGTGAGGCTGTTGATACAAGTGTTGCTATAACTAAAAAGCAAAGTATTAATATAACGAATCTATTTATTAATTTTTTCATATGCCAACTTAATTCTTTTTTCACTTTCTACTAATCCCAATACTTTCAACATTTCGACTGCTCCACCTGGAGTTACTGGGCAACCAGTCAATGCCAATCTCATGACAAACATTATCTGTCCCGACTTAATATTGTTCTTTTCGGCTACTTCAGTGAATATCTCCTTTATCTTTAATTCATCCGTTGATGTACATTTCTTTACTATTTCAAGACTACATTTCATTGCAAGCTTTACAACTTCAGCATCAATTTTCAATTTCTTGTGTTCATACTCACACGCTTCTGGTACTTTGAATTTTTTCAAAAACTCTATCTTCTCTGGGATTTCAGAAAGGATGCTTATTCTTGTTTTCAACAATGATGCAAGATATTTTGTATCACAACATGTCGGTATTCCACATGCATCTATATATGATTTTGATAATGTGTAGAAATCATCATCTGACATCTTTTTTAAATATTCACTGTTGAGCCATTTCATTTTCTGTTCATCAAATATTGAATGACTATGTGAAATACCAGATACATCAAATTCTTGTATAAGCTCAGCAAGTGAAAACTTTTCTTTATTTGATTTAGGCGTCCATCCCAATAGGGCTATGTAGTTTAAAATTGCTTGAGGTAGATAACCTTTGGCAACAAAATCTTCAAAATTTGCATCCCCGAACCTTTTACTCAATTTATGCGTGGCGTCTTTCATGATTGGTTGCAAATGCATATATTGTGGTCTTTCCCAGCCAAATGAATCATATATGAGGTTGTATTTTGGAGTTGAACTTAAATATTCAACACCTCTTATTACATGAGTTATACCCATCATGTGGTCATCTACAACATTTGCAAAGTTGTATGTTGGGAGTCCATCTGATTTGAGCAGGACAGCATCTTCTATTTCATCACTGTTTACAGTTATCTCTCCAAACACCATATCTGTATATTTACACTCAATACCTTCAGGAACTTTTTGTCTTATGACATATGGAATTCCAGCTTTTAGGTTTTTCTCAATTTCTTCCTTTGATAGATGTCTGCAGTGCCTGTCATAATTAAAATCACCATTTTCATTTTTAACTTGTTCTAGTCTTTCCTTAGAACAGAAACAGTAATAGGCACCACCAATTTCAACAAGTTCATGAGCAAGCTCGGAATATAAATTCATTCTTTCTGTTTGAATGTATGGGCCATATTCTCCACCTTTATCAGGACCTTCATCCCAATCAAGTCCAGCAGTTTTCAATGTCCTATATATCATATCTACAGCCCCATCAACTTTCCGTTCTTGATCTGTGTCTTCTATTCTCAAAACAAAAGTGCCCTTATTTTTCTTCGCATACAAATATGAATATAACCCTGTACGCAAATTCCCTACATGTATAAATCCTGTTGGGCTTGGTGCAAACCTGGTTCTAACTTGTTTATCACTCATCGTGTATTGGTTTCTCCTATATATAAATTAACTAAAAAGTATATATAAATTATAAAGGGCAAACACCTCTTTTGCAATAACGAACACGCATCAAATTACTCAAAATTTTACATGTTTTTATTATTAAAATATATGCACCGAAAACTATATATTTGTGTCGCTATTTACGGCTTTTTTTGACATGTATCCATATCCCAAGAATTGTTATACTTTTATTTTGTCAAACTATTTTCAGCTAATTTTCACTTTAAAAATTGAAAAATTCATTTATGCATTTGATATAAGTTATACACCTATTTATCCACAAACGGTGGATAATTTGTGGATAACTTTGTTGATAACCCATAAAATCAGCATTTTACCGTACTAGAACAACCTTTACCAATGTGGATATCTTTTGGAAAAAATCCAAAATACATTAAAGTCCAAAATGATCTTTCAATATTAGAATTTTTGATTTTTAAAGGATATAATTATAGTGCACCAAAAACAATATAAACATGTCACTAAAGGGCTCATTGGACAATTCCAAAACATCACTGTTTAGCAATATTAACAAGGTTCAATATTGAAGTATTTAAGTAACTGTTTAATAGTAACTTGACCATCATAGCAAGTATCAATTAAGTATCCTGGATCTTTTGAAAATTCTTTTAGTCCACTGTAGTAAATAAATTTCTTCTCATCTTCAATAATAAATGGAACTACTTTATATTTGAGGCACTCTTTAAAGGCAATAAGTCAACCAACCCGACCATTACCATCCTGGAATGGATGTATACATTCAAATAAATAATGAAATTCTACAATGTCTTCAAATAAAATGTTTTTCTTTTCTTTATATGAGAGAAGCAACTGTTTTATATCGTTTTCTACACTTTCTGGATCTGATGTCTGAATCCCTCCCACTACATTTGAATGAGTTTTATACTCACCGACATTAAACCAAGAAAATGTTTCATCTATCGTTCCTCTCTTTACTAAATAGTGAATGTGTTTAATAATGTCTTCTGTTAGTGGTTTTTCAGCGATATCAATACAATAATCAATGGCTCTAAAATGATTGACGGTTTCTATTATATCATCAACCGAAATACTATCTTCACTGCTAATAGTGCGTGTTTCAAATATTCGCCTTGTTTCTTCTTCACTTAAGCTATTTCCCTCTATATGGTTAGAATTGTATGTCATGCGTACTTGAATTTCATGATAAAGACCGCCAGAGATTTTATGATTTTTTTCATCTCTTAATCGTTGGAGAATGGGATTATCTGAAATGACAGTATATAAGTCATCTTTTGAGCAACCGAAGAATTGGCATAACTTATTTATAATTGATGTAGAGAGTTTTTCTCCTCTGGAAATCTTAGCAATTGTTCTTGATGAAATATTAAGCAACTTTGTTAGATCTGATTTTCTTATATTGTTTTGTTTCAACAAATACAATAATCCGTCATATCTATACATAACTCGCTCCATTTCTTTACTTATCATAGGAAAAAATAGATAAAAAGTACAGATTTTGAGGGAGGTAAGTAAAGATTCATCCGAAGAATACTCTGACAAGTATTTATCGTGTAAAAAATATCATCTGCTGATTGAATTTTAAACACTCTATACCCAAACAGGATTCTAAAACTACATGGAATAATGTCTGACCTATATCCTGCATATTCATCCGATTAGACTGACTAGTTATAAATTACTTGAAAAACTGCATTATGCAAATCACTTTTTTGTTCTTTCAAAAACATTGCTAATATATTAGCAAATTATTCACATTTTAGGCATAAATTGCTATTATATAGACATGGATATACATTTTGACATAAGTGATTTTGTACAGACAAGAACAATTGGGAGTGTAACGTCTGACCTAGTTGATCGGGTTATTGCACGTCGTAAAGAAAGTAAGGTATCTCAGATGAAACTTTCTGAGCTATCGGGAGTTTCTTTTGCATCTATTAGGCGATTTGAGAAAAGTGGCGAAATTTCACTTGCGTCTCTACTTAAAATTGCCAATGCTTTGGGTTACTTAGAAGACTTTGATCTTTTATTTAAAAATGAAAAGATTATTAATCTTAAGGATTATGCTAATGATAAATAGCATTAAGAAACTTACAGTATCATATAACGGCAAAATAGTTGGTTTTCTGGCTGAAACTAAAAATAACGAAATAGCCTTTCAATACGATGAAGATTGGATAACTTCAGGTTTTTCCATTTCTCCTTTTTCATTACCCTTAGACAATAGAATTTACATCTGCAAAAATGATTCTTTGGGCGGTCTTTATGGAGTATTCCACGATTCACTTCCTGATGGATGGGGTGCTCTGCTCCAACTTCGTGCATTGAGAGCTCAAGGCGTAAATGTTAATAAGCTATCTCCATTAACCAGATTGTCCCTCATAGATTCAAGCGGTCTTGGAGCCCTAAAGTATGAGCCTACTCAATGTAAAGAAAATCAACAAGCTTTAAATGATCTTGATAAAATTGCCAAAGATGTATTACTGATTTACGACAATGCTGTTGAGGATGTTGATCTGGACTCTATATATAGGCTTGGCGGTTCAAGTGCTGGAGCCAGACCAAAAGCACACATTGTTGATAATGGCGGGTTTTGGATTGTGAAATTTCCTTGTACAAGTGACTCGCCAGATGTTGGAGCTGAAGAATTTTATATAAATGAACTGGCTGTACAATGTGGCATAAATACAAATATTCACAAACTGTTCCCTTCAAAAAAATGTGCTGGGTATTTTGGTGCGAAACGCTTTGATAGATTGGACAATAAGGATGTTCATATAATTTCACTTTCTTCAATATTAGAAACTTCTCATAAGATTCCAAACTTAGACTATATTCATTTGTTTCAAGTTATAGAAAAAATCTGTTCAGATAAGAATGATATTATCGAAGCATATAGACGCATGTGCTTTAATGTCATAGCTCACAATTGCGATGACCATGGACGCAACTTCGCATTTGTTTTTGATGATAAACTTCAATCATATAAATTATCACCCGCATTCGATCTCACAAAAACACATAATATGACTGAACATGAAATGACTGTATGTGGTAACGGTAATCCATCAGAAAATGATCTTCTGGAGATTGGGAAGTTTGTACAAATACCAAAACACAAATGTTTGGAAATTATTAACCTTATAAAAAGTGTTGTGCTAAGAGAACTTTAAATTACCCCATCTCGTGTGGTCATGAGTTTTCTTTGATATCTCTATTGTGCATTACAGCCCTATTGAATACGCCTCTAACGAAATGAAAAAAGAGTGCCAATTCACTCTCAAATCTTAATCTCGGGAAGTTGCTTGTTACTCTAACAAGCCACCGTCTGATGCCAATATATCAACATTATTTGCTGGTATCTCATCAATCCATTCCCATTTTGTTACATACTTAACAAAGTCTTCTGTATTTAAAAGCAAAATGCCTAGTTGTAGGCTTGCATATTTGTCTTTATTCCCTTCATATTTAATTACATACTTTTCTGTGCTGACATTATCCAAATGCTCCATTTGGCTGTTAAATGCCTCGTATGCCATTTCTTTAAGCCTTCCAAGTTCTATATCGGATATTTTTTTTGAAAATTCTATAACGGTACTATACATTTTATTATCCCCCATCTTAAAAGAGCACCTTGCGGTGCCCCCTTATTATTTACTATTCTCTGATACCTATTAAGTCAAGTTGCAGTAACATTATTCTGCCTTGCATTATGAAATTTACTTTGTTTCTTGCTGCTTCCCATTCTGCCTTATTGTTTTCTTTGTCATACTTTCTATTCCCAATGATGTTATCAAAAATTTCATCTGTCTTTGCATTTCTCTTACTTACATCAAACTCATCAAAAACCAAGAAGTTATCATCTCTCATGTCAGACTTACTGAATGATGCTATACGCTTGATGACAGTTAGATCTGAACCATCTTTAAAGTAATTAGGAATTACTGCTTTCTTTGATTTAAGTTTCAACCTTAATTTAAAACCAAACCCCTCAGGTATTTCTAATTTTGACAACTTATTGTTCTTTATTAAATTTTCTATAAAATCTTGAAACTCTTTAGATAACAAAAACTCGTTCTTATCTATCTCAAGCCCAATGGTATTTTTTAATTTGAGTATTGCATCTGCTCTTCCTTTCTGACTTGAAAAGTCTAAACCTGGAACATATCTACCAAACAAGTCATTTATGAAGTACTTGAAAAATTCACCTATTGTCTTACCACTTACAAGATATGAGTTATTTATTGTATTTTGTATTGTGTCTTCTGCTGCCTTTCTTGCTGTTTCACTTGCCAAAGCTGTATTTATAATTTCCCAGTTAGGATAAAAATTAAATGTGAGTTCATCTGCCTTTGTGAATTTTGCATATCCACTCTTATTTATTCTTGTTCCATCTTCTTTATATAAAACTTTCTTTAAGATCTCACGATATGTTGATATCATTGGATCACCATATTTTTCAGATCTGTATGTCATCTCAGAGTATTTCAAAAAGTCATATTCTGTGAGGATACTTGTCTTCTTAACACATCCAGCAAGCATCATCGGCATAGCCAAAAGACAAATCAATATAGTTAATATTATACTTTTCTTTTTCATGCTGTCACCTCTTAATAGTTCCTAACAAGGTTTGGGGTCTTACCCTTAATTGCATCAAAATATATCTGGGTAACTTCTTCAATTGTTTTTGCCTTTTTAATCTTACGATATATCTTATTGTCTTCACTTAACTTGTTTGACTTAAAAAGTCTCTTGTATTGTTGAGTTCTCAAATTCTTATAGTTTTTAAGTGCCTTCTTAAAATCAGCATCTGATATTATTCCTTTCTTATGAAATTCATTTTGAGTTAACTGGAACAATAAAGCATGTCCTATATTTGTAGGGTGTATTCCGTCTGGGAATATCAACTCTCTTGCCTTTTCATCGTTACCGTTTGCATATGATTCGTAATATGGTAACGGATCGATTGTTGAAAAATCACTTTTACCCTCAATGTATTTTTCTAATGGATTGAACAAAACTTTTATTATTTGTTTTGTTATGTTGTTTAGATATTTTCTTCCTTCTTCTGTATTGAAATCTAAACCTTTCTTTTCCTTTACAGCATCTTTTACTTTATTCATTACAAGATTAGTTTTTGAATGAATTGGGCTGTATATCTTCTGAACAAATACTTTTGCATCTTTTTTCTTTAATTGAGAAAGTCTTTCAACAAGTGCCTTAGCATTTTCATCTACATTGCCAGACCACAAACCTGTTTCATCATGAGTTGTACCAGAATACATTATTTTATGTAATCTATCTGAAACTCCCTTTAGAAAATCTGGATCCTTTAATTTTTCAGATTTTTGTTCTTCGGTTAAACCATCAAATTTACCATCGTAATCCGCATTCACAAAGTTTTCAAGAATCTCATTCATATATTCGCCAAGCAAATCGTTACCAAATATCGAAACATGAATTATATCCGCTTCTTGTATTTTATTTACAATATTTCTTGAGTTCGGATTTTTATATATCTTTTTGTCTCGTGTATAACTTGGCAAATCCTGATTAAGTATATCTAAAAGATGCCCAGATTCATGCCCTGAAACTGATGCATTATAGACTTCAAGATTTGGATTAACTTGATCAAGAAGACCATAATATCCATAGTTATATCTTTCAGTTATTGGTGATGGTCCGATAACAGCTTCAGCTATAGAATCTCCCAATACTACAACTTTCTTTACTCCGTTTTTTGTACAACCGGAAAAAAGACCTAATACGGCTATAATCACAAAAACAGCAACAACAGCCAAAACTGGTTTCCTTTTCATTTCCCCTCCGAAATAAATATATATTTATTATAATTTATTATGTATACTCATTCAACATGAAACTTGCGAATCGAATTACAGTTTTTAGCCCACATTCCTTCAAGATCATACTCTTTCCGTGTTTCATCATTGAATATATGTACCATTACTCCGTTGTAGTCAAGAACAAGCCAATTTTTCTGATTTGATATTCCATTAATTGCATATAAGCCATATTCGTCTTTAACTTTCTTTTCAATTATATCTGCCAATGCATTGGTATGCTTATCTCCAAGTGATGTGGCTAATATGAAATAGTCCGCAATATTTGTCCTTCCTGCAACATCTATGACTGTTATGTCTTCAGCTTTATTCATTTCAAGTTCATGGCATATGAATTTGCGTAACCTTATGACATCAAGAATATCTTTGCCGTAGATGTAGTAGTTATATGCTTCTTCAGTATTTTTATGCATTATTGTATTTACGTGCTTATTGTATGTGTATTTAAGAACTTCAATAAATCCCTGGTCAAAATTCTTAAATGCTATTTCTCTTAATTTTGGAATTGGTTCATATTCTCTATCATATGAAATGCTGTCTCCGAGATATACAATCTTTTCCAGCATATTCATGTCGGCTTTTGCCGTTGTATGACACTCTATAGCATTAAGAATATCTTTCTTTGATACTTTGAATAACTTCTTTGCAAGGGCTGCTCCAGCATACTGATGAGCAACTTTTGGGAATGTTGTGTCAACCTTAATTTTATATTTTGCGTAGTCGGTAACCTGCTTGGCACAGTCATGCAATAGAGCTGCCAAAAATACACTTTCATATGGAACATCAAAGTTGTATCTTGAACGCAAATCAAGACATGTAGTAACGACAGCTTTTGTATGTGCAAATAGTTCCTTTGACTGCAATCTTTTAAGTTGTTTTATTTTATCTGCATATTTGTTAAACAATCCTATTTCTTTTAAATAATCTTTTTGTGGTTTTGTTAGCCATGGGGTGTTTGATTGGAGATACAACGCTGACTTAATAGCAGTTGATGAAACCTCTCTGCCTTTAAACTTCAAGAGCTTTACATCTGCATTATATTTTCTATTAAACATATTTATATCACTGTTTGATACTTTGTATCCTTCACGCTCAACAACAGCAATCTTGTATGATTTCACCAAATCGGCAAAATGTACCCACTTTCTTATGTTTAAAAAACTATCTGAACCGATTAGAAATACTATTTTTCCATATTTCTCTTCTAATTCTTTCAAAACATATATGGAAAAATTCTGATCTTCTCTTTTTTTTTCAATATTGTCTATCTTTACTTTATACTTTACATCCTTAAAAAGGATTTTCAATAACTGTACTCTCTTTGAAAATGGCAGTTGGCTCTTGTCCTTATACTCTTGATTGTATGTTGGGCATATAACTAATCTGTCTGCCTTTGTTTCTTTCATGGCTGCGTTTGCCATTCTTAAATGTTCTTTATGACATGGATCAAATGTTCCACCAAATACTAATGTTAATGTTTCTTTTTTCATTCCTCTCCTATGGAGTGCATCGTATTTAATCTACCCATTCAAATTCACTTTCTCCGATTATAACCGTATCTCCTTCTTTCATTCCTTTCTTTTTCAATTCTGATACAACCCCTTTATCTTTTATAATCTTCTGAAATAGGGCGAAACTATCTTCTGAAGAAATAGTTATAATTTTCTTTAAATACTCTACTAATCCTCCATTTATAAGATATATGTTATCGCCCAACACTTCAATACCAAATTGATTTGGGTCAGTTCTATCATTCAATTCATATTCAATTTCTGTCCTTCCTTTTTTAGGTATATCTTTAAGTTTTTCCCGTACTATTTCAAGCAAATTATCCAGTCCTTTATGCTCATATGAGGATATTTCAACAGCTGGATCTGTGAACTTTGATTTGAGTTTTTCAAGAGTTGCCTTATCAAATACAAGGTCGCATTTTGAAAGAACTATAACTTGAGGAATTTTAAGCAATTCCTCAGAATATTTCTTTAATTCATCATTTATTATCAAATAATCTTGATATGGATCACGCCCCTCACTGGCAGATGCATCTATAATATGGATTAGCAATCGAACTCTTTCAATGTGCCTAAGAAAATAATGACCAAGTCCAAGCCCATCACCAGCTCCCTCTATTAATCCTGGTATATCTGCTATAACAAATGAATCATTATATGATTCAACAACTCCCAAGTTAGGGTTGATGGTTGTAAAGTGATAATTCGCTATTTTGGGTTTGGCTGATGTTAGGACTGAGAGTAAGGTGGATTTTCCTACATTTGGGAATCCTATTAATCCAACATCGGCAATTGTTTTTAACTCTAACGTAAGTTGAAATTCTTTTGTCTTTTCCCCAAGCTGTGAAAAGTTTGGAGCCTGTCTTCTGGAATGTGCGAACCTACTATTCCCCTTTCCACCTTCTCCTCCTTTAAGTGGTATAAAGGTTTCACCATCTTCAAACATGTCCGCAATTACTTTCCCAGATTCTGTTTCTTTTATAACTGTACCAACTGGTACATATATTTTTAAGTCTTCACCCGATTTTCCAGTACATAACCTTTTTTGTCCGTTTTCACCATCTCCAGCTCTAAAATGTTTTTTATATCGAAAATCGATTAAAGTGTTTTTTTCACTTGTGGCAATAAAGATGATGTCTCCACCTTTACCACCATCTCCGCCGTCTGGTCCTCCGTCAGTTACATATTTCTCTCTATGAAATGAAACTGCTCCATCTCCACCGTTACCAGCCTTTACATATATTTTCACATAATCTAAGTACATTACTTCACCTGCTTTAAATCTTCCATAATTGTCTTCGCTGCAATTTTTCCTGCACCCATTGCAAGTATTACAGTTGCTGCCCCAGTTTGAGCATCTCCACCAGCATATACAAATTTCTTTGAAGTTCTCAATTCACTGTCTGTCCATATTGTCCCTTTTTCGTTGAACTTAATATCTGGGGTCGTATTGCGTATGATAGGGTTTGGTCTTGTTCCCAACGCTACAATTACTTCCTCACATGCAATTATATATTCACTACCTTGTATTGGTATCGGACTTCTTCTTCCATCTTTATCAGGTTCTCCCAATTGCATTTTGATACATTTCATTCCTTCAACTTCATTTTCCCCTACTATTTCAACTGGGTTAGTTAAGAAAGCGAACTTAATACCTTCAAGTTCTGCATGATGTACTTCATCTCTTCTTGCTGGCATTTCCTCTCGTCCTCTACGATATACAACCGTCACTTCTGCTCCTAGTCTTCTTGCAACTCTCGCTGCATCCATGGCTACATTTCCACCACCAACAACGACGACATTTTTTTTCTTTAATACTGGGGTTGTGCAGTCATCTTCGTATGCCTTCATGAGGTTTACCCTTGTTAGGTATTCATTTGCAGAATATACACCGTTTAAATTCTCTCCCTTAATATTTAAAAAGACTGGGAGACCAGCTCCATTGGCTATAAAGACAGCATTGTATTTTTGCAATAAATCATCAATTGTTAGGGTTCTTCCTATCAAAACATTTGTTTTAAAGGTTACACCCAAATCCACCGCACCTTGTATTTCTTTTTCAACCAACTCTTTTTTTAACCTAAACTCTGGGATGCCATAATTAAGAACTCCACCAAGTTCATGAAGAGCTTCAAATACCGTTACTGTATATCCGTTCTTGGCAAGTTCACAGGCACATGACAAACCTGCTGGACCTGAACCAACAACAGCTACTTTCATCCCATTTCCTTCGGTTGTATGCTTTTCTTCTTTTAAATTCTTATATGCCCAATCTGCAACAAAACGCTCTAAAGTACCTATGGCAACAGCTCCCCCAGCCTTGTTTCGTACACATACTTTTTCACATTGATTTTCTTGAGGGCATACCCTTCCGCATATTGCTGGGAAATTATTGCTTTCCTTTATCGTATTATATGCCCCTGCAAAATCTCTATTTTTAACTTGGCTTAAAAATTCAGGAATATGTATATTGACAGGACATCCTGATACACATGGTTTATGTTTACAATTTAAACACCTTTCAGCTTCCTTTACGGCTGTCTCTTCATCATATCCTAAAGCAACTTCATCAAATGTCTTTGATGCTATATTGCCATCAAGTTTATCTTGTTCGTGTCTCGTTACCATTTGCCCCTTATGTTACATCTATGTTCTTGTTCTTTATATATACTATTTCGCATGACAGCTTCATTGAAATCTACTTCATGTCCATCAAACTCGGGTCCATCAATACATGCATATTTTAACTTTCCAGATACTGTTAGTCGACAACTGCCACACATTCCAGTTCCGTCAACCATAATCGGATTCATGCTTACAACTGTCTTTATTTTTTTGTCTCGGGTAGCATCAGCCACAGTTTTCATCATTATCATTGGACCAACCGCAAATACACAATCATATTTATTTTTTGCAAGCAATACATTAACTTCATCAACCGCAAATCCCTTATCACCATATGAACCGTCATCTG
Organism: uncultured Clostridia bacterium; assembly: GCA_963542015.1. GTDB lineage: Bacteria > Bacillota > Clostridia > Christensenellales > CAG-917 > CAUTUX01. The sequence continues at coordinate 8,898 of CAUTUX010000011.1, read as the reverse complement.
TGACGATGTAAAGGTTATCTGCCATATTTCTGATGTCAGCTTCATACATTATCAATGACTTTGTTTTTGCAGCCAAAACTACATCTACAGCCCTGCCATCCTCTTTTAACTTTTTAATTTGCGAATATATAACTGCAACCCCGATGCCGCCAGATACGAGCAATATTTTATTGCCAGTTAGTTCTGTATGATTTCCAAGAGGTCCTAGAAAATCATGGATACATTCCCCAACTTCTTTTTGTACAAGCTCATGCGTTGAATATCCAACATCTTGAATTAGAAGCGAAAGCATTCCTTTAGATTTCTCATATTTAAATATCGTTAAAGGGATTCTTTCACTGTCAGCATTGCTTCGTATTATCACAAACTGACCTGACTGACAATTTTTGCATATTAAAGGTGCATAGATTGTCATTTCATATATGCTGTCAGATATTTTAATTTTTTCAATTATCTCATTCTCTTTCATTCTTCTGTTTATACCATTCACAAATTTCATTTAATATACATCTGTTGCAATCTGGGTTCTGTGACTTGCATATATACCTACCATGGAATATCAACAAGTGATGCAACTGAGACCATAATGATTCATCAAATTGCTGTTCAAGCTGTTTTTGCGTATCCTCTGGTCTTTTTGTATATACAATACCAAGTCTGTTCGAAACTCTATGCACATGCGTATCAACTGCTATTGCTGGTCTGTTGTATGCAACAGACTGCATAACGCTTGCCGTCTTTATTCCAACACCTGGCAAGCTAACAAGCTCATTGACTTTATCAGGCACATATCCAATCTGAAGAATCTTTGCAGACATGTTATGTATGTTCCTTGCTTTGGCTTTGTAGAAGCCACAGGAGTATATATATCTTTCAAGTTCCTCTATTGGCATGTTTGCCATTTGTTCTGGAGTATTTGCAACTTTAAATAAATCTTTAGTTATTATATTAACTCTTTTATCTGTGCACCTTGCTGACAAGATTACAGAAACGAGCAGTTCAAAAGTGCTGTGATGTTTTAGCTCGCACTGTGCATCTGGATGCATCTCAACGAGCCTTTCAAATATCAGTTTATTTCTCCGATTCATCATGATTTACAGGCTGTTCAGTCTGAACAATTTTCTCTACCTGCTTTTCCTCTTCCATGTCTTTCTTTTTGTTAAACATATCGGCTTCATTTGTCCTGTCCATAGCTTTTTGAAGAAATTCTCTATATTCCAATACTATATCGCTTGGTTTCGTCAATACAACCAAATCTTGAAGTCCAGCAAGCCATGCAAAAAACTGATTAGATATATTCGTTTGTGCAGATATATTTGCATAATCTCCTTCTATTTCACGATATTTCATTGTTGGTCCAAAACGGTCAATCATTTCATTTGTTATACTTTTATGAAATCTAAGGAATACTCTTCTGTCTGCCCCTGAAAACATTGAAAATGACTGCGTTATATGTTCTTTAAGTTTCTTTTCATCAAGTCCTTCGTATATTGATATAAAATCTAAAGAATCTTTTACATCATGCATTCTGTCTATTCTGTAATTAGTATATTCTCTATATTTATCATCATATCCAACAAGATAGTATTTGTTGTTACTTGAAACCAATTTTATAGGGTTCAGTTTATATTTTTCACCTTTCTTACGGTATGTTACAGTTAGGTTAAAATCATAGTCAAAATATTTAAATGTTATTTTCTTTCTCTTTGCTATTGCATTGTTAAGTATAACTATATTTTCATATATTTCACTATTTGTTGCCCTATTTACAATATTAGTATCAGTTGCTGAAAGCTGATCAACCCATTCTTCATTGCCGAGTACTGAAATTTTCTCAATCAAAACTTTTGCTTTATCTGCAGGTATGAAATTTGCATATGCAACACTATCTGCGAGTATTTTTAACTCAGCCATGCTAAATACATCAGTATCAACATAATATAAATTGCGTTTTTTCTTAATAGTTTTTATTGTGTATCCGAATTTATTTAATTCCTCTATATCTTTATATAAAGTCTTTCTATCACAATCTATACCTAAATCTTCTAACCTTGAAAGTAACTCAACTGAACTCATAGGGTATTCTGGAGAAGTTTCCATTCTCAAAATATCCCAAAGCTTGAGCAATTTTACTTTTTGCGAATGCTTTTTCATATGAGAATATCCTCTTTGTATATCGGATACTTTTTACACATATTAATTACTCTTTCTCTAACTTCATCAAATACTTGTTCTTTTTTGTCTATAACTAGCTTAATTATTTTTGCTATCTCTTTCATCTCAGATTCTTTCATTCCTCTCGTGGTTACCGCAGGAGTTCCTATACGAATTCCACTCGTTACAAAAGGTTTCTGAGGATCATTTGGTATTGCATTCTTGTTAACTGTTATATTTACTTCATCAAGCATATGCTCAAGTTCTTTTCCTGTTATACCAGTATTTATTAAATTTAACAGCATGAGATGATTGTCTGTTCCTCCAGTTACAAGTTCAAGTCCTTCTTTTATAAATGCTTCACTTAATACTTTTGCATTCTTTACTACCTGTTTCTGATATTCAATAAATTCGTTACTCAATGCTTCTTTAAATGCCATTGCTTTAGCAGCAATTATATGCATTAAAGGACCTCCCTGAGTTCCAGGAAATATTGTCTTGTTAATTGCTTTTGCAATATCTTCATTATTTGTTAGGATGAGACCACCTCTTGGACCTCTTAGTGTCTTATGCGTTGTTGAAGTAACTATATCGGCATATTGCATTGGTGATGGATGAAGTCCTGTGGCAACAAGTCCAGCGATATGTGCCATATCTACCATAAGATATGCCCCAACCGCATCTGCTATCTCTCTGAATTTTTTAAAATCTATAATCCTAGGATATGCACTTGCACCAGCTACTATAAGCTTTGGATTACACTGCTTTGCAAGATCCATTACCTGATCGTAATCTATATATCCAGTTTCTTCATTAATACCATACGGAACAACATTAAAGAGTTTTCCACTCATATTTACTGATGAACCATGTGTAAGATGTCCCCCAGCAGGTAAAGACATTCCCATCATTGTGTCTCCAGGTTTAAGAACACTTAAATACCCAGCAAAATTCGCATTAGAACCACTGTGTGGTTGAACATTAGCAAATTCTGCATTAAAAAGTTCCTTTGCCCTTTGTATTGCAAGTTCTTCAGCATAATCAACATATTGACAGCCACCGTAATATCTTTTTCTTGGATATCCTTCCGCATATTTATTGGTATAGAATGAACCACTTGCCGCAATCACTGCCGGTGATGCAATATTCTCACTGGCAATCAATTCAAGATTATTCTGCTGTCTATGCAGTTCCTGTTCCATACTTTCAAAAAGCTCATGATCACATTGTTTAATAATCTTTAAATCTATCATTTTATTTATCCTCTCATTTCCGCAAACTTTATTAGTTGCTCTCTGAAATTTCTTACAACTTTTTCTTCTCCAGTTTCAAGATTCTTAATTTTAAAGAGATTCTTATTCATTTCTTCCTGCCCAATTACAATTACAGCCTGTGCATGAATTTTATCAGCATGTTTTAATTGAGCCTTTAGACTTCTTTCCATAATGTCGGTTTCAATTACATAACCGTGCATACGCAATTCATTGGCACTTTCAAGAATATATTCTCTCGATTCATCATCTGCGGCTGCAAGATAAAAGTCTGGCGTCTTCTCTTCAAGCTCTTTATCTTTGCCAATATTTTTCAAAATTAATGCAAGCCTTTCAAGTCCAAGCCCAAACCCTACCGCAGGTGTATTCTGACCTCCGAGATCTTGTATGAGGTTATCATATCTACCACCTCCACATACTGTGCTTTGAGCTCCCAAATCATCAGATTTAAATTCAAATACAACTTTAGTATAGTAATCAAGTCCTCGTACAAGTTTGCTATTCACATTGTATTTTTCTCCAGCTGCATCCAGCAATTTACACAACTTCGTGAAGTGTCCTTTACATTCATCGCATACATGATCCGAAACTTTCGGAGCATCTGCTATCACTTTCTGACATGATTCATTCTTACAATCAAAAATTCTTAAAGGATTTGTTTCTCTACGTTTTTTACACTGCTCGCAAAGTTGATCATCTTTATCTGCAAGATACTTTTTTAGAATCTCATTGTATGCAGGTCTGCATTTTCTACATCCTATATTGTTAATGTCAAGAGTTATATTTTCAAGACCAACACTATATAAATAATCTAATGCCGTTATAATCGTCTCAAGATCAGCATATGGGCTCTCACTTCCGAATATCTCGACACCGAACTGATGATGTTCTCTCAATCTGCCATTTTGCGGCTTTTCATATCTAAATACTGGGGTTATGTAGAACATCTTAAGTGGCGTTGGCAACTGAGACAGCCCATTTTCAATATATGCCCGAACAACGCCTGCAGTCCCCTCCGGTTTTAATGTTATGCTTCTTCCACCTTTGTCAATAAAAGTATACATTTCTTTATTAACAACATCACTGCTATCCCCCATACCTCTTGCAAACAATTCTGTTGCTTCAAATGTTGGGGTATCTATTCTTTTAAAATTATGTGCCAATGCTATTGTGTGTGCCATATCCTCAAGATGCTGCCATTTGTATGCTTCTTGAGGTACCAAATCTTTTGTCCCTTTCTGTATTTGAATCATAGTATGTACTTGGATAAATCCAACTCCTTCAGTTCTTTGGATAAATGTTTCTGAATATACTTTTTATCAATTGTAACCTTCTTAGCCTTATTATCATCAGCTTCAAAAAGTATATCTTTTAAAATACTTTCAGTTACTGCATGCAATCTTCTTGCTCCAAGATTTTCAGAGTTCTCGTTTTCATAGAAAGAAATCCTTGCGATCTCTTTTATTGCATCATCAGCAAATTCTAATGTGACACCATCAACTCCAAGTAAGGCGACATACTGCTTAATAACCGCATTATCTGGTTCTGTAAGAATACGAACAAAGTCTTCCTCGCTTAAACTGTCAAGCTCAACTCTAATTGGAAATCTTCCCTGCAATTCAGGGATAAGATCTTCAACTTTTGAAATATGAAATGCCCCAGCAGCTATAAAGAGAATATAATCAGTTTTTATTGCTCCATATTTAGTCTGAACAGTACTTCCTTCGACTATAGGGAGAATGTCTCTCTGAACTCCTTCTCTTGAAACATCATGAGATGAGCTCATTTCGCCGTTTCTTGATGCAACTTTATCTATTTCATCTATAAATACAACCCCATCTTGCTCCGCTCTATTAAGTGCTTCTGTCTGAATACTGTCTTTGTCTATCATTTGTTCAGATTCAGCAAGAATTATTGTATTCATTGCCTGTTTTACGGTCATCTTCTTCTTTTTTGTTTTTTCACTATTACCAAATATATTCCCCAATACTGCACCAAATTCAATTTGATCTGCTCCACTACCCCCAAGACTTGAAACTTGGATTGGTTTAGGCTGTTCTGTGACTTCAATTTCTATAACAAAATTATCCAATCTTCCAGCAAGTATTTCGGATGCTATCTCTTCTCTCATCTGAGCATCTGACTTGCCTGTATTTCCTTCTTTTTTACGCATTTCAAGAATAACAGCAGTTATCTTTCTAACTGCCCTTTCTTTTGCCTTAGGCATAACCTCTTTCTGCTTTTCCGCTTTAACTAATGCAATTGATGCTTCTACGAGATCTCTTATTATACTTTCAACATCCCTACCAACATATCCAACTTCTGTAAACTTTGTAGCCTCAACTTTAATGAATGGAGCCTTGACTATCTTCGCAAGTCGCCTTGCAATTTCCGTTTTACCAACTCCTGTCGGTCCTTTCATTATTATGTTTTTAGGTGTAATCTCTTCTTTAATCTCCTCTGGTAATCTTGAGCGTCTATATCTATTCCTCAAAGCTATCGCAACAGCTTTCTTTCCTTCTTGCTGTCCTATAATATATCTGTCCAGTTCCTGAACAATCTGTTTAGGTGTTAATTCATTCATATGTATTTCTCCTTCAAAAGAATGTTAAATAAATGATATATTAAAGGCAAAATATATGCAAAAGAATTGCCCCACTCTGTCTTATAACTAAGACAGTATACGAGTGTCTAATACAAATTAATCATTGTTTTAGACGATCACTTATTTATCTTGAACCATATATAACATCACTAGATGAACAGTATTTTCACATCACTATATATAAATATTTCAATGATATGCTTATACCAAAGTAATATATAAATTTATACTTCTCAAAAAATTTTTATATTAAAACAACCAACTAGCAAAATGTATCAGCTACTCCCAACTGTTATCTAGTATGATATATTTTGATGTCACTATCCCTTTATCATTAATTTATGACATATGTCAGATATATAAATAATTAAAAAACGGAGTAAAAAATTAGATTGAATTAAATAGGTATTACTGAACTAACAAAAATTACATACCTATAGTCATCAATAGAACTCAGTATAAAACATCATCTTTACCCACCCGCCTCCCTTTCACATTCCTCAACCGTCAGACTTCCCCACTCTATGCTCGTTGGCATAAATTAGAAGGTATCTCATTGAAAGCTAAAGTTGAATTCGAACAAACTGACGGTTCTTGGCTTGCTGATGGTAAAGCTGCTGGTTATATCAGCGAAAATGAATTCGAACTTGAAAAAGTTACCGCTGGTTTCGATGGCGAAGATGGCGATGCAAAGAGACCTGATGTTTATAAAAATAAAATCGTTAAAAAGATTACTAACCATGAACCATTCATGACTTCTGAATCTGATATTCAATACGCAGGTGGTAATGGCAATATTGAAGTCGAAATCAATGAAAGTAACACCGTTTGGACTTACAGAGTATACAGAAAAACTTTCACTGTTACCCTTAATACTACTGATGCTGATGACACAGACCATGTAGTAAGCTCTGTTGCAGAAACTGTTGCTAACACTAATAATAAAGTACTTAAATATAGATATGGTCAGAAACCTGCTAATAACCCTACGGTTACAAACACAGATGCTTATAAGTTTAAAGAATGGCAACTTGACAGTGCAACATTTAAGTTCGACGGTACTTATGAATTAACAAAAAATATCAATGTAAATGCAGTCTTTGATATCAACGTAAGAACCGCTACTCTTAACCTCGGCAACATTGTTGCTGATAATATCACTTATCCGGTTGAAGATAGCGTTACTGCTGATTACAGTGAATTAAATACTAACGGAACTATTAAATTAACTATTAGAGGAGATAAACTACCTTATACTCTTAAACCTTTAAATCTTACTGGAACTATTTATGATAAGAGTACTCAGCAACCGCTAGCTTTGAATAATGACGATATGTACAGTGATACAAAAATTTATGATAATACTGCCGTTAATGTTAAATCTAAAGCTAACCTCGATAAGTTTAAAGGATTCTATCCTCAGGATGAAGCTTCTAGTGAGGATAGTAATAATGTTAAACAACACGGCGTAAAACACGAATTTTACGAAGAATTGTTAGAGAATAGTAAATTTCACTGGTCACATACATACTATAGGGGTGAGAAATATGAACATTTAGGAGAGAAGATTTTCAAATATTCATTAGTTGAATTAGAAGATTCACCGATCGAGTTAGGATCAAAAACAACAAAATCTCTGTTAGATATATTTATTGGATATGGCAATGATGGCGGAGTTACGATTTCGTATGACAAATCAATATTAAAGGCATATATAAGTAAAGTAATGAAAAAGAAACTTAGTGTGGATACACATTTGCCGTATATTAACGGTAAAGTAGTAATAAGAGAACATGCGGATGCTAATGATAATACAATATATGATAACGAGACATATGAATACTACAAAAAGAAATCTATTGATAGTCGTACACAGTATTCATCATATGTATCAAATAATTATAAAATGGTCAGACAAGTTGAAAATTACCCAATGTATGAAGTAAGAGATAAATACTTAATAGCAACTGCGACACAATATGATTATTTAAAAGATGGTATATCGGAATTAAAATCAGGAATTTGGTGCTTCTGGATTAATAAGCGTGTAAATCATGCTACAATATTCTCATCATTTTATTGGTATAAATTTAATCCTGATCTTGCATCAAGATATGATATACAATTAATAATTTAAATTTATATGAATCGATTATATATGAATAAAAAAACAGTGAACAAATGTTCACTGTTTTTTTAATAGAGCTCATAATTATTGTTTGTATTAATAATTTATTATTGGTTGCATGAATAATGGTGTCAAAGCATTACCATCATTATAACGTGCACTCCATATCAAACCTTGTTTATTATTTGGAGTACCATATGGATAAAATGTCCAAACTCCCTGCTTCATCTGATCATAATAGTACTGTGTTGCTGTTGCAATAAATCCTACTGCTATATCTGTATATACTACACCATTAGAAAAACCTCTTAAATCTGTTTTGTGATCTGAAGCAAATTGTGAATAAGGAGTTATGGTTCTATTTTCATAATATCCCTTTAAATCACGATAATTATCATCATCATTAACTTCCTCACCTCGTTTTAAAAATGTTTTGCCAAAAAGATATGGAATATGCATTTCTCTAACTAACATTTTTTTTCTCATTACTTTATTTACATAATCTGCCATATGAGTATCATGATACATTAAAACACTATCACTTTTTGAACCAAATATTAAATCCAATAATTTTGTAGATGTTTTTGAACCTGGTTCTATAGGTGAATCTTCTAGATCAACTAATGAATATCTGAATACCTTTTCTCCTAAGTTCTCATATTTTTCACCTTTGTAGTATATATCTGTCCAATTGAACCTAACATTTTCATTTAAGTCTTCGTAAAATTCGTGTTTTACGC
>CAUTUX010000010.1:0-40567 GCA_963542015.1 uncultured Clostridia bacterium | reverse complement strand
TTAGAATTTTTTTATATCTAATAAATACTTTTTACACAACAATTCTTACATTCCCTTTCACAAAGCGTTGTTGTGGATAACTTTTTAAATCTTAGAGTTTAGATATTAACTTTTGTTTGGCTTTATTTTCTTGAATTTTCTTTTTAATAATATCAAGGAAACTTCCATTATTATATTTCTTGTATAACCTATGTAGTCCATATGAGAGTAGTGCAAAAACAAGACCAGCTATAATTACGACAATGAGGATTGCCCCAACCATAGGACTCTTAACATTAGCATTTTCTATCCCGAGCCAGGATTGTAGGGTTTGTCCTTTTTCAACACTTCCGAAGTTTATAAAATAGGCCCCTATAAACGCTACAAATAACAAGAAGAACATAACTGTATTTGTATTGTTGAAAGGCATAGAGACTTTAAATAAGTAAACAAAAGATATCAACATTGTTGTAATAACATACATGCCTTGTATTTGGTGAGAGTCTAGGGATATAAATTTCGGCAAAACAAATTTGCTAGATATAATAACACCAGCAATTCCAAGCATTACAGCTAGAGTGCCAGGTAAGGCGTCAGACAGAACTTTTGGTAAAAATCGTCCAGTGACCCTGCTATGATTAGGTTCTAACGCTAAAACAAAAGAAGGGATACCTATTGTAAGTCCAGCAATAAATGTCAGATGCTTAGGTTCAAAAGGAAGCTCAAAGTTAACAAGCATCATAAATAGTATTGCAATGCAAAGCGAATAGAATGTTTTAACAAGATACAATGATGCTGATCTTTCAAGGTTGTTAATTGAACGACGACCTTCAGCAACAACTTTAGGAATGGATGCAAAATTTGAATCCATCAAAATCAATGAGCTTACATTCTTTGCTGCATCTGAACCAGAAGCAACAGTTATTGAACAGTCAGATTCCTTTAGTGCCAAAACATCATTTACGCCGTCACCAGTCATTGCGACTGTATGTCCATTAGCTTTTAGAGCTTTAACAAGAAGTAACTTTTGATCTGGAAGGACTCTACCAAATACAGTGTATTTTTCAGCAGCGTCATAAATTTCCTCTTCGGAAGATAATGTTGACATGTCTATGATGTTTTCACAGTCGGTTAGCCCTGCTCTTAATGCTACAGCTCTAACAGTGTCAGGATTGTCACCCGATATTATCTTTACATCAACACCTTCTTGTTTAAAGAATTTTAGTGTATCAGGTGCTTCCTTACGTATTTTGTCGGTTAAAAATATAAAGCCCTCAAATTTAATTGAATTTGGCAATTTTTCTTTAGTGACTTTTTGTTCTGTAGATGCGAAAGCAAGAACACGAAATCCCTGTTGAGACATTTCCATGATCTTATTTCTCATCTGATTGGTAGGCTCTTTAAATACAAATTCTGGAGCTCCAAGGATATAAAAAGTTTTATCAAATTTAGCAGCACTCCATTTTCTTTGAGATGAGAAAGCAATAATTTCAGAGGCATCTCTATTTGATTGAACATTCATTAAGTAATCTTTAATAGCATTTGCAGTTGTGTTGTCATCTTTTACTGCAACAATAAAATTTTTCAGAAGTTTTTTAAATTGGTCAGTATCTCCAGAGTGAGAGTACACTGAATGCACATCCATTGAACCTTCTGTGATAGTTCCAGTCTTATCAAGACAAATAACATCAACACGAGCTAATGTTTCAATACAGTATAAATTTTGAGCTAATGTCTTATGTTTTGAAAGCCTAATGACACTAATGGCAAATACTGCGGTTGTAAGGGCAATTAACCCAGAAGGGATCATTCCCAACAGAGTTCCGATAGTGGTCTTTCCTATTTTAGTAAGCTCAAAGATTCTTTGATTTCCCTTTAATTTGAATCCACCGTTTGATGCAAAGAATTTTGTACAGAAGAGTGCAATACCAACAGGGATAATGATAATTGCCATAATCTTAATAATAAGCATTATGGATTTTAATATTTCTGAATTATGCTTTTTTAAATATTTAGCTCCAGCACTAATTTTCATTGCGAAGCTATCCAAACCAACTTTTTCAACTTTTGTTGCAGCCCTACCAGATACTACATAACTACCGCTTATGATTTTATCTCCTGGCATTTTCAATATGGCATCTGGTTCACCAGTAATCAGAGATTCATTAACTTCTATTTGTCCTGATATAACGACACTGTCGGCACATACTTGATGACCTGTCTTAAGAAGGATTAAGTCATCAACAACAATCTCGCTGACTTGAATGTCTTTTTGTACACCATCTCTGACAACTTTAACCTTAGGAGCTGACAGTATGGATAATTTATCAATAGTCTTTTTTGCTTTTAACTCCTGTGCGATTCCTACAGCCGTATTTATTATAAGGAGTAGGACAAATCCGAAATTTGCGAATGCATTTACATTCTTATATAGGGGATTATTTGGGAATTCCTTTTGTAGTGCTCTTGTTACTGCAGAATTTTGAATAGTTAGAGGAATTAAAAATATTAACAATAAAATAAGGACTAAGTTAAAGAATGTGAAAATATTAGTGGCAAATATCTGAGCGACCGATTTTGTTTTAACCTGATGGTTGCCATTTACACGACCGTCAGCTATTCGTTCATCTACCTCTTTATTGCTTAATCCGTTATAAGTTGATTCTTTAAGTATATCTTCTGTAGAAGGAACTTTCTGTTCATTTTCATTTTTGAGCGAAAGAAATTTACTATCATCATCACGACGATAGCCGAACTTCAGAAGACTTTTACTAATTTTCACTATTCGCTGAATCTATCCTTAAAAGCTTTTGCAAATTTAAAATTAGGTGCTTTACAAGCTGCGATTTTGATAGGTTCCTTTGTCTTAGGATTGATTCCGTCTCTTTCTGGACGCTCCTTTAATTCAAAAGTACCGAAACCAGCAATTGCTACTTTGTCCTTTGCGATTGTCTCTGCAATTACATCAAAAAATGCATCAAGAGTCTTAGTTGCCTCAGATACGGACTGTTCTGTTTTTTCAATAATAGCTGTGATTAATTCTTTTTTATTCATGCTATTCCTCCTCGTTACATAGAAAAATATAACAAAAATCGACATTCAATACAATAAAAAAATTTACACTAAGGAAACATTGAAAAACGCAAAAATACAGTATATTGTGGTTGAGAGAGGTGAAAAACCACTAAATATTGTGTTTTCTTATCATAAAAAATTAATTTTAAAAGAATTTTCGTTGGCAACTGCGTTTTTTGTTTGTCATATGGTAGGCATTTGTTTATAATTTGCTTGTAATTTTCTTTTCGGAAGTTATATCGAAAGTATGGGAGGAATTCAATGTACTTTGATGGATTGGCAGATCTCAAAGCTTATGCAAAAGAGTTTGGAGAACGTCAGTTTATAACCAAGGGATTCCTATGTTGCAGAACAGATGATGACGATATAATCATTACCAAACCAAATACAAACCTATTAAAAGTAAAGGATTCAGATTTTGATGAGATATCATCGGAAACACTTGAAGCAGTTGACTTGTCATATAGAGCTGCTGCTGTTGTATTGGCAGTCGCACTGAAGAGAAAAGAAAATTATTGCTTTGCGGCAATTGTTGATTCCCCAGCAATACTTGAATACTCAAAGAAAGGAAAATCATTAAGTGCATTAAATGATTCATTCACACAGTTGTGTGGAATTAAAGCAGGATGCACAAGAAGCAATGTTGGATCTGAAATAGTTGCTAGGTTACATGCTTTCAGCGATGTGTGCATTATGAATAATGCAGGGGCATTGATAACAGGTAGGACAATTGAAGAATTATATAAAACGGCAGAAGCACTTGACCTTACATGCAACATCGCACTGACACTTGAAAAAAACAATTTAACGAGATTATCAAAATACAGAATATCTGGTCTTGAATATATAGGACATAAGATTGCTGTGTCAGCTTTGGTATCTAAAGAGAGAGAAAGAAGAATTGCAGAAAGGAATGGCAAGACTATTCTTGAGAGAGAAAGTGCAATACAGACAGCAGAAGAAGAAAAGACTGCAAAAAGTATGAAAAAACTACTAAGCGATTTATATTCTGAAAAACTAGTCTTAAGAAACATAGACAGTGTTGCAAATAGGATGGGCGACGGAAGAATAGTTCTAACAGCAAACGATACAGATAATAAGAACGCCACGATTGAAGATTTTACAATCGTAGATTTAGGAAATAAAACAACAAAAGCTAGAAAGAAAACGACATCATATAAAAGATTACACTTGGCAACATTTATCAATGATGCGGATATTTCAACAACAATATATGCACATCCATATTATTCAGTAATACTTGGAAATGAATTTGACACTGTAGAGGTGCCAGAGAAGTACCGAGAGATATTGGGTGATAAGATAGATGTCATAAAGGAAAGTACGCTGAATTCTAACAAAATGATAAAGGATACGGTGTACGCACTGGGATCTGGGAAGATATGCATACTCAAGCACCGTGGGATCTTCGTAAAGGCGAAGGATAACGAAGAGGGACTGAGAATGGTGCAAGCTATGGAAAGGATGGCCGAGGAGCATTATAAAGAATAAACGAAAGGGGACTGTGTAAGCCCCCTTTTAAATTAAAGACAAGGTAAGTTAGATTAACTTGGAGAGATATGAAAAAACTTGAAGAGAGAATATTGAAAGATGGAGAAGTTTATGAAGGAGGAGTTCTTAAAGTGGATAGCTTTTTGAATCATCAAATAGATTGTCTCTTCATAGAAGAACTTGGGAAAGAGATATATGACAGGTTTAAAAACGAATCTATCACAAAAATCCTTACTGTTGAGAGCTCTGGAATTGCAGTTGCCATGGCGGCAGCTCATTATTTTAAAGTTCCTGTTTTATTTGCAAAAAAGACAAAGGCATCGACATTGTCAGACTCAACATATTTTGCAAAAATACATTCCTTTACAAGAAACCAAGACAAAGAGATATTTGTGGAAAAAAGATATTTAAGCGGATTAGACAACATACTAATAGTTGATGACTTCCTGGCTCATGGGGAGGCATTGCGAGGTTTAATCTCAATTGCAAAAGAGTCAGGAGCAGAAATAAAAGGAATAGCAATTGCTATAGAAAAAGCATTTCAACATGGCGGAGATGAGTTGAGAAAAGAAGGATACGACATATTTTCTTTAGCCATCCTTGAAAGTATGAATAAAAAAGAAATAACATTTCGTAAATAAATAATTTTGGAGGAAAAAAAGTATGAAAAGAAAAGGTTTTTTGTTTTTAATTAGTTTGGTTTTAGTGAGCTGTTTAATGTTCGCATTTGCTGGTTGTGGTAAAAAGAACAATAAAAAAGAGGTCAATAAAGGAGAGCTCAAAATAGGTGTTTTGCATATTGGTCTTGAAGGTGAAAGTACTGGCTACAGTGCTGCACATGAAAACGGTATCAAACAGATGATTAAGGAGACTGGGCTGAAAGATAGTCAGGTTGTAAGAAAGTGGAATGTTTCAGATGGTGACGAGGCTAAAATTACAAAAACAATCGTTGATTTAATAGAGAATGAAGGATGTAAGGTTATTATTGGAACTAGTTTTGGATATCAGAAGCCGATGGCTGAATTGGCAGCAAAATACAAAGATGTCATATTCTCTCATGGCACAGGATATATGCATAATGACACAAACATGAATAATTATTTTGGTAGAATATATCAGGCAAGATATTTGTCAGGTATGATTGCTGGATTAAAAGCAAAAGAAATTGGCAACAATAAGTTGGGATATGTTTCAGCATATGGTAACAGCATAGCAGAAACAGTAAGTGGTTTTAATGCTTTCTATTTGGGAGCAAAAAGTGTAAATCCAGATGTAACAATGGATGTTAGCATAACTAATTCATGGTTTGATCCTACTAAAGAAAAATCAAGTGCAGAAGCTTTGTTGAATGCTGGTGCAGGCATAATAGGACATCACTCTGACACAATATCTGTGTGTGATGCTGCTAATAAAGCTGGTAAATTTAGTATTGGATACAACACAGATATGAATAAAGTTGGTAAAGTGGGAGATAGCGTATTAACTTCAGTAATATGGCATTGGGGAGTATACTACACACAGTTAATTAAGGCTGTTCAAAACAATGATTTTAAGTCAATTGGTCAATATTATAAAGGATATAAAGAAGGATTAGTTGACATAACAGCACTCTCAGATAAGGCACCAAAAAATGCAGATAAATATTTGAACTTAGTAAAAAATCTTCTTAAAGAAGGTACATGGGATGTATTCTCAGGAAAGACATTAAAATTCACAGAAGTAGATGGAAATATAACAGTAGAACAAGTGGCTGAAGATATTAAAGGACGTTCTAGCAATGGAGAAGCACCTCGTACAGTAATTAAAGCTGGAGAATCAGTTGCAGATGCTGTTATACAAGGATCAATGGATTATATTTTTGATGGTATAGCTGGCGGATTTGATAAATAATAAGAATTGTTGCCCTATACAAGATGCTCCTATTTTTGGGAGCATCTTGTTTTATGTAAAAGTTAAATGATCATTAATTAATGGAATATGAGAGAAGAAGTAAGGTTTGAAAATATTAATAAAAAATTTGGCAACATATATGCCAATAGAAATATTAATATCACTTTAGAAAAAGGTGAAATTTTAGCCTTACTTGGTGAAAATGGAAGTGGAAAAACGACATTGATGAATATGCTTTGTGGTATATATATGCCAGATTCTGGGGAAATATTTATCAGAGGAGAAAAAGCAATAATTAATTCGCCACAAGATAGTAAAAGTTTAGGAATAGGAATGGTTCATCAGCATTTTAGGCTGGTGGAAAATTTTTCCGCAGCTGACAATATCTTAATAGGAGAAAAGAACAGCAGTGTAGATATTCGTAAAGAGTGGAACACATTAAATGAAAAGCGTAGGTATAAAGATGAAAAGAAAGGGATATTTTATCTAAAGAAGTTTTTCATGAGAATAGGTTTAATTTTCAAATGGATTTTTAAGCCGCTTTTTGCAAATATATTGACAAAAAAAAGATTCAAAAAAATAGAAAATAAAATTAAAGAATTTGGATTTGATCTTGATGTGAGGAAAAAAGTATCAGATATGTCCGTATCCGAGAAACAGGCACTGGAGATCATTAAAGTTTTATATTATGGAGCCGACATAATAGTGCTTGATGAACCTACAGCGGTACTCACAGTTCAGGAAATAGATAAACTATTTGCTGTATTAAAAAAGATGAAAGAGAAAGGTCATTCAATAATCATCATTACACATAAATTAAACGAAATAAAAGAAATTAGTGATCGTGTTGCAATAATGCGGAAGGGAGAATATGTTGATACCGTAAAGACCGCAAATACAAGTATTCAGGAGCTCACAAATATGATGGTAGGTGAGCGTGTAGAATTAAAAATAGAAAGAAGTGCAATTACTCAAAGTTTACCATTGCTTGAAATTAGAGAGCTTAAAGTAATGAAAGATGACGGTTCTGTGGCGATTGACGATATGAGTTTCTATATTAGAGGCGGAGAGATTTTAGGTGTCGCAGGAATTTCCGGATGTGGTCAGAAAGAACTTTGCGAAGCTATTGCAGGATTGAGAAAAATAAAAGGGGGAGTTATTTGTCATAAAGGGAAACCTTTGAATGGACTGTCTCCAAAGCAAATAATTCAAGAGGGAATAGCGATGAGCTTTATTCCAGAAGATAGACTTGGTATGGGACTGGCACCATCATTGGATATATCTGACAATGTTATTTTAAAAGATTACAACGAAATGTGGTACAACCCCTTTATTGATAGAAAGAAAGCAAACAAGAGAGCGGAAGAGATAGTTGAAGAACTAAAAATAGTTACACCATCAATTCATACAGCGGTTAGAAAATTATCTGGGGGTAATGTCCAGAAAGTTCTTGTCGGTAGAGAAATACAGCAAGGACCGGATGTAATTGTTACAGCATATCCTGTTCGAGGTTTGGATATTAACAGCTCATATGCGATATACAATATTTTAAACAATGAAAAGGAAAGAGGCACGGGTATATTGTTTGTCGGCGAAGATTTAGATGTTCTTTTGGCATTGTGTGACAAAATAATGGTTATTTGTCATGGTAAGCTTATGGGAGTTGTTCATGCCGACAAAATCACAAAGGAAGAAGTGGGACTGATGATGACCGGATCTTTAGATTTGACTAAAGAGAAGGATAATAAAAAATATGGAATTGCAGAAGACAGCAGAATAGAATTATAAAAATGAGAAAAATGGTGTTAAAAACAAAATTATTTCATGTAGTTAAAAATGACAAGTTTAAACCTTGGCAAAAATTTTTGATATACATTGGGACAATTTTAGCTGCAGTGCTGATAGGTATCATGATTTTGGCAAGCATGAAAGTTAATGTTGCCCAATATCTTGAAAAACTATTTTTGGGAGCATTTAAAAGAACAGTATTTAGAATAAGCTTGGCAGAAACATTCGCATTTTTGCTTTTAGTATCTGTGGGTACCGCTTTTACTTTTAAAATGAAATTTTGGAACATAGGCGGAGAAGGACAAATAATTGTTGGTGCAATATTTGCAACAGTAATTGCTAATATTATAGGTGGTCGTCTTCCTCAAGGGTTATCAATGATTTTCATTTTATCAATAGGAGCAATTAGTGCGGGAATATTTGCACTCTTTATGGGTCTTTTCAAAGTTAACTTTGGGGCAAGCGAAACTTTATTAACTTTGATGTCCAATTATATAGCTTTATTTACTCTTAAGGCGTTGAAGAAAAATTCTTTCTTTAATGTGCCTAATACAAGACCTCAGTTTAGACAGTTGCCAGAGAATGGTTTTTTACCTTCGTTTAAAATAGAAAGTCTTGCAAATGGCAGATCATATGAAATGGATATTTTTATAATTATTTCTATATTGATGATTATATTCATGTTTATATATTTCAAATTTATGAAACAGGGATATGAAGTATCGGTCGTTGGAGATTCTGTTAATACTGCAAGATATGCAGGCATGAATGTAACGAAGATTATGTTGAGAACAATATTTGCATCTGGAGCAATAATAGGTCTTGCTGGTGCACTTCAGGTTACAGGTAATGCATCGGGGCATACACTTTCGGAAGAAATAACAGGCAATATGGGTTGGACAGCTATTATTGTAGTTTGGATAGCCAAGTTAAATCCCTTAGGTATTATTGGGATGGCATTTTTCATGTCAATAATTAATGTAGGGTTAAATCAAATTGGAAGCTTTAAAGAATTTGCAGATGTGCTTCAGGGGTTAATACTTTTCTTTATGCTTATTGCAGATTTTATAGTTAGTTATAAACTTATATTCAACGAGAGGTTTTCTAGATTTTTTAATTCTGGGAAGATACGCAAGGCAGAAAAACAAAAAGAAGAAGAAAGTAAAAAAGAAAAAATTAAACATGACGCAATTATTGTAAATTTTATATATTCTCTGAAAAGTGTAAAAAAAGATAAGAAATCATTTAGCATATCAATGGAATGTGTTAAATCAAACAAAGAAAAAAAGAATTTTCTATACAGGTCACTCACAGTACCGAAAGGAATGTTTTCAAAATATATAGAAAATGGTGCTTATTATAAAAGTTTGAATGGAGGAATGTGACAGTGGGAAATTCAATAGTATATTTTTTCTTCTATTCAATTTTAATTGCAACACCGTTATTATTTGCTACTCTTGGCGAAATTCTTATGGAAAAAAATGGGAGTCTTAATTTAGGCGTAGAAGGCACAATGGCTATAGGTGCTATCTTCGGTTATTTATTTGCATTTAGAACACAAAGTTTGTTTGTTGGATTATTGGCAGCATTTATATTTGGCGGTTTGATGGGATTACTGTATTCTTTATTAACTGTTACATTTAAAGCGAATCAGAATGTTACTGGTTTAGCTATCACTATATTTGGAGTTGCCTTACAACTTATGTTAGGAACGGCATTTAAGTTGCCTCAAATTGAATTAGGCAGCAAACTGTCAAAACTTATAGCAAGCAAGCCATTTGGGCATCTTGCACAGATCCCATATTTAGGGAATATTTTCTTTAAACATTCGGCACTTGTATATTTAGCTGGAGCACTTGCTATATTTTTAGGAATATTTATTAAACACACAAAAAGTGGAGCAAAGCTTAGAGCAGTTGGAGAAAATCCTGCGGCAGCGGATGCTGTGGGAATTGATGTTGATAGAACGAGATATATCTATACAATGATAGGATCTGGGATTGCTGGTATTGGAGGACTTTGTATAGTTCTAACAATTCATAATGGAGCATGGAATACATTGTGGATTAACGGATATGGATGGATTGCTGTAGCACTGGTCATTTTCTCAAACTGGTCACCATTCAGAGCAATATTTGCATCTTTATTGTTTGGGATGTTGCTCACATTGTCGGTACACAAATCAGTATTGGCGGCAGCTTACCCAAAAACATTAGGATTTCTTTCAAATGAATCAATATCAGAAGTGTATGAAATGCTGCCGTTTATTTTAACAGCTGTAATAATTGTTTTAAGTTCGTTGGGGAAGAAAAAAAGAAATCAGGCACCTGCTTCGCTAGGGCTTAATTATTTTAGAGAAGACAGATAGCAAAATTGACAACAGCAAGACATCACAATATAATTTGTTTGTTGAGATTGCGGGAGTATTTAACCCCAAAATATGCACTCATAGCTCAGCTGGATAGAGCGTTGCGCTACGGACGCAAAGGTCTGCGGTTCGAATCCGTATGGGTGTGCCAAAGGTCGTGAGACCTTTTATTTTAGGCTAAAATCAAAAATAATGGATTAGAATATCTAAAAAATAAAAAAAGTTGTGAAGATTAATTTAAAGATAAATATTTAAAAACATTTTTAATTTGTAGTTTTTAATAATTTTGTTAAACTAGAGATGTTACGGGATATATTTATATATGTCTTGATTAAGAGGTACTAATGAATATCTGGCACGATGTAGACAGCAAACGTATAAGTCCAACGGATTTTTTAGCTGTTGTAGAAATATCAAAAGGAACAAAAAATAAATATGAATTGGATAAAGAAACGGGAATATTAAAACTAGATAGGGTTTTATATACTTCCACACACTATCCAACAAATTATGGGTTTATACCAAGAACACTTTCTGAAGATCAAGATCCTCTTGATGTTTTGGTTTTGTGTACGGAACCAATAGTTCCATTGGCAATAGTTCAGTGTTATCCGATAGGAGTAATGCTGATGCAAGATGGTGGAGAAATGGACTATAAAATTATAGCCATACCATTTAAAGATCCTACATGGAATATTTATCAAGACATAAGCGAGTTACCACCCCACATAATGGATGAAATTTCGCACTTCTTTAAAGTCTATAAGCAACTTGAGGGTAAAAAGACCACAGTATTCCAAGTAAAAAATAGGGCATTCTCTGAGTTGATTATAAAAGACAATATGGAAGCATACGACAAAATGTTTGGGAATAACAAATGAGTACAGTTATAGTAAGCGAAAATACGGCAGATCTGTTTGATGGTTATTATGATGAACATAAAAATATATTAGTACCGTTATCTTTTTCTATAGGAGATAAAGTATATCTAAAAGAAGAAGACATTACTTTATTTGATTTTTATGAAAAATTAAAATCAGGAGTTAGGGTCAAAACATCTCAAGTTAGTATGGGTGAAGTGAAAGATGTCTTTTCGAAATTATTAAGCGAAAAAAATGATGTGATATATATAGCATTTTCATCTGGGATGTCTGGTGGATGTGGAAATATTCAGTCACTTGCAGAAGAATTAAAAAAAGCATATCCGAACAATAAACTTACAGTAATAGATTCGTTATCTGGCGGTGGCGGTCAGGGCATACTTGTATATTACGCTAATAAAATGAATGATGAAGGCAAGTCATATGAAGAAATAGTTGAGTGGCTTGAAACTAACAAACATAGAGTTCATCACACATTCATAGTTGATGATTTAACAAATATCAAAAATAGTGGCCGAATAAGTGCGGTAACGGCATTTATTGGAAGTGTGTTGCATATAAAACCAGTAATGACTATTGATGATAATGGACATGTTTCAATAGTTGCCAAATCACTAGGCAGAAAAAAAGCTATTGCAGAAATGATAAAAATATTCGAGAAGAATTATGTTCCAGAGGACAATGATTTTGTTCTTATAGGTCACACTAATGAACTTGCTGAGGCTGAAACCCTAGCAAATATAATAAAAGACAAAACACAAAATGTACCTATTAAATTTGGCTACATAGATAAACTTGTATCAGCGAACGCAGGATACAATGCATTGGCTATATACTATCTCGGCAAGAATAGGGAATAGCTTATTTTATTTCTCTAACAAAAACAACACCGTTCAATGATTTAAGTGCTTTTATATCTATCTTGTTATCATCATCGATAATTGCATAAGTAAATCCATTTCGAGAAGCAGTTTTAATTGATGTATTTGAAGTGATATCAGCGTTATCTTTTGTTAATACACAAACTCTATATTTACCAGTTTTTTCTTTTGTAAGATTAGGTAAGTTTACTGAATTTTTAATATTTCCATTTTCAATGTAATCAACAAGTTCTTCGGCAGCCATTACAGCACAATTGTCTTCTGCCTCTTCTGTAGATGCTCCTAAATGTGGTATTAAAACAACATTTGGTTTATTAATTAAATCAAACATAGGGAAGTCAGTTACATATTTGGCTACGATACCATTATCTATAGCTGAGAGTATATCACTGTTACTTACTAATTCTCCTCTTGCTGCATTTATTAGAACACTGCCTTTTTTGAAGTTTGCTATGATTTTTTCATTTATGAAGTTTTTTGTACTATCCATGTAAGGGATGTGTATTGTAATGAAGTCACAATCCTTTACGCATTTTTCTGGATCAGACACAATTTCAGCAAATGATAATTCTTCCTTTGTTGTATCAGAAATAAATGGGTCATATCCCTTTACTTTTAATCCTAAAGCATTAAATAACTTAGCTACTTTTCTTCCAATAGCACCTAGTCCAAGTACGCCAATGGTTTTGCCAGCAATTTCATTACCAGCAAAAGCCCCCTTTCCTTTTTCAACATCTTTGGCAATTGTTTCATCTTTTAATTGAGATGCCCACATAGAACCTGCAAATAGATTTCGTGTTGCATCAAGAACCAAGGCAACAACCAATTCTGCAACAGCATTCGCATTTGCTCCTGGTGTATTGAAAACACAAACTCCCTTTTCAGCATATTCAGCTATAGGAATATTATTTACTCCCGCACCAGCCCTTGCTACACCCAATACTGATGAAGGAAGAGTATAGTCATGCATATTAAAGCTTCTCAGCATGATCCCAATAGGAGATGTACTTTCAGATTTAATTGAATAATTTTTTAAAGTACTATCAGCAGCCTGTGAAATTTTGTTTAATTGTAGTATTTCTGATTTCATTATCTATTCTCCATTTCAAACTTCTTCATGAAGTCAACGAGTTTCTTTACACCTTCATAAGGCATTGCGTTATAGAT
This sequence comes from uncultured Clostridia bacterium, assembly GCA_963542015.1. GTDB lineage: Bacteria > Bacillota > Clostridia > Christensenellales > CAG-917 > CAUTUX01. The sequence goes on along the minus strand of CAUTUX010000010.1, from coordinate 27,026 downwards.
AGATGCACGCATACCACCAACAAGCTTATGCCCCTTTAATGAAATTAATCCATTTTCAGTTGCTTCTTTTACAAATTTTGCATCCATGTCTTTGTTTGCCGTTACGAATGGAACATTCATTTTTGATCTAAATGGCTTTTCAACATTGTTTGTATAAAAGTCAGAATTATCAATGAAGTCATATAAAAGCTTAGCTTTCTTTTTGTTAATTTTTTCAATTTCAGCAACACCGCCCAATGATTTGAGATATCTTAAATTTAACATCATCATATAGATAGACCAGCATGGAGGAGTATTGTACATACTATTTGTGCTGATCTGAGTTTGATATTTAAGCATTGTAGGGCAGATAGCAAGCTCTTTTCCAAGCAAGCTTCTCTTAACAATAACTATAGTTACTCCAGCAGGTGCTAGGTTTTTCTGAGCACCAGCATAAATAAGTCCATAATTGTTTACATCGATAACTTCACTCATTATGCATGAAGACATATCAGACACAATAGGCAAATCAGTATTTGGTAACTTATTGTATTTTAATCCAAATATTGTGTTATTTTCTGTGATGTGAAGATAAGACGAATCCTTATCAAAATCTGATTTTAATGTTTTAGGAATATATGTAAAGTTCTTATCTTCCGATGAGGCTACCAATTGTGCGGTACCGTATTTTTGTGCTTCAATGTAAGCTTTCTTTGAAAAGTTACCAGTAACGATATAACTTGCTTTTCCAGTATACATAAGGTTCAACGGCACAGCTTCAAATTGAGTGGATGCACCACCCTGAACAAGAGCAATGTCATATTCATCAGATATGTTCATCAATTCTCTAATTAATGCGAGAGCCTCATTCTGAATGTCATCATACCATTTACTTCTATGGCTCATTTCCATAACACTCAAACCAGCTCCTTGATAGTCAAGTAAGTTCTTTTGAGCTTCCTCTAAAACGGGCAAAGGCAATACGCTTGGACCTGCTGAAAAATTGTAAACTCTAGACATTTTTTAATCCTCCTTTGAATCACAAATGCTAGTTAAAAGTATATAGTTTGCGACATATGATGTAAAGATAAGACAGGTTGAGGAAGTAAAATAGGCGTCGATTGATCTATAAAAAGATGCAGAATTTAAGGGGATGTGCTTAGTGAAAACTTTTCCACTTAACCACAAAACATTTCAGTAGCACTGAAAACTTTTATTGATTTCAATAAAACATTTCAGTATTATTAGAAAGAGGTTATTTATGATTAAGAGAGAACAATACATGTCAAAGATAAGACCTTTTTATGACTCCGATTTAATTAAAGTTATTACTGGAATTAGAAGATGTGGAAAATCAGTTATTCTAGATGAGATACGAAAAGAAATTGAAATAAAAAGTAACAACACAATATTTTTAAATCTGGAGCACATTTATGATATGGATAAAGTTCAAACAGATAGAGCGTTGGTTGAGTACGTTAGAAATAATCGTAAGAGTGATGACCTTTGTTATTTGTTTATAGATGAAATACAAAATATGCCTCAGTGGGTTGATGCCGTGAAAACATTAAGATTGGAGAAATGCTCTATTTTTATATCAGGCTCAAATTCAAAGATGCTCTCGAAAGAATTTATCAATGAATTATCGGGAAGGCATGTTTCATTTCAAATTAGACCATTTGTTTATGTTGAATTAAAAAAATACGCAGATGATTTGGGGGTTGAAGTCGATGTTTTAAATTATCTGACATGGGGAGGTTTTCCTAAACGGCTTGAGTTTAAAAATACAGAAGATCAGATTAAATATTTGGAAGATATTGACACTTCCATAGTTATACATGATTTGATAGCTAGATATAAAATAAAAAAAGAGGTTCTTTTTAAGAGGATCGTTAATTTTGTATTGAGAAATAATTCGAGAATTTTTTCAGCAAAGTCTGTTTATGATTACATATTGAATGAAGGCTACACATGTTCAATTAACACGGTTATGAATTTTATAAACTATTTGAAAGAAGCATTTCTAATAGAAGAAATAAAACAATATTCAACGAAAGTTAAAAGAGAACTCAGTTACTTCGGGAAACTATACAATATGGATGTTTCATCAAATTCTATAAGGGCTGACAGAAACCGTTTTGACATAGAACACAACTTAGAAAATATTGTATTTAATGAGTTGATATATAAAGGATACAAAGTACAGTTATATAATTTGAATGGATATGAAATTGATTTCCGATGTGAAAAAAAGTCAAAGATCATATTTGTTCAGGTTGCATACAGTGTGGTGAATGAAAGTACATATAATAGAGAAATGAAACCTTTTAGTTTGCTTGATAATAGCAACGAAAAGATTTTAATAACAACCGATAAAGTAGATTATTCGACATCGACAGTGCGGCATATTGAATTAGAGAAGTTCCTATTACAAGAAGATATTTAGCGATTCAGTGGTGTAATAGGCTGCATCAAAAATATGAAGATAAGGTAAAATATCCTCAGAGGGGGAATTCAGTATAATGGTCATCTGAACCTATTTGATTTCAAGGCATTTAAAAAATCGACATTCATCAAGTAGGCTTTTGGCTTTTACTTTTTACAACAGTACCTTTATATATTAATATACTTACATAAATAAAAACGGACGATTAAATGATTAAAGAATTGGGAAATATAAATCTATACATATTTGACCTAGATGGGACAATTTATATTGGTAACAAAGAAATTGATGGGGCTTTTGACACAATTAAAAAGTTGCGTGCAATGGGCAAGAAGGTTTGTTTTTTCACAAATAACAGCTCAAGGAATCATGCTGAATATATTAAAAAATTTGCTGATATGGGATTGAATATTTCAGAAAATGAAATATATACAAGTGGGCAGGCTACATGTGAATGGTTACTTGACAACTATAAACAAAGCAAAGTTTTTCTTTTGGGAAACCCTGCGTTACAAGCAGAATTTATTGAATACGGTATAACCCTTGATGAAGAAAATCCAGATATTTGCGTTGTAGCTTTTGATACATCACTTGAATATGGGAGAGTATATAATTTTTGTAAAAAGTTATACAAGCATGAAAAAACCTTATATGTAGCAACCCATCCAGATGAATCGTGTCCAGCTGAAGAGTGCCCAATGCCAGATGTAGGAGCAATCATTGACCTTATAAAAGATACAATTTGTAGAGAACCTGATGTAGTTATAGGCAAACCATTTGAGTCTGCTGGGGATAGAATTCAAAAGCGTTTTAATGTAGATAAAGAGAATATAGCCATGGTGGGAGATAGACTAAATACAGATATCGCTTTTGGTAATAATTGTGGTTTTAAATCAATACTCGTATTATCTGGAGAAACAGATAAAGAAATGTTAAGCAAATCACAGATCAAGCCAAGTATTGTTTTGAATAGTGTAAAGGACATTGTGGGGTAAAAGTGGACTTATTATTGGCAGCAAAAAAAGCAAATGGAGTATGGCCACAGTGGCTCATTTTTGCCATATACACCGTAGCAATACTTGCAATAGCTATATATACAAGAAAGAAAAGTAAAAGCGTAAACGAATTTATGTTTGCCAACAAAAATGTGGGCGGATGGTTAAGTGCTTTCTCATACGGAACCACTTATTTTTCAGCAGTTGTATTTATTGGGTTCGCAGGGAAAACAGGATGGACATATGGATTTTCTAGCATATGGATTGGAATAGGAAATGCAATATTCGGCACACTGCTCGCATGGCTAGTTTTGGCAAAAAGAACGAAGTTCATGACAAGCAAACTAAATGCGAAAACAATGCCTGAATTTTTTGAAAAGAGATATGATTCAAAATATATAAAACTGTTTTCGGCATTGATAATATTTGTGTTCTTGGTTCCATACTCAGCTTCAGTATATCAGGGTATGGGATATATGTTTGAAAAGACACTTGGACTTAAAGCATATTACTGCATTCTAATTCTTGCGATACTAACATCGATATACTTATTTATTGGTGGTTATTTTGCAACAACCCTAACAGATTTCATTCAGGGTATCATTATGATTTTCGGATTGATAACGGTTATTGGGGTGTTATTTGGTAGGAATGGAGAAAGTAAAATACCAGAACATCTTGCTAATTTTAATTTTTCAGGGAGTAAGGGGTTCATACCTCATGGCAAAGGAAGGTTTTTTGAAAGCCCTTTATTTAATATTTCCATCTTAACATTGCTTACATCTTTTGGTATTTGGGGACTGCCTCAGTCAATACATAAATTTTATGCAATTAAAGATGAGAGCGAGATTAAGAAGGGGACAATTATATCAACGGTATTTGCAGCAATAATTGGAGTTGGAGCTTATTTGATGGGAGCACTTGTGTCTGTCGCATTTAGCGATTCACAAGTGCAGAATATAGGGATAGATAAACTTGTTCCAACAATGTTACTTGGTAATTTACCATCTGCCTTGTTCGGATTAATTATGGTTCTGTTGTTTTCCGCATCAATGTCAACATTGGCTGCATTATCTCTTTCATCCTCATCAACCATAACGATCGATATCATAAATGGTTATGGCAAAAAGAAACTAAAAGAAAAACAGACCAATATCGTTTTAAGAGTATTTTGTCTTGTATTTGTAGGAGTATCAGCAATCTTAGCAGGATTTCAAGTTCAAGCAATCGTTACTTTAATGGCATTAGGTTGGGGAGCAATAGCTGGATGCTTTATAGGTCCTTATGTATATGGACTATTCTGGAAAAAAACAAATAAGGCTGGAGCATATGCTTCTTTTGTAACAGGGTTGTTATTAACACTAATTTTAACATTCGTATTTGGAGCAGTTAAAACTCCAGTAGGGGCAAGAACATTTTCGAAGCTTGTTAAGAACGGGGTTTCGCAGAGCCCGATAATAGGAGTCATTACAATGATTGCCAGCATGGTAGTTACTCCAATGTTTAGTGCAATATTTAAAAATATTGACAACACCCCAGATGTAGATAAATTGTTTGTTAGAAGTGGGGATATAATGCTAGTTGAATCAGATATGAGTGATGAACAAGATGAAGACAATACAAACAAAGAAAATGAAATCAATGATGAAGAAAAAATTGTTGAGGACAATATAAATGAATAAGAGATATGTTTTAACCATAGACTATGGGACACAGAGCGTAAGGGCAATTATATACGATCAGTTCGGTACTGAATGTGGCAAAGAGCAATACAAATTCGAACCATATTTTTCCATTCAGCCAGGGTGGGCAGAACAAGAAGTTGAAACATATTGGAGAAATTTAACTTTAGCAACTAAGGCACTTAAACAGCAGGTTGGCGAAGAAATATGGAATAAAGTAGAGGCTATGTCAATCACGACCATGAGAGACTCAGTAATCCTCATGGATAAGGATAGAAATGTTTTAAGACCATGTATTTTATGGCTGGATCAGAGAGAGTGTAGGGAAGCAGAATTTGATATAAAGCCAATGGCAAAAGCAGCATTTAAAATGGCTAAGATGTACGACACGGCTGTACGCCAGAGGACGAAATCTCCGTGCAATTGGATTAAAAGAAATGAACCTGAAATATGGAACAAAATGGATAAGTATATTTTGTTTTCATGTTATATGAACTATAGACTTACAGGTGTATTAAAAGACTGTGTTGCAAATACAATAGGACATTTGCCTTTTGATTATAAGAATAAAAAGTGGGCGGATGATTCTTTAATAACAGCAGGGCTGTACGATGTAAAAAAAAGGCACATGCCAGATTTAATAGAACCAGGTGAAGTTATAGGATACATTACCAAAGGGGCATCAAAGGATACAGGTATCAAAGAAGGGATACCATTAATATCAACAGGTTCAGATAAAGGATGTGAGACAATAGGAACGGGGTGTGTAGACTCAAAAGGTGCATCAATTTCATTTGGAACAACAGCAACAATCCAAATGACCCTTGATAAATATGTTGAGCCTCAAAAGTATGTGCCATCATATCCAGCAATAATAAAAAATAAATATAATACGGAGATTCAAATATATAGAGGATACTGGTTGCTAACTTGGTTTAAGAATGAGTTTGCACATAAAGAAGTAGTTGAGGCAAAGAAGCTTGGTTGTACCCCAGAGTACTTGTTGGACAAACATTTATCTGAAATTCATCCTGGTTGTGACGGATTAATTCTACAGCCATACTGGTCGCCAGGAATAGCGTTGCCAAATGCGAGAGGTGCCATAATCGGATTTTCTGATTATCATACCAGAGCTCATTTATATAGAGCAATAATCGAAGGCATCAACTTTGGATTATACGATGGGTTAAAAGCCATTGAAAAGAAAGCTAATAATAGAGTAGAGTATTTAACCGTATCTGGAGGCGGTTCTCATTCAGATGAAATATGTCAGATTACGGCAGATATGTTTGGGCTGCCAGTTAGAAAAATGCAAACATATGAGACAGGGTCGCTTGGAGCAGCCATGGCTGTCTTTACTCATTTGGGAGTTTTTAAAAGTTTTGTTGAAGCGTCAAAAAGTATGGCACATATAACAAAAGAATATCAGCCAAATGTCGAAAATACTGAAATATATAAGAAACTATATAATAAAGTTTATAAAAAGATATACCCCAACAACAAACACCTTTACCTAAATATCAAAAAGATAATAGGTAAGAATGTTCAGAAAGAAAATATATAAGTTATTAAATTAGTCTTCTTTATCCGCTGAAGATGTGTGTGGATTTTTAACCTCCTCTTCATATGCGGTAATTACTTTTTTAATTAAAACTTCACGTGTCTCAGAATTTAAAGGATGAGCAACATCTTTAAATTGACCGTTTGGTAATTTACGAGAAGGCATAGCAATAAATAAACCACCTTCACCATCGATAATTTTAATATCGTGAATTGCGATACAATCATCGAGAACAATTGTAGCAACAGCTTTAAGCTTAATATCTGGTTTCTCTACAAGATAAACTCTGCTAACTTTAACATCTAACATATAGTACTCCTTGGCTTGTGTTATGTTTTAATAATACAGTATGGTGAATCAAAAAACAATATTAAAAATTTAATTAAGCAGAAATAACTTTTTAGTCCAGTGGTGTGCATCCACAATATTTTTGTCTATAAATATCCAGTTCCTTACATTTCCTTATAGATTTCAAAACACCATCATTTTTTTTAAAATCGGATGCCAAATAATGAGTTTTAAACTTGTCAGCAATTGTATGTCCAATTGAATTAATTAACAGGGCATTTTTGTGTGGACTTAATGTTAGTGTAGTTGCAAAAGCAAAATACTTGTTGCTTTCAATTAGATATTTTGCGGTTTCAGTCAAACGAAGAGAAAAACATGATGTGCATCTTGATCCGCCTTCAGGAATATCCATTTTATCTTTTGCGAACGACCAAAAGTCACCTGATTTATATTCAGGGATTATTATATTGATTCCCTTATAAGCTTTGACCAGCTTGTGTAAGTTTTCTAATCGCAGATTATATTCCTTTTCTGGAAGAATATTTGGGTTGTAATAAAATAGAGTAAGGTCATAATGGTCTACAAGATCGTCAAGTACTCCTGCAGCACATGGAGCACAACATGTGTGAAGAAGCAACTTTCTATGTTGTCCGTCTTTAAAAGTATTAATGTCTGGTAGTTGCATATGCTAAGGGTATCAAAATTGTGATATAAATCAAGAGAATAGATGTGGTAAATAAAAATAATCGGATTAGAATAGCTAAAATTAATCAAAATAAAATTAAAAATTTAAAAAACTTAAAACAAACATTATTTGATTATAAATAGTACTTAATATATTATATAAACATCTATTTGCGAGGGCACAGTATGGCAAAACAGACCAATGAAGAAAAATTGAAAAATAAAAAATTCATATGCGGAAATCTTTTTACAAATGCCGATGTAAGAGTTGAACCAGAAGAAGTTCAAGCTCAAGTTATTAAAGGTTATGTTTCTGCGCAAAAAAAAGTTGAATTTAGACCAAATACATTTTTTTCAAGAGCTAGTGCACTTATTCGTGGACAGATTGGAAACATGTTTAAATCATGTTTGATTTTTATTTTGTTTCTAGCACCGTTTTTTTTGGCAATCTTTTACCTCTCATCTCTGTTAGATAAGAGTGCTGTCGGCAAATATAATTTCATGTCTGACATAGGAATAGGATATGGCGGTGAAGGTCATAATATGGCGAAGGAATGGTTACAATATACATTGAAATCAAGACTTCCGCTGATAGCAATGTTAGTAATAGCGATGATGATTGCATCTATTGCTGTACCAGGATTGTATTATGTTGCAAAGCGAGTTTATTTTCAGGACACATTTTCAAAGAAAATTCAGACATTTTTTCTTGGTGTAAAAAAATATTGGTGGCAATTCATCCTTACGTTCAGTTTAATAGGTATTATGGTTGCTGCAATGATGATAGTTACAATGTACATCGACGCAGCAAGAGCACAAGGTTCGGGACAAATTATTTCAGCTGGATGGTATGTGCTAGGAGTTGTAATTTATTTAATAGGAACACTGACAATAATGTTTTCGTTAGTATTGTTGCCATTGTATGTGTCATATGATTTGAAGTATGGTCAAGCTATTAAAAACACATTTGTAATAATATTTAATTCGCCAATATCAGTAGTATTAACATTCCTTATAACATCTTTGCCAATGGCATTAGGCTCAATTAATAAAATTGTTTTTGGCATAGTTCTTGCAATAATGGGAATAATAGGATTTGCGATTGAATGTGTGTTTTGGACAGCATTAGTTCATAGATCTATGTACAAATGCAGCACACTTGATATGCTTGCTGTGAGAAAAGTGCAGACAGCACAAAGAGCAGTGAATTATGCAAGCCAACCAAAGAAAAAGAAAAAGGTAAAAGTACAGTTTACAAACCCACACAAGAACAGGAAAAAAATAAATGATAGTAAATAGTGCAGCAGTAATAGCCAGAACAGCATTTGAAGAGGCGAAAGCTGAATTTAAAAAAGAAAAACCCAACTACAAAATAATCTTCGAAAAAATAGAATCAATGCAAGAATGTCAAGATATACAGATTTTGAGAACTGCATTTACAGGAATGGTACACAGAAGATTAGCAAACTATGATGAAACGGTACGAATAGCGAGATATTTATATTTGAGGATGAAACCAGAGAATGTAAAGAGGTTTCCAAAGCAGATACATGACAAACAGGATTTTGATTTTTTCCCAAAAGATGAAATTGAAGAATCAACAAATGCTCAGGGAGAAATAGATTATGCCAAGCTTTTTACATTCATAGCACCAAAGGCAGAAAGACAAAAACTTGTACCTAAAATAGATGATGAATTAGAAGAACCGCCAGTATTGGATTCAGTTGAAGATATACATCAAAAAATTGAAAGCATAATTAATGAGTTACGAGAAGAAAGAGAAAGTCGTACCAAAGAACAAGTGAGCCTTTTAAACAAGATACAGAAACTATATAAGGAAGGAAAGTATGAAGAAGCACTTGAACTATGTATGACATACCCACTTATGCCATTTAATCCAAGACTGAAAGTAGTGAGAGATACATATATAGTTGATACATTGTACAAATTAAAAAGATATAGAGAAGTTGTTGATTTTTGTAATTCAGCGATAGATATAAAAGGAAATGTTTTAATTCAGTCGTTACCATCATTTTCAAAATCAATGTTTGAAGTTTGTACGGATAAAGAAATAGAAGATTTTTTTGAGAGCAGAAATTCATTAGATATTGTTGCTGCTCATATCAATACAAGTCTCTTATATAATAAATTCTATTTAGTAGAAAAATATCATGAAAGATTTTTTACCGATGGTTACACAAATAGATTGTCTGCTTTTGGATTTGCCAAGGGGTATATGCAGGAAAAAAAATATTATGAGATGCATCAAATTGCTCTTGGATTTAGAAAATTTTTCCCATACGATTTCATAGGTATATATCTAGAAACACTTTCAGAGCATTATATGTATGCTGAGTTTAAACAAGCAAAAAAGATAGATTTTGATATCAGAACTTATGGAATACCAGTGTCTTTTGTTGATGGGATTACAAGAGCACTAATAGACGACATTGAATGTACAGCATCTTCAGAAGAGACAAATACGATGATAGAATGCGGGAACCTTATTACTAATGTTGCTCACGATAATACCTTATTGGGGCATGTGTCCTTATATGAAATTCATGCTGTGCTTTTTGAATCACTAAGAATGGGGATTAACACATCTGAAACATTAAGACTCATTTTTGCCGTTATGAAGACATATCCTCATATACCTGAAGTTGAAATTAATGTTATAGGTCAGTTGCTTTTGTCAGAACACACTCCTTTGGAAATAAAAAAGAAAATACTTGTATTTGCTTGTTATTTATATCCATTAGAAAAAACATTTTATGTTGCATATGATCAAGTAATTGAATCATTTGCAAAAAAATTTGAGCCGAATGAAGCTCTAAGGCATACCCGTTTTGCATTTGTATATTATCGTGCCGTTGTAGAGTTGTTCTTTTTATCAGATCAATTTTTTGAAGCGGGTAGATTGCACAAGTATGTATCATATATAGATAGTGCAATCGAAAAGTATGCCGACATTGACAAGCTGCGTCAGATTAAAAAAATTTCTCCTCAAGATCAGGTTGATTTTGCAAAGGCTATTTTAAGTGTGGCTTTTTATAACACTCCAGAAGAAGGATATATAGAAGATTTCGCAGAAGATGAACATGTATATATATGGATAAAAAAATATTTTCCAAAATTCGCATATTATTTAGAGCCTAAAGAAAAAAATTATGCAGAAGAGTTATATAGTGAGATGTGTCTTGAAGAGAGTGAGATGCGGAGAGAGTTGGATGCGAACAGCGAAGATGGACTAGAAAGAGCGTTACAAAGAATACAAGAAGAAATGACTACTAAAAAAAATGCTACCAAAACTTTGGGAGTTGAAAAGGAAATATCCACTAAGAAAAAACCTAAAAAAGAAGAGAACGACGAGAAAGACGATTAATGACGTTGTCTCGCAATTTCGTATAGAAGTACACCTGTAGCGACTGAAGCATTTAATGAATTTATTTTTCCAAACTGTGGAATAGTTATTACATCATCACATAGCTGTTTTGTAAGGGGACGTATGCCCGCACCTTCGTTGCCGATAACAATTGCCATATTTGTTTTAAAATCAAATGAAGCGGGAGCCTTTCCGTCAAAGTCAGTTGCAAAAACAAAAACATTTGCTTTCTTTAAAAAACGTATAGCATCGTTAATATTAGTTTCTTTGGCAATCAACATATGTTGAGTTGCACCAGCAGATATTTTAACGACAGTATCGGTAACAGAAGCACAACGATGTTTTGAAATAATTATTCCGTGTACGCCAAAACAGTCGGCACTTCGTACGATTGCACCTAAGTTATGTTCGTCCGTTATTTCATCAATAACTATTATATTTGCAAACTCATTTCGTGATTTAGCAAGTTCAAGAATGTCTTCAATAGATGAATATTTGAAATTTGATATGACTGCGGCAACCCCTTGATGGGTTTTTCCTTCAGAAAGCTTATCCAGCACTTTTTTATCCACCATACTGAAGAAAACATTTTTCTCCTTTGCTAATTTTTTTATTAGACCTAATTTATCATTTTCAGTTTTTGAAATATAAATTTTTTCAACAGTGGTATCCGTTTTTAGAGTTTCAATAACAGGATTTTTCCCATATATAATCATAAGCTCTCCTCAATGGATGCAGATATAAATTTAATTAATTTTTGCTGATTATTTGTTAAATAAAAATATCCGAGCAAAGCTTCATAGCCAGTTGCAAACCTATATTCATCAATGGATGCATGTTTGGCAGATGTGAGAATTTTTAAATTTCTTGCCTTCTTAAATAAAAGCATTTCTTCGTCATTTAGATCATTTATTAACTTACTCATAATTTGCGACTGTTTAACAGCATTCACACAGCCAACTAGTGTCTTATGAATTTTGCCAGTTTTGTCCTGTGAATTTATGCAAAGTTTTGTTCTGAGATATAGGGACTGCACAGCATCTCCAATCATAGCGAGTGATGATGGATTTACATTTAATGCGTCTTCCACAGATAGAGGTTTAGTAATACTAAAGTCGGCTTCAAACATAAAAAAAGAGTATCACAAAGGGATATTTGAGTCCAATTTCCATATTGCTTAATAGGATATTTGTTGCAATTGCTTTTATACAATATTTGAGACACAGATCTGGAAGTAAAAACTCTTTTAACAACTATGGATTTAAAATATGGGAATGAGATGAAAATAGTTTTATCCCAACTATTTTCATCGTCAGATAGGATGATTAAACATTTAAGGGGCTTGTTGTGTAATTGAAATCTTTTACAGGTGTTTCAAGATTGCATAACAGAAAAGAAGGAACGAGTCAGATCAAGGCATTACAATTAAGTCGTACAAGCTTTTAAAAATGCGTCAAGAGAAAGTGTCGAATTCTGGGAGCTTCAGATGAATTTTAGAGCAGAATGAGTAACTTTACAGTGTTGCGAGAAGTGCAGGTTATAAATTCTAGTTTGTTTGAAGGTAACCCTAGACTGCAAAATAATTTAATATAAATGCGGATTTACGCTATATTATTAAATGGAGGTACAAGATGGAAGTAAAAAGACCAAGATATTTAAATCAACTTATTGATAAAAAAGATAACGGAAGAGTGAAAATTATTACAGGGATTAGAAGATGTGGTAAATCATATCTTTTATTTGAATTATACAGAAAGTACTTAATTTCTATTGGAGTGAATGAAAATCAAATTATAACGATTGCTCTTGATGCTTTGCCCAATATTAAATATAGAAATCCAATAGAGCTTGATAAATTCTTAAGAAACAGAATTATAAGTAATGACCTTAAGTACTACATTTTTATTGATGAAATTCAATTTGTAGAAGATGTTCCTAATCCATATTTGCCAGGCAATAATAATTCAAAGGTAACTTTTGTGGATTTGGTATTGGGAATAATGAAAATCCCTAATGTAGATTTATATATCACGGGAAGTAATTCAAAGATGCTTTCCTCAGATATATTAACGCAGTTTAGAGGTCGTGGTGATGAAATAAGATTATATCCATATTCATTTGCAGAATTCTCTTCTTGCTATGAAGGAGATAAGGTAAAAGCTTTTGATGAATATTGTCTGTATGGAGGAATGCCAATGGCTGTTCAACTTAAAAGTCATGAAGAGAGGAGTGAGTACTTAAAAAATATTTTTACAATTACATACATTAAAGATGTAGTTGAACGCAATAAAATTATTAAAGATACATCGGTAATTGACGATTTGTTAGATATCATATCTTCATCTATTGGTTCGCTATCAAATCCAACGAAGTTTTCAAATACTTTTATGTCGGAGAAAAATATAAAGATATCACAATTTACATTGGACAGATATTTGGAGTATCTCATAGATGCTTTTTTAATTGAAAAAGCTAGAAGATATGATGTGAAAGGGAGAAAATATATTTCATCGCCATATAAATACTATTTTTCAGATATTGGTCTTAGGAATGCAAGATTAAATTTTAGACAAAATGAACAGTCGCATATTATGGAAAATGTAATATATAATGAGCTCAGAATGCGAGGATTAAATGTAGATGTTGGTGTTGTAGAATATAATTGCAAAGAAGATGGGAAAAATAAAAAAAAGAATTTAGAAGTTGATTTTATTGTAAATAGAGGAAGTAACAGATATTACATTCAATCAGCACTAAATGTCGATACAAAAGAAAAACGAACACAAGAAACAGAATCATTAAGAAGAACGGGGGATTCATTTAGTAAAATTGTTATAGTCAGAAATAGTATTGTACCGAGGTATGACGACGACGGTATTTTCTATATTGGAGTAGAGGATTTTCTATTAAACAAAACACCTTTAAATTTATAAAAGATATAGCTTGATTTAACAAAAATGCGTATTTACACAATAATTTTAAGTCAACAAAGATGTAGCACTAGGTAAAAAGATGTGATTATAGCCTGAGCAAAGCGAAAACGAGAAAACAATGAATATTTTAATTGTGGCACACCAAGCCAAAAGAATACTTTTGAATTAGAATGAATAATTATTCATAAGTAAGCGAGATTAGATAGGTTTAAAAACGGTTTTTAGTTGATAAAACGACGATTTCTAATGTAAAATATTGGTATAAAAATTTTCGGAGGAATTTAATTATTATGGCAGATGTAAGAGTTGCAATTAATGGTTTTGGAAGAATTGGTAGATTAGCTTTCAGACAAATGTTTGGAGCAAAAGGTTATGAAGTTGTTGCTATCAACGATTTAACAGATTCAAAAATGTTAGCACATTTATTGAAGTATGATAGTGCACAGGGAAGATACGCTTTAGCAGATAAAGTATTTGCAAAAGATGGTGCAATTGAAGTTAATGGCAAAGAAATCAAAATTTATGCAGAAAAAGATGCAGCAAATTTACCTTGGGGTGAAATTGGTGTTGATGTAGTTTTAGAATGTACAGGTTTCTATACATCAAAAGATAAAGCTCAAGCACACATCAATGCAGGAGCAAAGAAAGTTGTTATTTCCGCTCCAGCAGGTAATGACTTACCAACAATTGTTTTCGGCGTAAACCACAAAACATTGAAAAGCACAGATACAATCATTTCAGCTGCTTCATGTACAACAAACTGTTTAGCTCCAATGGCTGACGCATTAAATAAATTGGCTCCTATCAAGAGCGGTATCATGAGTACAATTCATGCTTTCACAGGCGATCAAATGGTTTTAGATGGACCACACAGAAAGGGTGATTTAAGAAGAGCAAGAGCTGCTGCTGTAAATATTGTTCCAAACAGCACAGGTGCTGCAAAAGCTATAGGACTTGTTATCCCAGAATTGAATGGGAAGTTAATAGGTTCTGCACAGAGAGTTCCAGTACCAACAGGTTCAACAACAATACTTGTTGCAGTATGTGAAGGGAAATTAACAAAAGAACAAATTAATGCTGCAATGGCAAAAGCTGCTAACCAATCATTTGGATATACAGAAGAACAGTTAGTATCAAGTGATATTATTGGAATTAAGTTTGGTTCTTTGTTTGATGCAACTCAGACAATGGTTATCAATATGGATGACGGTAACTCACAAGTACAAGTTGTTTCATGGTACGACAATGAAAACAGCTATACATCACAGATGGTACGTACAATTAAATACTTCGCAGGATTAAACTAAAAAATAAAAAACATTATCTATGTTATATAAATCATATAGCATAGATAATTTATATAACATATGATTAATAAACAAATGTATGAACTCGGATCAAAAAGATCCGTTATTCGTGAGTTGTTTGAATTCGGTAGGCAGCTTAAAAAAGAAAGAGGCGAATCTAAAGTTTTTGATTTTTCTCTTGGGAATCCAAGTGTTTTGCCTCCCGATAAAGTTAATCAGGAACTGCTTAAATTAATTAGCGATACAAATATCCATAAATATACCTCAGCACAAGGCGATCATGTTGTTCGTCAGAAAATTGCAGACAGTCTAAGTAGAAGATTGAACATTAAAATATCTGGAGATGATATTTATTTAACATGCGGAGCTGCTGCAGGTTTAACAGTTGCTTTAAAAGCGATTTGTAATAAGGATGATGAGGTCATAATTATAAGACCTTATTTCCCAGAGTATAAAGTTTTTATAAACAATGCGGATGCGAAATTTGTGGAAGTAAATTTTGACGATACTTTTCAAATTGACTTTACAGATTTTGAAAAAAAGATTTCATCAAAGACAAAAGCAGTAGTAATTAATTCTCCAAATAATCCTTCTGGAGCAATATATATAAAAGCAACAATAGATAAACTAGCTACGATATTAGAAAAAAAAGAAAAAGAATATAAGCATGATATTTTTGTCATTTCTGATGAACCATATAGAGAGTTGGTATATGACGATAAATGTGTACCAAATATTATGAATGGTTACGACAACACAATCATGTGTTACAGTTTTTCTAAGTCATTGTCCTTGCCAGGTGAAAGAATAGGATATATTTGTCTTAGTCCGAAGGCACATGATAAAGATGTGTATTTTGCAATTTGTGGTGCGGGGCGTTCCTTAGGGTTTGTTTGTGCCCCATCAATATTTCAACAATTGATTTCAAAATGTTTGGATGAAACCCCAAGAATTGAAGAATATAAACAAAATAGAGATTTGATATATAATTCATTAACCAGTATCGGTTATGAATGTGTGCATCCGGATGGAGCATTTTATTTATTTATAAAGTCACCGATATCCGATGCAATGAAGTTTTCAGAAATGGCAAAACAAAAGGGTATTTTGCTCGTTCCTGGCGAAGGGTTTGGAGCAAAAGATTATTTGCGTCTTTCTTATTGTGTCTCTTATGATACAATAAAGATGTCGATTCCTTACTTTAAAGAATTGATGCAAGAAGTTAAAGGTGAATAATGTCTAAAAACATGGAAATTGCCACAAGGCTGAAAGATTTAAGAGAAATAATGGATATCTCTACGCAAGAGATGGCAAAAGTCACTGGCATTTCAGAAGATGAATACATTAAATATGAAAGTGGTAAAAAAGATTTTTCAGTAACTTTTTTATATAATTGTGCAGAAAAATTTGGTGTTGATGTAACTGCACTTTTAACTGGAGAAACTCCAAAATTAAGATCATATAGCATTGTTCGTAAAAATGAAGGAGTAAAAACAAATAGAAGAGAGATGTTTGTTTATGAGCATCTAGCAAACAACTTTAACCATAGACACTCAGAACCTTTTTTAGTTGTAGCACCATATATTGAAAAAGCTCAGCATCAGCCAATCAGCTTATCATCTCATAAAGGGCAAGAAATGGATTATATACTATCTGGGGCAATGAGAATTTCAATTAATGGTAAAGAAGAAATTGTAAGGGAAGGAGATACCGTTTACTATGATAGTTCTCAGCCACATGGCATGATAGCGATAGATGGTAAAGAATGTAGATTTCTTGCAATTTTGATTAAAGATTGTTAATTAATAAAACAGTATTTCTAATCCGATATAAAATATATAAATAGAATGGGAAAATATAGAGTAATTGATTTGTTCGCAGGAGTTGGTGGTTTAAGTTATGGGTTTGCCCATAATCCTTCTTTTGATATTGTCATGGCGAATGAGTATGAAAAAGACATTGCGAAGGCATATTCTCTAAATCATCCAACTGTAGATGTAATAGAAGGTGATATAAAAAATATTACAGAAGAAATGCTACAAAAATATCTAAATGACAATATTGATATTGTAATTGGAGGACCGCCGTGTCAATCCTATTCTACTTTAGGGAAGCGACAAATGGATGCAAGGGCACATTTGTTTGAAGAATACTGCAGAATATTATCAATAGTTAAACCGACAATGTTTTTGTTTGAAAATGTAGTCGGACTTCTGAGTATGCAGGGTGGTGAATTAATTAAAAAAATTAAAAAGTCATTTATTAATTTGGGATATCAAGTCAAAATAGAAATACTAAATGCTGTTGATTTTGGGGTTCCACAGTATAGGGAAAGGGTTATTATTGTGGGAATGAAAAAAAATAATTATTTTGAATACCCGAAT
Organism: uncultured Clostridia bacterium; assembly: GCA_963542015.1. GTDB lineage: Bacteria > Bacillota > Clostridia > Christensenellales > CAG-917 > CAUTUX01. The sequence goes on along the minus strand of CAUTUX010000010.1, from coordinate 9,382 downwards.
TCAACACATGGTGATGGAAAAAAATCATACATGACAGTTAAAGATGCACTATCAGATTTGCCAGTCATGAAGAGTGGAGAAAAATCTGATGAGTATGCTAGTGCTCCACAAAATGAATTGCAGAAATTTTATAGAAAAAATACGACAATACTCACTGATAATGAAGCACCTAGAAATGGAGAACGGCTTTTGAAAATTATGGAGATGCTACCTGATGGTGGATCAAAAAGTGATTTACCAGAATCCTTGAGACCTAATAGTGGTTATGCTAATACATATGCAAAAATGTGGTGGGAAAAGCCTGCACCGACAATAACCAGAAATTTTGCAACACCTTCATCATCTAGATGCATACATCCAAGAGACTCTAGAGCAATGACAACAAGAGAAGGAGCGAGGTTGCAGACCTTCCCAGATGATTATAGGTTTTATGGGAGTGCATCAATGAAAAATCTTGAAATTGGAAATGCGGTGCCGCCGCTACTTTCGATGGCATTAGCTAAGCAAGTGTTGATTGCCTTAGATAAATATGAAAGTAAAGATACAAGGGAAAATGTTAATTGTGCGGTGATAGCTTAATTAATTTTGAATACATATGATGAAACTGCATTTGTTTTTGATGCCATTGAACAAACCCAAAAGGTAATTGGATAGTCGTACCACCGTTTTTAGAACTGTAAAATGTTTCAGAATTTGCATAATTGGTTATGGCATTACATACGTCATCAATACTAAAAATTGTGTCTAAATCAATTTCATCTAATAGATTTATGTACCATATAAACTCTGACCATTCTGTCTTATCTTCTACAGCACCCATTGAAAAACAAAGTTTGGCAATCGATTGAATGTTATCTATGAACCAGTTAAGCATACTATCATATAAATGTTGATCGTATTTTTTTAAAGTAGATGCGTTGACACTAAAATGATGAGTTTGCAAATAGAAATCCTCACTTTTTTTATCACAAAATTCATTAATGATTTTTAATGCATTAACTGGATCGGCAGCCCAAAAAAGTTTAATTGCATCTTTTACATTATTTGGAACAATTTTATTAAAATGTATTTCGAATATTTTGATAAAGGGTTCAGCCCCAATTAAGTATACTTGACCGCTGATACTTTTTTTAATAGAGATGTTTACAAATTTTCCATCCTTGAAATAAATTTTCAAGTCAGTTTTTGATTTTGTCTTGTTCCCCAAGACACCTAAGATATTTGTTTCGTGTAATCCACTAATAGTGATCTTAAGGATCTCTTTTTCAGAACACCCGATTCGTGTTAGTAAATGTTGGCGGAAATCACTGTTAGTTTCGAGTAGTTCCTTAACCAATTCTTCGTTTTTATGTCCAGACAATTTGGCATATTGCCATCCTAATGATCGGTCTCTTGTTAAGTTATCCATATGTATTTTTCTCCATAATTTTGTCGGGATCAATTAGTATATCAGATATTTTATAATTAATTTGCTGTTATCAATATTGTTATAACAGAGCAAATGATGCCAGCATAATTCCGATATTGTTTATTTGACCATGATTATATATAATTTTTACTGAGGCGGTGAAAAGATGAAAAAACAGAAAAAGAGTCTACCTAAAAAGTTATTTATTGCGATAGACAAAATTTATGACGGAAGTCAGAACAAGAAAGTTGAAAAAAAATTTAAAAAGAAATTTAACATAATAGTCGATAAGGATATTGTATATTCTGATGTAAGACCAGATGTATGTAAACTTGATGTATATTACCTAGACAATTTGAAAGAGAAAAAGCCAGTATTTCTGTATATCCATGGAGGCGGATTTGTTGCTGGAAACAAATACTACAGAAGAGGCATATCTGAGTGGATAGCATCTCAAGGATATGTTGTAGTTACAATATCATATTCATTAGCTCCAGAAGGGAAACATATTAATGCAATTCAAGATTTGGGTGAAATTGCGAAGTGGATAAACGCAAATGCAGAAAAATATAACTACGACTTGGATAAGTTGGTTATAGGTGGAGATAGTGCTGGAGCATATTATTCAGCAACACTTGCAAATTTAGCGACCAATCCAGAATTTAGTGAAAAAGTAAATGTTAAGGCAGATTTGAAAATAAATGCATTGGCATTAATTTGTGGCATATACAATATAGAATTGGCACTTGGGAAGAAAATGCCTTTTGATTTTGCAAATAAGTTATTGTTAGATTTCATTGGTTATAAAATTAAGGATATGGCTGGGTATGAGTATCATGATGCATTATCACCATTCAATTATGTAACTAAAGATTTCCCAAGAGCATTTATTTCATTTGCGAAAAAAGATATATTCTGTGGAGGACAAGGCGAAGCCCTAACTAAAAAGCTTCAAGGATACGGAACTCAGGTAGTTAATGCCAATTCAAAACTATTTAAAGATAATCACTGCTATTCGTTGATGTGGAAAGGCAAAGCTGCCAAAACACATAATGAGATACTTAGTGGATTTTTGAAAGATATTAAAGAAGGCAAATAACAGGTTAGTAAGATATAAAACATTAGATGTGTCGTAAGCGTAAGGTCGAATCCTATATATATAATGGTGACGAAAAAGTCGCAGTGGAGAACCGTTCACAAAAAATCGGCTTAATAATTCGGTTAATATTTGATGTTATCGGAATATTAATAACCGTTACACAAACTATTATTATGTTCTTAAAAAAATGGATAGAAGGACCACTGGCGATTGCATTGGTGGTTATGCTTGTTTTGAACATAATTATATTTTGTGTGCTTTTTGTCTATGCTACGCAAAACTTGCAAAAAGGCAGCAAGTACATAAAAGGATTTAAGCAGGTCTTTGGTTTTTTTAAAATAATATCCAATATAATTTTGTTGACCATGTATGGAATAGCACTTGCATCAATGTATAAGTCAGATATCAACGGAAACAAGACAAAGATGTTTTTATTTGCTTTATCAATGGTCGTTGCGATTTTAAGCTTAATAATGAAAGTATTCTTTACAGTTCGGAAAATAATGAAGGCTGTTGAAAAGAAAAAATATACGGTTGAAAATGCCACATATATTGATGGACAGAAAGTAGAGAAAAAGAAAAGACTCTTTGGTAAAAAGTAATAAAGCAGATTCAAAAATTTAGAGTAAAGTACCAATCTCTTAGAGAGATAAAAAGTCCTTTATTAGCTCTGTTGAATCAGGGTAATATATTCCACTACTTTTTGCATTTTCTTCACTGTATACATTATCCTTGCCTAATGCAACCTTGCTTGAATACATTAAGAAAGGAACAGGTTCAGAAGAGTGAGTTAATAAAGAAATTGGCGTATAGTGATCTGGCAAAACGAGCATTGCAAAATCTTCGTGTCCACTAAGATTGTTAAATAGATGACCTATGATTTTTTCATCAATTAATTCTATTGCCTTTATCTTTCCTTTTAAATCTCCTTGATGACCGCATTCGTCAGTTGCTTCAAGATGAACAAATACAAAATCAACATCATTAAGTACTTTTAGAGCAGCTTCAGCTTTCCCAGTGAAGTTTGTATTTATAGTTCCAGTTGCACCTTCTACATCTATGCTTTTCATTTTCGCACTTATCGCAATACCTTTGAGAAGATCTACCGCTGAAATCATGGCTCCAGATTTGTTATATTTTTCTTTGAAGGCAGTTAACTTAGGTCTTGTGCCTTCTCCCCAAAACCAAATAGCGTTAGCTGGGTGCAAACCCCTTGCAATTCGTTCTTTATTAATAGGATGATCCTTGAGCAAATCATATGATTTTTTTATATACTCAGTGAGTTGTTCTCCAAGAGTGCCTTTCGGCAAATAATCCTTAATGCATTTTCCAGTAATATCATGTGGAGGTGTTAAAATTTCTTCAGGTTTGGCATGCTTTATTATGAGGCAATGCCTATAGCTTACGCCAGTGTAAAATATAAAATTAGGAGTACCCAATTTATCATTAATAAACTCAATTAGCGTTTTAGCTTCAGCAGTTGAAATTTCTGAAGAAGAGTAGTCTATAAGTTTTTTATCCTCAAATACTTTATCATCTGACAGTGTAACAAGATTTGTCCTAAGAGCTAGATCATCTGTAGCCATATCAATGCCAATTGATAGAGCCTCAAGTGGACTACGACCTGTATATGATTCAGATGCTTTATATCCGAGAACTCCTAAATTTGCAACATCGCTACCTGGTTTATATCCATCAGCAATAGTCTTAACAAGACCGATTTTTCCAGTTTTTGCCATTAGATCCATATATGGAGTTTTTGCAAATTCCAAAGGTGTTTTGTTACCAATTTCGGGTATCTTATAATCACCCATTCCATCACATAAAACTAATATATATTTCATTTTGATAGCTCCTTTAAATGTCTTTGGACATCAATAAGTTAATCTTATATTACATATGTCAAAAGTCAAATAATTTATTTGACAAGCCTTATCCCAATAATTTAAACTGAGCAAGATGTTTGGAGAACACATGCCGTTGTATATGGCAACAAAAATTAAATGTAACTGAAAAATAAAGCCCTTTGGGGCTTTATTTTTTATCTACGGGTAGTTTTATGGATAAGATTATAGGAACATTTTGGGCGTTTGTACCAGCGATAGTAGCGATAGTATTAGCTTTAATAACAAAGCAAGTATATATATCACTTTTCTTAGGAATTTTCTTCGGTGGAATGTTATTAGCAAAAGGAAATCCATTATTTGCATTAGGCAAGATATTTGAATTAATGTCTGATCGCCTTGGAAAGAATGGAGGCATTTTAATATTTTTAGTTATGCTTGGAATTTTAGTTGTAATGCTTGTAAGGTCAGGAGCATCAGGAGCATACGGTAGATGGGCAGGTAGAAATATTAAAAGTCGTAAAGGTGCTCTATTGGTAACAGCAGGTTTAGGCGGAATGATATTTGTGGACGATTATTTCAACTGTTTAACGGTAGGATCCGTAATGAGACCAGTGTCTGATAAGTTTAGAATTTCAAGAGCAAAACTTGCATACATAATAGATTCAACCGCTGCACCAATATGCATTATAGCTCCAATATCAAGTTGGGCAGCTGCCGTTACAGGACAATTGAAGGGAGACGGAATAGTAGCATTCATTAAGACAATCCCATTCAACCTATATTCGATAGTTACACTAATAATGATATTTTTCATGATAGGTACAAGACTTGATTTTGGAAAGATGCGTCAAAATGAAATCAACGCACTTAAAGGAGATATCTTCTCAGGTCAATATGATTTGCCATGTGAAGATACAATAGATGTTGTTAAGTCAAGTAAAGGTAGAGTATTTGACCTCGTTGTACCAATAATAATGCTCATAATATTCTGCATAGGAAGTATGATATACAGTGGATATACAACTGGTTTTGATCATACAACAGTAGAAAAACAATCTTTTGTTAAAGCGTTTTCAAATGCAAATTCAAGCTTGGCACTTGCAGTAGGGTCAACCTTAGCAGTACTGTTTACAGCCATGTACTATCAGTTCAGAAAAGTAATGAATTTTAAAGACTTGATGGACAGTATAACTCAGGGATTTAAATCAATGGTTCCTGCAATCCTAATACTTATACTTGCGTGGACAATATCTTCTGTAATAGGTGAAAACGGATTACAAGCAGATGTGTTTGTAAAGAAAATAGTAAGTGCGAATAGTGTAGGAATAGCATTTATGCCAGCAGTATTCTTCATACTTGCAAGCTTGATTTCATTTGCTACAGGAACAAGTTGGGGGACATTTGGAATATTAATTCCGCTAGCAACGGCAGTACTCGGCAACGATCCTAATCCACAAGTACTTGTAACTATATCTGCAATATTAGCGGGTTCAGTTTACGGAGATCATATTTCCCCAATATCAGACACAACGATACTTTCATCAAGTGGAGCACAATGTAACCATATAGATCATGTAAAAACACAGATGCCATATGCGACTCTTGTTGCGGGCATATCTCTTATAGGATATATAGCCTTGGGAGCATTGGTATATAAGAAAAACCAATATGGATATGCAGCGTTGCTTTCATTAACTTTGGGACCAGCATTAATACTGGGCATTTTGTCAGTAATATTGATTGTCCTGAAATCAAAGAAGAAATTACCACATCAAATTGTGGAATTTAATAAAAATAAAGGAGATGAAGATGAAGAAAGGAATTATCACGAAGCTTAAGTCACGACCAAGTGGCAAAGAGTTTTTGTTAAGTCTGCAACACATGTTTGCAATGTTCGGTGCAACAGTTACAGTTCCTATTATTACGGGAATGGATGTATCTCTTGCTTTAATGTCAGCAGGTATAGGAACCATATTGTTTTATCTGCTTACAAAAAGAAAAGTACCAGTATTTCTTGGGTCAAGCTTTGCGTTTTTACCAGGTATTTTGGCTGCGAGATATGGACAACCGGGTAATAATTTGGCGGTAATGATAGCACTCTTCTCAGCAGGATGTGTGTATCTTATATTTGCTGGAATTATAAAAGCGATAGGAGTTGAGAAGATTAAAAAGCTTTTTCCACCAATAGTTGTAGGTCCAGTAATTATAACGATAGGTCTTACACTTGCTGGAACAGTGCTGTTAAACAACATATGGAATCCATCCCTAGCAGGGAAAATAGATCTATATGGATTTAGCAAACTACGAGGAGATAGCGGATGGAGATATTGGACAACAGCAATTATCACTGCTCTTGTAATTGTAGTTACAAACGCATATGCAAAACCTAAATCATTCATGAAAGTAATACCAATTTTGCTCGGATTTGGAGTTGGCTATGTGTATGGAATGGCAATAGGTATAGTTAATTTTAATCCTGATAGCGATAAATTTATATTTGCTAACACATATAATAAAGGCGGGATACCAAACATACTAGTATTCCAAAGATATAAACAAGTATGGGGATTTTGGAAAGACGGTTGGAGTCATTTGGGGAACGGTGTGCTAGCAACCGCAATGTTATCTATCGTACCAATTGCAGTAGTAACATTCATGGAACATTTAGGAGATATCAGTGCAAACTCAGTTGTTTGTCAGAAGGATTTCATGGTAGATCCAGGGTTACATAGAACCGTACTTGGAGATGGTATAGCAACTATGGCATCAGCTTTACTTGGTGGACCAGCAAACACAACATACGGTGAAAACACAGCAGTGCTTGCAATAACCAAAAACTACAATCCTAAGAACATATTTATTGCAGCATTAATGGCAATAAGCCTTGGTGTGTTCACACCTTTTGCAGATTTTATAAGAGGAATACCTTCAGCAGTAGTAGGGGGAGCAAGTTTGATACTGTTCGGAATGATAGCTGCAAACGGATTGAGAGCACTTGTAGATGCAAAGGTAAACTTCAGCAGTACCAAGAATATGATGGTTGTATCAATTACACTAGCTTTAGGTTTAGGACTTGGAGCACTTTCATTGAGTGGAAAGAAAGTAGGGTTCAGCATTAAAGGTGGCGGATTTGTAGAGATTAGCTCGCTTGCAATAGCAACGGTTGTAGCGGTAATATTGAATCTGATAATTCCATCAAAGAGGGGCAAAACACAAGAAGAAAAAGAATCAGAAGACAAACCACTATATACACTTGCGGGAAAGGTTATAGATGAAGAAAAAGACAAACAGTTAGAAGCACCAAATGAGCAGGCAACAGAGCAACAAGCATTGCCAGAAAATGAACAAAAGGCTTTACCAGATGTAGATAAAACTGAAAGTGAAGTTGTTATAGAGGAAACTAAAGTTACAACAGATGATGCAGTTGTGGAAGAAATAAAAGTAGAAGAAACAAGCAAAAAGAAAAAAGGGAAGGAATAAAACATGAAGAAATTTGATAATGTAACAATTTTTGATCATCCATTAATTAGACATAAAATAGCGATTTTAAGAGATGAAAAAACAAGTATGAAAGAATTCAGAGAGCTTGTTGAAGAAATCACAACACTGATGGCATACGAGTGTTTTAAAGATGTACCAACAAAAAAAGTACAAGTAAAAACACCACTTGAAGTTACCGAACAGACAATGGTTGCGGACAATGCGGTATCCATCATTCCTATATTGAGAGCAGGATTGGGTATGGTGAATGGAGTGCATACATTGTTCCCAACGGCTAAAGTAGGACACATAGGATTATATAGAGATGAGGATACTTTAGAACCTCATGAATATTATTGTAAGTTGCCTGATGGAATACAGGATAGTGTTGCGATATTGCTAGATCCAATGTTGGCTACAGGAGGAAGTGCAATCGCAGCGATAAAATTCTTGAAGGATAAAGGATGCAAAAACATAAGATTAATGAGCATCATAGGAGCTCCTGAAGGAATAGAGAAGGTAGCTTCAAAATATCCAGATGTAAGAATATATGTATCGACACAGGACAGAGAGTTAAACTCAAATGGATACATTCTGCCTGGACTTGGAGATGCTGGAGACAGGTTGTTCGGTACGAAATAGTTTACTAAAAGGGCATGCATCGCATGCTCTTTTTATTTTTAGCTAAGGTTGACCAAACATATTGGGACTGCATAGACTGTATGTATTGAGGCTTTAATTTTTGAAACAACAGACTGGCAAATGAATGGTGGGTGATTTATGATGTCGAATAAAAAAAAGAAAATTGCACTTGCAGTTTCCTTATCGCTATTAGCGATATTAATTATTATTGCAATAACGCTCGGAGTATGTTTGGGAAGAAAACCTAAGAAACCACAGCAAGAGAAAAAAGAAACGCCACTGGATTTTCCAAAACATAACAAACCTAATAAGAAAGTGGTTGATAATGCAGACTATTATGTTTCCGTAAATGAAGGGAATGACACAAATGATGGTAGTAAAGCACAACCTTTCAAAACTATTAAAAGAGCACAAGAAGCTGTACGAAAAATAATTCGTGAAAATCCCGATTCTATCACCAAAGACATCACAATCGCAGTTATGGGTGGTGAGTACAATATTAAGCAACCACTTTCATTTGGTGAAAAAGATATCCTACCAAATGGACACAGAGTCGTTTATACATCATACAATTCTAAAGAAGTAGTGTTTGATGGAGCCGTTAATTTGAAAGGTTCAGATTTTCAAGACATATCCGCTGAAGATGTAGCAAGGTTATCAGAAAATGCAAGAAATCATGTTAGGGTTGTAAATCTATTCTCTTTAGGAGTTACAGCTGAAGAAATAGACAAACTATATGCCATAGGTGGATTTGCTCAAGGAAGAAAATATGGAGAGAAATGGGGGCATCCAGAAGCTATGGAAGTTTTTTATGAAGGTCAGAGGATGTCCTTAGCAAGATATCCAAATAAAGGTTATTCAAAGATTGGAACAATTGTCGATTACGGCGAAGCTTCAGAACATGTT
>CAUTUX010000009.1:0-43419 GCA_963542015.1 uncultured Clostridia bacterium | reverse complement strand
GTCTGTCTGTCTGTAAAGATTGTCTTATCCTCTGTGTTGAATGTCAAAAGCTTTTCGCGATAATATTCATATTGTTTTTGTCTCTGTTCTATTTCTTGTGGTAATAGTCCTTGCGTGTCTTCAAGCAGTGATTGAAACTTGTCGAGAATTTCTGTAACTTTGTTTTGGATTTCAAGTGGCGGAAGTTGCAGCACTATGTTCTTCATCATATCAGACGTCAAAGATGGTATTCCTGTTTCTTTGTGATTTAGTTTGCATCTCTGCAACAAATAGTAAAGATACTTTGCTTCTATTTCTTTTTTTGGAATCAAACAAAGTAGTCTTACTATTGGATAATATGGTTCATCCCGATAACTAACATATCCAATAGTGCCTCGTGCTGAAACGGTTACGCTTTTTTTATCAACCTTTGCTTTGTCGGTATATCCATAGAGTGCGTTTCCCTTTACCCCGTTACTAAAAATCGGTATCTTATACCTTTCTGTTTGTATCTCCGAAAAGTTTTCTTTGGGCACATCGCCACCTACCACAACCTCGGCGACTTCTCCCAAATTAACAAATCTAACATTATAAGTCTTATCTTCAAAACCATCTATTTTTTCTGAAATCTTATCCAAACATTCTTCACTAAGCAATTTGTCCCTATAGTAGTTGTATTGTAAAGTCCTATATTGTAACTCAGCCTGTAACTCAGCCTGTAACTCAGTAACATAATCTGTGAAATTGTCAAGTGTTTCTGCTATTTTTTCTAATGTTTTTTTTGACATTAATGGCACTTCTATATTAGCAAGTTCATCTTTAGAGACACTTGGAATTCCAGCACCTGTTTTTGAATCTTGAAGATATGATTGATTCATTTTCAATATATGAAATAAAAATCTATTGAAACTGTTATATTGATAACTATAAATACTAAGAATTTCTTTTTTTGGTAGTACAGCAAATGCATGTGCTCCCATCCAAAATTTTTTATCAATAAAATTAACGAATCCTGCTGATGCACCACCTTGAGAAACTGTAATTGTATTCTCACTAAAATTAAACTTATCAGCATAACCTGATGGTAAAACACCCCCATTAACTACTGGGTATTTCCCAATTTCAAGCATATCACTTTTATTAAACTGTTTACCTTTAAAGATATCGGAAACTTCACTAAGCTTCTTCCATTCAAACTTTTCTTTTTTTAACAGTTCATCTATCCCGCTCATCTTCCAATTCCTCTTCTTTGCTTTCAAGCATAAAACGATCAAAGTCGCTTGAAAACATCAAATCTTGCTTAACACGGTATTTTTCAAATTCCATTTCTGCGTGCCTTTTTGCTATATCTGCAGAAATTTTACCGCTATGTGTTAATATTTCATATTTTGTCAATTTTAATATCCCATCGAATTGCTTTGTCCAATCTTCCATTGTCATCGGAATATGGTTATTTGCTCTCAATTCAGCTAAATCAAGATATGCATTTACAATTCTTGCCATTGCTCGCAGTTCTTCTTCCTTCAAATAATTTTTAGCTACTATAACATCAAATTTTTGAATTTTGCCATGCGGAGCGTCTTTCCAAGTTGTAAGTCCCATATTCTCATCTTCACTATTTGCACGATTGTAGATAACTTCTGATGCCGTTTGTCCATGAATTGCCCAATGCAATTTATTTTGAACCTTTGCAAAAAATTGTTTTGTAATTTTTGATTTAGAATCATAATCTACACTTGTGGCATAAATATCCGTGATTTTTTGATAAAATTTTCGTTCAGACAATCTAATTTCACGTATACGTTCAAGTTGTTCTTCAAAATATCTTTTTGTAAGAATCGTTCCGGAATTTTTTAATCTCTCATCATCCATCGCGAATCCTTTTATGGTATATTCTTCTATAATAGAATTAGCCCATTTTCTGAATTGAACAGCTTTTGGAGAATCAACCTTATTTCCAACTGCGATAATTACCTTCAAATTATAATGCTTAGCTACATACTGTTTTCCATCGGATGCAGTTATTCTAAATTCTCGAATAACTGCTTGTTCATCAAGTTCACTATCTTGAAAAATTTTTTTAAGATGGTAATTTATCGTATTTGTTCCAACATTGTATAAAACACCCATCATTTTTTGAGTTATCCAAACATTTTCGTCAGCATAAATGGCATTAACATCACTCTCGCCAGTTGCTGTTAAAAATGTAAGATATTCTGCCGCCGATGATCTTATCATTAAACTTTTATCTTTTCTATTACTCATCTTCAAGCTCCTTTACAATTTCATTTATTGACTCTCTCAATTTATTAATTTTTAATACCGTTTCATCAATGTCCCTATTCAGTTCTTTTATATTTATTTTTTCTCTAGTATCCTCTTTCACAATATATGTTGAAACTGACAAATTATAGTCGTTTTCTATAATTTCATCTTTATCTACATTCTTTGAAAAATACTCTCTATCTGATTTGTCTTTATATGCCTTAACAATGTTCTCTATATTCTCTTCAGATAAAATATTATTATTTGTTTCTTTTTTAAATTCCTTGCTGGCATCTATAAATAAGACTCTGTTATCTATTTTATGCTTTGACATCACCAAAATACATGTTGCAATACTGGTTCCAAAAAACAGATTTTCTGGTAATTGTATAATGCATTCAATAAAATTATTATCAATCAAATACTTCCTAATTGTTTGTTCCGCACCTTTCCGATAAAAAATTCCAGGAAAACATACTATAGCTGCTGTACCTTGAGCAGATAAATAATTTAAAGAATGCAAGATAAATGCATAATCTGCATAGGATTTTGGAGCTAATCTCCCTGCTGGAGAAAACCTATCATCATTTATTAATGTTGGATCACTGTCTCCTTTCCATTTAATTGAATATGGTGGATTGGATACTATCGCATCAAACGGTTTTTCGCTTTTAATGTCTTCATCTGGTTTAATAAGTGTATCTCCTCTTCTAATCTTAAATTTATTAAAATTGATATTATGTAAAAACATATTCATTCTTGCAAGATTGTAATTTGTCATATTTATCTCCTGCCCGAAGAATCCGTTTTCTATAATTTTTTCATCAAACTGTTTTTTCATCTGCAAAAGCAATGAACCACTCCCACAAGTTGGATCATAAACTTTATTAATTTTTGTTTTTCCCTCCATAACAATTCTTGCTAATAATTTTGAAACTGTCTGTGGCGTAAAAAATTCTCCACCTGATTTTCCAGCATTGCTCGCATAATTTGAAATCAAATATTCATATGCGTCTCCAAAAGCATCTATCGTGTTATCTTCAAAGTTGCCAAAATTGATTTCATTAATACCCTCTAATATATCTACAAGCTTCTTATTTCGTTCTTCAACCGTTCCTCCAAGCCTATTACTCCTGGTATCAATATCATCAAATAATCCTTTAAAATCTTCCTCTGATGTGCTACCTTGTGCACTAGCTTCTATATCTTTAAAGATCTTTGCAAGATCAGTGTTCAAATTTTCATTTTGTCTTGCATTCTTAATCACATTTTCGAACAGCTGTGAAGGCAGAATAAAAAATCCTTTGGTATCTATCATGTCTCTTTCAAAATCACTAGCCTCTGAATCATCAATTTCAGCATATTTAAATGTTTCATCACCTGCTTCATGTTCATCTTTATTTATTTTTTCTGTTAAATTTTCAGATATAAAACGATAAAAAAGAATGCCTAAAATAAATTGTTTAAAGTCCCAACCATCTACTGCTCCACGAACATTATCTGCTATTGCCCATATTTTCCTATGAAGTTCTGCTCTTTGATTTGTCTCATTTATGTCTTTTATCTTATTTCCCAAACCTTATCTCCTTATATGTCTTTATATATATCTATTATCTTATCTATTTTTTCTGTAACTTCTGCTTTTTTAATTGCCCTTTGATTATTTCTCCTACTCAATGCCGGCATGATACTGTCATATTCATCCCCTTTTATATTAATTACATTTTCTTTTATAGCTTTTTCTATAAATTCCTTTGCAGTAGCTTTTAATTTTTCTTCTTCAATAAGATTTAATATTGCTTTTTCTTTTGCTTCTTTTGCGTAAATATAAAAATCATCTATTAATGTCTCTTTATCTTTGTACTCTTTTAATAAAATCTTCCTTTTATGTGTTTCTATAAATTGATCCACCAACCCCGCTTTTGCTCTCATTCCTATATTTGAGTTAATTAACCTCATTATATTATCTTTAAGCGTCTGAATATCTATATTAACACTACCGCTCCCTACAACTCCTTCAGATAACTTATTTAATACATAATCTAAATCTATTGTTACTTGTTTTAATAGGTCAATCTCAAAAACTATCCCATCAAGATCTTTCACTTTATTTTGTTTATTTGCCGCACTATATTCTTCTTTTATTTGCAAATATACACTTTGCATATCTTGGTGCAAAATTTCACTGATAATCTTATCTTCATCATCAAATTCGTCAAAAAATCTTAACCGATTCTGAAGTCTTAGGTATTTACTGAAAAGATCTACAAAATCTTTTTTATCTTTAGTTGTTAATATTGTTGTAGGCTCAGAAAATCTTTTTAAGAGCTCATTACACACTGCTCTATAGCCATCTATAGTCTTTCCATTTTCATCCTCATATCCATTAATATAGTCAAGATATTTTCTACTTAATAAAATATCTCCATCAATATCACCATATAATTTAATTGCTTTTTCTGTTGCTTCTTCCAAATCTCTATAGCAAATAATATTTCCAAAAGCTTTTCTTTCATCCAAAATTCTATTAGTTCTTGAAAATGCCTGTATTAATCCATGATATTGCAACTCTTTATCAATAAATAAAGTGTTTAAATATTTTGAATCAAATCCTGTAAGAAACATTCCTACTACTATTACCAAATCTATTTTTTTAGTTTTAATTTTGTCTGAAATATTTTTATAATATGCATCAAAGCCATCAGCAACCAAACTACAGTTCTCTTGAAAATATTCATTATAATCTTCTATAGCCTTCTCTAAAAAGATTTTGTCATCTTTATCTAAATCGCCTATTCCACCTGTCTCATCTTGGATCCCTCCAACTGCAGTTATTTCACCATTTGCTGCAAAACTGTATATGAGTCCTATACGAAGTCTTTCTTCCTTCTCTTCTTGCTGTTTTTTGAACTCTTCATAATATTTTTTTGCAACTTTAATACTTGATACCGCCAATAAAGCATTAAATCCATTTCTTCTTTTTTCTTCAATTTTACCACAAACTTTATCACGTGCTGTCTTTCTATTATATTTTTTTAGAATATCTTCAACTATGACTGCAATACGCTTTTCACTTTCAAAATCATTTATGTTGTTTGTATTTTGATTTGCACTTTCATCTACAGGCTTGGCTATTGCTGCATTATATTCCACATTAAATGGAAGAACTTTTTCATCAGCAAGAGCATGCTTAATTGTATAACTGTGCAACATTTCGCCAAACAGATCTTTTGTTGTAAGCCCACCCTGCTGTGCATTTTCAAGAAAAATTGGAGTGCCTGTAAATCCAAACTGATAATACTTTTTAAAATGTTTTCTTATATTGTTCTGAATTGATCCAAATTGACTTCTATGACACTCATCATAAATCATTACGCAATGCTTATCATATATTTCATGTTGAGAATTGCGTTTAACAAATTCATTTAATTTTTGGATTGTCGTTACTATAATCTTTCCATCATTTTTTTCTATTTTTAATTTAAGATCATTTGTGCTACCAGCATGGCTGACAGAGCCTTCCTGAAACTTTTCATACTCTTTAATTGTCTGTGAGTCCAAATCTTTTCTATCAACTACAAAAAATACTTTGTCAATATAATCAAGTTTTGTCGCTAATCTGGATGCTTTAAATGATGTAAGGGTTTTCCCAGAACCTGTTGTATGCCATATGTATCCACCGGATCCATTTTTGCCATACTGCTTATTGTGATACATACTATCAATTTTCCACAGTAATCGCTCTGTTGCAGCAATTTGATATGGCCTCATTATTTTTAAATTATTTTCTGAATCAAATACTGTATATTTGAGTAATACTTCAAGAAGAATTCTTTTTTCAAACAAATATCGTGTAAAGTCAATAAGATCATGTATGGGATTGTTATAAAGATCCGCCCATGTCATTGTAAAATTATATGAATCTTCACTTGCGAGTAATGTGTTTGGAAAATATCTAGTATATGTTCCATTTGATATAACAAACATCTGTACATACTGATATAGAGAATCTACGCTATACAAACTCTCATGTTTATATCTTTCTATTTGATTAAATGCTTCTTTTAGATTTTCGCCACGTCTCTTTAGTTCAATATGCACAAATGGCAATCCATTTAATACAATAGTTACATCATAACGATTTGAGTGTTGTTCTACCTGACTAAGAACTTGTAATTTATTCCGTGTCAAATCGTTTTTATCAATTATTTTAATATTTTTTCTAGTTTTATCATCAAACTCAAAATCGCATACAAAATTATCGTGTATCTTTCGTGTTTTTTCTCTTATTTCTTCGTTTTTGCAATTTAAATACTCATTTAAAAATCTTTTCCATTCGCTTTCAGTAAACGAAACTTTATTTAACTCTTCAATACATTTTTTTAAATTTTCTTCAAGTGTTCGCTTATTCTTTATATGACTACAGTATTCGTATCCTAAATTTTTAAGATTTATTATTAATTCTTCTTCAAGTTTTTTTTCGTCTTGATACCCTTTATACTCCTTTTCCTGTTTTGTAAATTTTGATGTGATTATACCGTTAGGCATTTCAAGCATCTTAATTTCTTCTACCATTTAATTCTCCCTAAATATATATAGACAACTAATTCTATTTTATCTTAAAACAACCACTAATGCCATTTTTGCATGGCAGCAAATCTCAGTTAAAATATGATTAATAAATGCTTTTTTGATTTTTAATTATTAGTTTAATGGTCTCATTGTAGGAAAAAGCAAGACTTCTCTAATGGTATACTGATCAGTTAAAAGCATGACAAGTCTATCTACGCCCAGTCCCATTCCGCCTGTTGGTGGCATTCCGTATTCTAGTGCTGTACAAAAATCCTCATCATATGGTTGAGCTTCATCGTCTCCCTTTTCTTTTGCCTTCATCTGTGCTTCAAATCTTTGTCTTTGATCTTGAGGATCATTAAGTTCTGAGAATGCATTTGCTAGCTCTTTACCAGTTATAAATAGTTCAAATCTTTCAGTTAATCTTTCATCCCCTGGTTTCTTTTTGGCTAAAGGACTAACTTCAACAGGATAATCAGTAATAAATACTGGACCGTATAATTTTTCTTCAACAAAACAATCAAATACTTTATATAAAGCATTTCCCCATGTAGTATCTTTTTCAAGCTCCAGTCCCTTTTTGTTACACTCACTTATAATCGTCTTCATTGGCTTATTGAAATCAATACCAGTATATTCTTTAACTGCGTCTTGCATGGTTAAATGTTTCCATTTACCATCAAGATTTAATTCTTCGCCTTGGTATATTAATTTAAGGGTTCCACACGCCTGTTCAGCACAATATTTAATTAAATCTTCTGTAATATCCATCATGTCATGATAATCTGCATATGCTTGATATAATTCAATTGTTGTGAACTCTGGATTATGTTTAGGATCCATTCCTTCGTTCCTAAATATTCTTCCAATTTCATATACCCTATCAAATCCACCAACTATTAAACGCTTTAAATATAGCTCTGTAGCGATTCTAAGATACATATCAATATCAAGAGTGTTGTGATGCGTTATGAAAGGTCTCGCATTAGCTCCACCAGCCAATGTATTTAAAACTGGTGTTTCTACTTCTAAAAATCCCTTTTTATTTAAAAATTCACGCATTGCTGAAATGATCTTTGTTCTCTTAATAAATGTATTTCTAACTTCTTCATTTACAATCAGATCAACATATCTCTGTCTATATCTTAATTCAGGATCTTTTAAACCGTGATATTTTTCTGGCAATGGAAGTAATGACTTTGAAAGCAAAACAACCTTATCAACATGAATAGAAATTTCCATAGTCTGAGTTTTAAAAACTTTACCTTCAATTCCGACAATGTCTCCGATATCCATCTTTTTAAATGCTGAATATCCTTCTTCACCAATTGAATCCCTACTAAAATATCCTTGAATCTTAATTCCATTATCTAAGATATGTCCAAAGCTAGCTTTGCCCATTATTCTTTTTGAAACAAGTCTACCTGCAATGCTAACATTTTTATCAGCATACTTCGCATAATTATTTATTATTTCACTCGCATTTGCTGTTCTTTTATATGTAGTAACTTCAAAAGGATTGTTGCCACTCGTTTTCAAGTTAGCAAGTTTTTCTTCTCTAACCTTCCTTACTTCATTGATATCTTGTTCTTTTATTTGTGTGTTCTTCAATTCTTCCATTTTATTTAATCGCTATAATCTTATACTTAACTACTGAACCATTATCTAGCTTAACATCTATTTCATCACCGCATTCTTTATCTATCAATGCCTGTGATAATGCTGATTCGTAACTGATCTTATTTTCCTTTAAATCAGCTTCGTATTTTCCTACAATCTGATAGTCACACTCATCCGTGCCAAAGTCGTCTTCAACTTGCACTGTAACCTTACTAGCAAATCCAACTTTTCCATTTTTAATGGCACGCTTTACTTCTGCATTTTCAATGTGATGCTCAAGTTCCTTTATTTCGCCCTCTACTTTCGCTTGTTCTTCTTTGGCTGCATCATATTCAGCGTTTTCAGATAAATCTCCAAAATCTCTTGCAATCTTGATATGTTCAATAACTTCCTGTCTTTTAACAGTCTTCAACAAATGCAAACGGCTTTGTAGTTTCTCAAAGCCGTCTCTTGTTATGTAATTCTGCCCTATTTCCATTTTAAGCACTCCTTTACATACAATTTAATTATTATATATTTTCTTCAGTAACTTTAACTTCTTCTACCTTTGTTTCAACTACATTATCATTTAATGCAACTGCATCAGCCTTGGCTTCTTCTCTTTTTTGTTCATCCATTTTGTTCATTTCAGCAGCTTTTTTCTCTACACTTCTTTCTCTTGCCGCTGTCTCTATTGCCTGCTTTCTCTGTTCCTTCATTTCAGCATTTACCTTTTTGTCTACATCTTCTTTATCAAGCATGAACTTTGATTTTAAACTTGTGATTTTAACTTCAATAGAATTAAATGTATATCCAAGGCTACCTTTAAATTCATCTTCAAGTGCAATTCTTACTCTTGCTGAAGCAATTTCTGCATCCTCATCGGTTACTTTAACATTAACCATCAATCTAACTCCAAATTCAGTTCTGAATACAGCCACTCTACCACATTTAATTCCCACCATCTCAAAAGTAGCTTTCTTAACTGTCTTTTTGATAACGGCCATTGTTGCGTAGACTGAACCTTTATGTTCACTCTTTATAACTATTTCTTTTATTACATCATCATTAGAGAACAATAACGCAAGGAAAATAACTGTTAATGCTAAAAATGTAATTGAAAGGGCTATTATAAGACCTTTCCCAAGTCCTTTTTGAATTTCTTCTGGCTTCAATCCTTTAAATGCCAATATTACTAATATCAAAATTAAGATAAAAGAAATAACGGAAGCTGTCGCCGCCAAAATTTTAGTGATAGTCTTTTTCATATTTCACCTACCAAATGATTAATTTGCTGTATTCTCGTACAACATTTAAGAAATATATAATAAATAGATTTTTTAGTCAATTTTAAACTTAAAATGCATTTTCGATTGATTTTTAACTGTTTTAATGAAAATAGTACTTCTAATCCGATAATTTGTAATAAAATTGTTTATGTAAATTTTAATTATCAGTAATAGATTTAATATTTTTACAATATATTAATGGTATTTTGTTAAAACTTTAACTAATTAAACTTCAATGAACTTTTGTTAAAATATAGCAATGCCTCAATTATTTTTCTATTTTACATTGATAAATTTTTATCACCTTACAAGTCCAATTCTGTTCCATCACTTAATATATCAAGATATCGCTTATAACTATATGTCTTATTTCTTGACTGTTCCTTTACAGAACACAAAATTCCAAGATGCTCTAACTTATCTATGCATGTAGCAATACTATTGTATGCCATTGATAAATATTCAGCAGTTTTTCCTATATCAATGATTGGATGTGATTCTATATAATGAAATACTTTCAACATCGTATCAGTTGTTCTTTTTGTGTAATTTCCATTTTTGATCTTCTCCAAATTATCTTTTCTTAAACAAATTAATTTATCTGCTGTTTCTATTGCAGACTTTCCACTAAGATAAACACCTTCCAAAAAAAACTTAATCCACTGCTCGTAGTTTCCCGTATCTCTAACCGCAGACATCCTATCATAATATTCAATTCGGTTCTGCTTTAGATATAGTGACAAATATATGGATGGTGTTTTTATAACTTTTTTTTCTAAAAGATATAAAATTATTAACAGCCTACCAATTCGCCCGTTACCATCTAGAAATGGATGAATTGACTCAAACTGATAATGAATTAAGGCAATCCTAATTAAAGGATCTAATCTATCATCTCCATTAATATACTTTTCAAGGTCTGACATGGTTTCGTTCATACTATCAACATCTGGTGGAATGTAATTGGCTGTTTTAATTCCCGATCCGACTCCACCTATCCAGTTTTGGCTTTTTCTAAATTCCCCAGGATGCTTATCTTTTCCTCTTGTTCCTGATAAGAGTATCTTATGTATTTCTTTAAGTAGCCTGTTACATAATGGCAATGTCTTTATTCTCTCAATCGCATATTTTGTTGCTTTTATATAATTAACAACTTCATCAATATCGACATTTATGTTCTTTAAAATCCCTGGATTAAAAATATCTTCCAATGTTGCTTGAGTCCCTTCAATTTGAGATGATAAAAGTGCTTCCTTGCGAACATACATTGATATAAATAGATCCATGTCTGGAATATTTGTCGCCCTATCATCAAGAATTGCCAAAACCTTATGAGCCTTTATTAACAACTCTACATTTTCATTATCTAATTGTATGCTTGGTTCTGGTGGCAACGGGGATGGTATAAAAGCATAATAAGCCATCTCTCCAGATAACTGTTTTCTAAAAAATCCTGCTCTTTCCTTATTTGTGTTCAAATTTTCACCATTTTTGAAATACTAATAGAATTATATTCTTCTTATTTCAAATAATCAAGTTTTTCTGAAATAAGATTGCTTGTTCATTATTTTTATTTCAAAAACCCTGCTAAATTGAATGCTATATGGGTATATTTAGTTATTAGGTATATATTTTGTTAAATACTTAAAGTTGTACTCTTTATATTGTTTTTCTCCACTTTCTATGAAACCAAACTTTTTAAAATTGTTTAATGACGGTATGTTGTCATATTGAATAACGGCACATAATGTACTGCCTTTCAGATTTGCTGTCGCATATTTTAGCAACTGCTCAATTAACGCATGACTTAATCCTTTATGTCTATGAAATATACATGTCATAATTCCAGATACTTCATAGTATGTTGAATCACTTTTATCATGGCATATATTTCTTAATAAGTCTCCATATGTTGTATCAAAATCAATTGCACCTGTAGAAACAAGATGCCCCTTTGCAAAATAGCCAAGAAAATATCCATTTGATAATGCCGACTGCAACTCTTCGTCTCTATAGTTTAAAAACCATTTTTTGTCTTTTAAATTTGATATGCCACACTTTAAAAATGCCATTGCTTCATTGTACTCATCGGATGTGAGTTGCCTTAACACATATTCATTTCTATCAATTTGTATATCTGGATCACACGGCTTTATATATTCTTCAAGCATTTTGTCTGTGATTTCTATACTTTCTGGAATTAAAATATATTTATCAAGTATTTCAATAGGATTATAACTTAATTTGGATTTACGTAACCCTTCTAATCCCAAATCATCTTGCCTATTTATATACTTACATCCCGCTAAATTTCTCGTTGCAAACTCATTAGCTAAAAATGGATATGCTCCTATCCAACTCGTATCTGCCTTTTCATACATCACAACTGCATTGCCGTTTGACATTATTTCAGCAATAGAGCATCCAACAAGTTTCCCATCAACTCTGACAACATCTCCAACAAGATCGCCAATCAAAACTGCGTCAAGCCATTTTTGCAACAGTTTTTTTTCCTTATCAACAAACACACTATCTTCATCACTTAATTCTTGTTCATTCATCCAACTATTCTCTAAATTCCATATGTCATCAAAATCACTTTTCTGTATATGTTCAATTGTATAATTGTATGAAGTTTTGAATCTTTTTATAAAGTTACGCTTGGAAGAATATTTTTTCCCAACAAGATTTATAAATGCTTGAGTATCGTAAATATATTCAGACCAATCTCTATTGGTATATATCGCATATGAATCTTTTAGTTTTTCAACGATCTCTTCAGTTACAAATGTAAGCACACTTTTAGGTGGAAGCATTTTCACTAAATCCTTCACCGAAATATTTTTCTTGGTTATGGGTATGAAATACTTGAGTAAACCGTTATGAAATATTCTTAAAAATAAAATACTATCTTGATGTGCATATTCAAGGTTATCAAACCAGCTTAAAAATGCGTAATAAGAATAGTCACTTCCTTTATATCCATTTCCCGCTGTATATTCTTTTATTAATTTAATTGCTTCTTCGTCGAACTCTCTAAAATTCATTTTTATCTAAACTGTGTACTTCCTGAACTTCAAGTTCGTTACAATGCTTTATAAATAATGTTGTAGCATTTTTAAACTGCTTTTCATCTATAAAAAGACGAACACTATTTTCTATACCGTTCTTCTGCATGTATTTAATGTATAGTTCTTTTTTATCAACTTGTTCACATATTGCAATAATGTCTTTATACTCAACTTTATATGTAACTATACCTGCAATTTGTATAAAATGTTCTGATCCAAATATATATTTGTTATTTAATAAAATACACAGAACTAAAATTAGAATCACTAAGCTGAGTATGAATGCAATAATAGGAAAGGCAATGTGAACACCTAAAGGTATTTTGTTTGCCATTGTTAAAATATTAATAATCATTGATGCAACGCATAAAAATACAACTATACTATATCCAATTTCTTCAGAAATTCTTAATCGCCATCTAATTTTTTCATTTATTGTTTCTTTCTTCATTTTCTTCCGTCTGCTCTGTTATTTTTAATTTTTTATATTCCTTAATTTCTTCTTCACCTATATGTTGCATATCCTTTCTGTCTACTTTTTGCATTCTATATCCATAATCAACAGTATTAACAACATGATTTGCATCAGTATAAAAACTCATTCCTTTCTGTTTATAATATCCAACCAAATCTATGAGTCTAAATAAAAAGTAATATAAACCAGGTAGGATGAGTGTAGCTATACCAAATGATGCCAATCCAGCACCAGTGGATATCAAATATATAATTACAAATGCTGTTAAATATGCTCTAAATAGATGTTTATAATTCCTATTAGCATAATTTAATCCTCTTGCAAAAGCGATAAATACAGGTTCATCAGGATGATGTATCCACCTTGGCAACCATCCAGCAAACAATAGTCCACGTACTGTAGCCACAATAAGCCACAATATTGATATTAATGGAAATGCAAAAAGTTTAATTCCCTTATACAGCCCTGCAAATAAAGATCCCATCACAAGAAATATTAAAAAATCAAGTGGCAATGAAATAAGCATCTTCGCTGCCGAATATTTTACGCTTCTTCCAAAGTTTGAAATTAATGTACCATAAAATCCAGATTTTAAATTCGAAGACATCAGTTTGTCCGACATTTCGGAAATTGGGAAAAATGACATTCCTGTCAAAAAAGTATAAATCATATAGATAAATAAAACAGAAAATATTATTGCAGTGGTAGCCCTTGGGCTTTTTGATATATCCTTAGCTATCTTTTTTACATTACCAATATTTTCCCTGGCAATCTTTTTTACATTTGATTCACCCTCTACAAATTTTTTACCTATATCAGTTATCTGCTTTACGATAGTTGCATCCTTTTCAACATGGACTTGGTTGTATACATAGTTTTTTAATGGGAATCCTATTCCAATTCCTATAGCCACTGTTATCACCAATGAAATAAGATACCAGCTAAATATTTTCAATATTGTCCCAGTATTTGAAAATAGAATTGATGCACTTTGTTTGAATTCCATAATCGCTCCTTATTTCTTCAGAAGTTCCATTTTTTCACGAAGTTTAATCAATTTTTCTTTTTGAGCACTTAACTTTCCTTGTTCTTGTTGTATGAGATGTAATGGAGCTCTACTTGTGAAATTTTTATTAGAAAGAAGAACCTCCAATCTCTTTACATCATTTTCCACGCTCAGATACTCCTTTTCAAGTTTAGCAAGTTCTTTTTCTCTATCTATTAAGTTATCAATAGGAATGTAAATCTCAAGTGCGTTTGAAATTGCAATATTATATTCTTGTTTAATTTCTGAAACTGAATCTACAAATGTTACTTTTTCAACACCAGCTAATTTATCAAGGAATGGTATAATCACATCGGCTTCTTTTTTTCTACTATTTAAAATATAACCTTCAATTTTTTTATTAGGAGCCACTCCCATTGTATTTCTAACATTCCTTATAGAAACAATTAACTCCTTCATAGAATCTATAAGGTTCATCTCATTTTTATATGAAAATCTTCTCTGATACTCTGACCAGCTTCCTGTCATAAGAATTCTATCTGGATATATCATTGAATAAATTTCTTCAGTTATAAATGGCATAAATGGATGTAAAAGTTTTAGAACATTTACAAGAACATACTTTAGCATACTAACTGCATGTAGTTTTTGTTTGTTATCATTTGAATTGAGTAAAGGTTTTGATATTTCTATATACCAATCACAAAATTCAGACCATACAAAATCATAAATTCTCCCAGATGCGAAACCTATATCAAATTTGTTGAGAGCTATGGTCATATCTTTAATGAGAATATTCATTTTCGATAATATCCACTTATCAACAATATTTAGGCGTTTAGGAAACTCTTCAATGTTTTCTATGTCACAATTCATTAAGACAAATCTAGAGGCATTCCAAAGCTTGTTTGCGAAGTTTCTAGCTGATTCTATTCTGGTTTTTGAAAATCTCATATCACTTCCAGCAGCAACTCCACTTGAAAGTGAAAATCTTAATGCATCGGCACCATATTCGTCTATGATTTCTATAGGGTCAATACCATTGTTAAGAGACTTGGACATTTTTCTGCCTTGTTCATCACGAACAAGACCGTGTATAAGGACATCGCTGAATGGAACTTCTTCCATTAATTCAATTCCACTAAATATCATCCTCGCTACCCAAAAGAAAATTATGTCATATCCCGTTACAAGAACATTTGTAGGGTAAAAGTACTTTAAATCTTTCGTTTTTTTAGGATATCCAAGTGTACTAAATGGCCATAGAGCTGATGAGAACCATGTATCTAAAACATCTTCGTCTTGTACAATATTCTCAGATGCACATTTTACACATTTTACAACTTCATTCTTAGAAACATGCACATGTCCACAATCCTTACAATAGTATGCTGGGATTCTATGTCCCCACCACAATTGCCTAGATATACACCAGTCTTTTATATTCTCCATCCAGTTGTAATATACTTTACTAAATCTAGATGGTGTAAATTCAATTTTTTTATTTTTAACTTCTCTTATTGCTGGTTCTGCCAAGTCTTTCATCTTTACGTACCACTGTTTTGATATAAGAGATTCAATAATAGTATGACACCTATAACAGTGCCCAACATTGTGTGCGTATGGCTCTATTTTAACCATATATCCTTGTTCTTCTAAATCCGCAACTACTTGCTTTCTACACTCTTCTCTAGATAATCCTTGATATTTACCAGCATTCGCATTCATGTTGCCGTTTTCATCTATAACTCTGATAATTGGTAGATCATGTCTCTTTCCTATCTCAAAGTCATTAGGATCATGTGCTGGGGTTATCTTAACAGCACCAGTACCAAATTCCATTTCAACATACTTGTCTGCTATAACTGGAATTACCCTATCTGTTAAAGGTAACTTGAGTTTTCTTCCAATATATGCTGTCATTCTGGAATCTTTTGGGTTAACTGCAACTGCAGTATCTCCCAGCATTGTTTCTGGTCTTGTTGTCGCTATAACCAAATACTCGTCAGAATTTTCAAAGTAATATTTGTAATGCCAAAGATTTGACTGCTCTTCCTTATATTCAACTTCTGCATCAGATAATGCCGTTTTACAACATGGGCACCAATTTGTTATTCTTTCTCCACGATATATAAGTCCCTTTTTGTAATATCGCACAAATGTATCTTTAACAGCATTGGACAAATTCTCATCCATAGTAAATGCTTCTCTAGTCCAATCACAAGAGCTACCAAGCCTTTTAATTTGTTCTTTAATTCTCCCAGCATATTTTTCTTTCCATTCCCAAGCTTTCTTTAAAAAACCTTCTCTGCCAAGATCCTCTTTTTTTATTCCTTCTTTATTTAGTTGTTCTATTATTTTAACTTCTGTTGCAATAGACGCATGGTCAGTCCCAGGTAAATATAATGTGGAATAACCTTGCATACGTTTAAATCTTATTAATATGTCTTGAATTGTCTGATCAAGAGCATGCCCCATATGCAGTTGTCCTGTTATGTTTGGCGGTGGCATGACTGTAGTAAAAGGTTCCTTATTTTCATCCACCTTTGGTGTAAAACATTTATTATCAAGCCATTTTTGATATATTCCACCCTCAAAAGATGGATTGTATTTTTTTTCCATTATCGCTATTTGTTCTCGTTTATTTTTATATCTTTTTCTCGTACACTTTCAGATGTAACTTTTTCTATTTCTCCACTTTTTAATTTTTTTGCCTGCTTAGATATTTGTATCGCATAATTAAATCCCGACAGATATGTAAGGACAGTTCCCCATCCAATTATTCCCCAATCTGCTAAAAATACTTTATCGTGGAAAAACGCCACAATAATACCAACACATAATGTCAATGATGCAACTTTCCCCAACCAATTCGCCTTTACTTCAATACCTGCTTTTAATACTGCAAGTGAAACACAAAACATAACAAATTCTTTTACAAAAATCGCAATCACAAAACCCCAATGAACAAAGTATGGGTTGTCAATAATATCTTTGTGATTTCCTCCATATTTTGTCAGTCCTGTACAAAGACATAAACAAAGCAAAATAGCCACTTGCATCAACTTATCTGCTAAAGGATCTATTGCCATGCCAATTCCAGACTGCATTTTAAATTTTCTTGCAATATATCCATCTATTAAGTCGCTTCCCGCTGCAATAACAAATGTTCCTAAGCCTAAATAAAGAAACAATGGTTTGTTCTTAACTCCAGCTAATGCCATAAATACTATGAAAATCGGAACACATAATATTCTGAAATACGTTATTAAATTCGGTATTGTAAATAGCTCTTTCGAATTTAATTGACCTATCTCTTTTGACATACTAACCTCGAATTTAAATTATATCATCTACACTGTTTGGGTGTAAACTTGGGAAAAATTCAAGAAGCTCTTTTGGCATTTTTATTATATATTTGGCTCCATATTTTTGTAACTCTTCTTTACTACCATACCCCCACAACACTCCAATTGTATCAATACCTACTGCACGAGCTCCTAATATATCATACATTCTATCACCAATCATTATTGCCTGGTCTTTTTCCTTGCTTATTCCGCACTCATCTATAACCCATGCAATTACTTCTTCTTTTGTCGCCCTTTCTGTATCACTAGCTGCTGCACCAATAAAGTCAAAATATTTTAAACAATCCATTTGTTTCAGAATTTTCTCTGCAAATTCAATTGGTTTTGATGTGCCCAATATAATCTTATATCCTCTTTTCTTTAATTCTTTAATCACATCAATAATGCCATCATAAACTTTATATTTATTCCAGCCCGTCGCTCTATATGTATCTCTATATCTAGCTATGATACCAGGATATTTATCTACATCAATATTAAAAATATTTTTTAAACCAACCCCAAATGGAGGTCCTATCATTTCTGGCAACCTTTTTTTATCATAAGAAATAATGTATGACTCTATTGCAGTTGCTAGGCTTTCTAAGACTCCTTCTCCAGAATCAATTAATGTTCCATCCATATCAAATATTAAATACTTCATTTTGATCTACACATACGAAATACTTTCTTCACCCAATAAAAATGATATTGGCACATCAAGTATCGTTTTAGCTCCATAATGATGAATTTTTTGAAACTGATAGTTTGCTATCGCATAACTCATTAAAACACTTGCTGTATACTTAGGATTGCTTTCTAATTTTAAAGAAAATTCCATCTGTTCTTTTTTTCCACAAACTTCTGCATTCTTAATAACTAGCCCTCCATGTGGCATTTCTTGATGTTTATTTAAAAATTCTTTTTCGCTGATAAAGTGAACTTTTGTTTCGTACCCAACAAAATAATTGGGTATGCTTTTGATTTCATCTTCGATCCTTTTCTCATCATTCTTATCGCAAACAACATAACACTCTCTTATATGTTTTTGTTTACTGTCTAAATCAACTCTCTTTCCCTTTTTAAGTTCTTCTACAATATCTTCCTTCGGAACTGTATATTGAATTGCATATTTCACACCACTAATTTTTCTTATTGCTTCACTGTGTCCTTGAGAAACTCCTTTACCCCAAAATGTATGTACTATATCTTTCGGAGTCACTCCATCAAACAGTCCCCTCATCAATGAAAAAATACCTGGGTCCCATCCAATACCGACAAGTGCAACTTTGCTATTTTGAGTCGCAACTATATTCATAGTTGTATAATGCTCTCTCATCTCAGCATGATTATCAAAACTATCAACCGTACAAAAATCCTTTCCCAACTCAGAAGCCAAACTTCTTAAATCATTTGCTGAACCGACACACAATAATAAGACATCAATTTTATCTTTAAATTTTTTCAAATCTGATTGAGAATAAAACTTACTCCCAAACTCTGAAATCATATTTCTCGGATCCCGTCTTGTGTATATTCCCACGAGTTCAAATCTATTATCATTATCTGCTATTTCTTCACATGCCTTGCCTAAATTACCATACCCTACTATTCCTACTTTAATCATCCTTTCTCCTAGTTTATGTTTTTTAAACTGTTGAGTGTTTTTGCCGTTTATTCCCAGCATTCTACTTTGTACACCCACCATATCGGTTACTGCATTTTTATCCACATTTTGGCTAACTTCAAATTCACTACCATCTATCTCACTAATATAATGTATCATATTAAGATCAAGCATTTGAGAAAGTCTTAATAGAGAAATAATGTCATAATATTTCTTAGTTCTACTTGTAATAAAACCTTTTACTAAAACTAAAATTATTGTAAACAGAAAACCTACCATTAAGGACACACTTATACTTAGTAATAACAATACCTTGGCTAATCGTAGAAGTGCAAAATATTTGTTTAGTAAAAACCCTAAAAATATACTCGTTAACACAGATGAAATCCCCAAAATTAGTTGAAAAATAAATTTAATGATTATCATAGTAGATTCTTTTTCATTGATTATACGATTAATCTCACTAATTAAACTATTTGTATTTTCATAATTTTTGTATAAAATTCCATTTTTTTCTAGAATGGTATTTAAACATCTCATCTTCGCAAGATCATATTTCGTAATAAGTTTTTGGTTTTCTAATAATTTTTTTGAATCTCGTTTGGATATTATCCTCATACTAATCACTAGAAAGATTGTTAAAACTACTGCTAAAACTGCCTCTATAATAATCATTTTTTTTATTTCAACTATCTCTAAGAAATTGAGTAAAAGTATAATTTCAAATACAAAAAACGTTAATATCCCAAAGATGATAAAAAATATTGGTAAAATATCTTCAATTGTTTTTTTCTTTCTAGTTCTTTCTTTGATGCTCTTTTTCGGCTTTTTTAAACTTTTAAAAGTGTCGTTATAGTTTTTTTCATAGCATTTAACAAGTTCAACTATATCCACAAAATCAACTCCTTTTACTTTTTTATATTGTTTTATTTATTTTCAAACTTTAGTTTTTGGGGTGCGTGATTAATTCTTTCTTCCTGTGGCGGAAGTTCCATATAGTTATTAAAATATTCATTTAATATTTTCTCGTAATTTCTTGGTACTTTAACTTCAATATTTTCAAATTTTTTCTTTACCGTTGGAAAAATATCACTATATTTTATTATGACTTTATCACACCCAGACGATACTAAATAATCTGTATCTGCATCTTTATATTTTTGTGCCAATTTATCAAGTTTCTCATAATAATATTTTTTACTAAAACCACATGTGAGTACTCTTAAACCAATTTTTAAACTTTTTTTAACTAAATACAATAATTTATTACTTCTATCAGATGGTATCGTTGTCGACTTATTAATAAACAATTTGTTCAAATAGAAAATTCTACTCACATGCTTCTTCGCTTTTTTACCTTCGCCTAATACTTTATCATAAGGGAAAATATCAACAAAAATTCCATGATGCATTTTAATTTTTTTACTTGATTCTTCTACAAATAAAGTATTATCTTTTCTAACTTTTGCAAAATAATGTGGAACCATTTTATCAACTGTATAATGGGATAAAGTAAACCCATTATTTAACTCCACAGGTGCCACTCTTAAAAACTTGTCGTAATCTTCTCTTGGCATACCTATATCAATGTCATCATCCCAAGGAATATAACCACTGTGTCTAATTGCACCTATTAATGTCCCATACGCAGCGAACCATTTTATCGAAAATTTATCACATACTCTGATAATCTCCTCTAAAATTTCTATTTGTACTTTATGTAATTTGTTTAAATCATCTTTTTTATACTCTAAAAGTTTTTCCATATCATTTACCCTCATATGATATTATTGTTACATACTAATTAAGCAATTATCACATCATATAACGATTAATATAACTAAAATTTGTGTTTTTTCCACATCATCAAAATTCGTAATCTTCATACCCATTATTTAAATCGAGATATTTAACAGTATGCACTTGTCTTTCTTCTTCGCTAGGCAATTTCATATAATCATTATAAATTAACCTCAAATATCCATCATAATCTTTAATTGAAGTAAACTTTTCTCCCTCAAAGTCATATTCGGCTCTTTCTTCATAATATTTCTTTTCTATTGATCTTGTATGTCTAACCTCATCTAACGATACATAATCTGAAGTCTCTACTGGATATTTTTTCTCATAATTTATAAACTTAATTATTAATTTATTTATGTTCCATGCTTTGCAGTTCTGATATAAGCATCTTTTAATAATTGATGCATCACTATTTTGATCTAGATTTCTGGTTTTAACGCAACAGTTAAACCATTTTAAAATGAATTTTAAATCATATAGTTTTCTCTTTATTTTATTTTTAGGTCTTCCATCTATTGGAAAAATATCAACCCAGCATCCAGATTTGTACTGACATTTTGTTAATGATTCTTCAATTTTAGTGGTTCTTACATCATCGATTTTTGCAAAATAAAATGGATAGTTATCCTCACCTGGTTCCCTTAATTTTAAATACGTTGGCAGTTCACTTTTAGCAATTTTTAAAAATTTTTCATACTCATCTCTATACATCACTATGTCAACATCATCATCCCAAGGAATAAATCCTTTATGACGGACAGCGCCAAGTAGCGTTCCATATGCTAAGAAATATTTTAAATTATGTTTTTCGCAAATTACTTTGATTTCTTTCAAAATTTCAAATAATACTGCTTGTTCCGTTGTCATCGACTATCTCCCTTTCCCTTGTCGCTATCTTTCTTTTTAAATTTATTCACTACAAATTTAATCATATAATCAACTTCTTTTATTCCAAGAAAACGTGCTGCGACAAAATATATAATTATTGATACTACAATACCTATAATTAGTGCTAAAATATAATTTATTGACATATCTAATAATGTAAGTTTTGATAATAAAATCCATAAAGACATAGCAAGAGATGCAAAAATTACCTTTATCATATCTTTAATGTTTGTTTTGGTATATATCCCTATTCCTCTTTTTCCCCAAATAATTATTTGAAATATTATCACAGCTATCATTAAACAAACAGTACTGGAAAAAGCTATCCCCATAATTCCAAATAATTTATTAAAAAAATAATTAAAAAAAACATTCATTACTACAGTAATTATAGAAACGATAGCTGGTATAATCATATGCTTAAATCCATATAGTATTCTTATTTCTAGATCATACAGTGCTTGAAAATAAAATCCCAATCCATATGCAAAGAGAATTTGTCCAATTATGACTGAATCCTTTAAAGATACTTTGGGATTATTACCAGAGCTAAACACTAATCTCGCAATTGGTTCTGAATATAGTACAAGTCCTAGAAATGCAGGAATAATAAAAAAATTAATAATTCCTACAGCTTCAGAAACTGAATTTTTAACTTCATTATGTTTATTCGCTGCTATTAACTTTGTTATATTTGCAAAGAAAACTGATATGAATCCTGTCACTAGTATTTGCAGTATACCAACGCTTACGACATGTCCATAATTTAATAAGCTAATTGCCCCAGTACTGTATAAGAAAGATGAAAATTGCTGATCTACAATGGTATTAATTTTTCCTGTACCCGCAGATAATAAAATGGGCAATGAAATGATTAATGCTTCACGTAAATCTGTATTCTTTTTAGTTATCCGTACCCTGTATTTAAATTTACTTTTGTGCAATGACGGTATTAAAAATATCATCTCAACACAATAAGCACTAAGAATACCAAATCCTAAAAGCCATTCACCTACTTTTACACTTAAAAACATGCATGCAATTAAAACAATATTGCCTGGTAAACTAATGAAATTTGTAATAATAAATTTGTTTTTATATTCTAAAAAACTCGTAAATGTCGATATACACACCATAAAAATTAATGATGGTGCCGCAATTCTTAATATTAATGTTGCAATTCGTTTGACTTCTTCTTCTGATCTTGGAGCAAATGCATATACCACATATTTCGCTAATGTAACTAAAATAAGAGTAATAACACTTGCTATGATTAAAAAAACTGTCAAAATGCTATCAGAAAATGCTTTTGCTCTATTTTTATCAGAATCTGCAAGTCTCGTATATATAACAATATATGTCGAACTAATTGCTGTTGCTACAAATGCAAATATCGTTATAGGAATCCTTGCTGCAATAACATAACCATCACTAATAGGATCACTAGGTGCATAGGCTCTAGATAAAGCAAATTCCCTTAAAAAACCAATAAATTTAGCAATAATTGCAACTATAGTTACTAAAACCATAGTTTTTCTAATATTAGCTTGTTTTGTCCGCTCTGCCATTTATTTTATAATTTCCCTGTGTCTCTCTTTTAATTTTGATAATAAAAACTGAACACGGTCATCATTTTTATCAAGCCTATGGACTAAATTTTTATACTCCAATGGGTCTCTTTTTAGATCATAGATTTTTACTATTTTTTCATTCGTTATTTCATCATCAATATTAACAACTACTTTAATAAACATATCATCGTTAAAACAACCATAATGAATTGGTCTTCTCGTTAAATCTGGACACCCTCCGCCTAAATATTCAAAGATAACATGGTCTTTACCACAATGTTCCTCTAAGACAGAATTTCCAATAAATTCAACAGGTTTTTTTATATCTGCAAGATGACATAATGTCGCAGGAATATCATATGTAGACTGATATGTATTACATATCTGCTTTTTATGATCCTCATCTACAATTATGCATGGTACATGATAATTTTCTAAATACATTGCATTACCATAATCTTCCCTTATTGGGAATAAATTATATGGATATCCATGGTCTGCTGTGATTAAAATTGATGTGTTCGTTAGTAAATCTCTTTTCTCAAGTTCTGCAAAAAATTTTTCAATTTGCCTATCCACATACAACAATGATAAATCTGTTACCACATTTCCTTTATAATCTTTCGGTAAACTTTGCAAATATGTTAAAACATCATCTGCTTCCTTTCGCAAAACATTTTCATCTTCACTGTCATATGTAAAGAATACGCTAGGATTATGAAAATCATCAAAATGCAAGTATGCAAATGTTTTTAAATCCTTATTTTTATCTAACCAATCCAATAAATGCTTATAATGTAAAACAAAACTTGGTGCATCTTTTATCGATCCATAATCTCTTGTAAACCATTTTTTAAATTCAAATCTATGTTTAGCTTCTAAATTTAAATACACGGTTTTTTCCAAATTACGAAACATTTTCTTAGAAGGTTTCTTTAAAAAGTCCCTTATAGCCTCATTAATAATCCTAAAATTATACTTGTTGTTTTTTTCATTTAAACGTTTTTGAGTTTTATATATCTGCAAATAAATATTTTTAAATATTTTCACAAACATGTCCTTTGAAGTCTCGTTTTTAACTTTATTATTCAACTTCAGTATTGGTAAAGAATAAAAATTACAGCCATTACCAGATAATAATTTATTTATATAGTTTTTTTTATCAGATTGATAAAGTTCCTTTTCTTTTACCCACTTGTTATTTAGATCATCATAGTCATATCCTTTGACTGCATCATTAATTAAATCTGTTTCTTCCGAATTGTTTTTTATTTTATTAATCATTGCTATTTGATTTTTAAAAAAACCATCCAGCAAATCAACAATGTAAGCATAATCATAATCATGTAATTCATTTTTTTTATATAAATCAGCATAATAATCTAGTCTATAACTCTTTATAGCATTTGAATCTGGAGTTCCATGATAAAAATTATCATCTACTCCTCTTGTCCATATATCTGTGTGCATATGTGGTGTATTGCTCGAATTATAAACTTTATAACCATTTCTTTTAAAGACTTCAAAAATATTTATTGGAGAATCATTAAATCCTCGTAAGTAACCACCATAATCTAATGTATGTTGACCAGCCATCAACCCACCGACTGCCGCCTCAGTGTATGGAGCTTCGGAATACATTTTCGTAGCAATGAAATTTTCGGATGCAAGTTTATTTAAAAATGGAGCCTTCACTTCCTTATACACTCCACATAAACATTCATAACTCAACGAATCAACAACTAAAACAATAATATTTTTGTCCATTCTCTTTTCTCCAATATATCTTTAGACACATACTGATTTGTATTCCGTAAGATAACTGGCAAACTTATAACCAATAATGTCGTTAATTGCATTGATGATGTGCTTGAAAATAGAACATCCGATTCAAAAAAACTCATGACAATATGTCCTATTTGGAAAGCAAATATCTTAATCTTGATCTCTCTATTTTTTGTATTTTGAATATTAGAAATTATTACTTTAGTAATAAAAATAATATAAAAAGCTAACAATATAATTCCACCGCTAGTATAAATTTTTAAGAATGAATTATGAAAAGACGAATGACCTGTTTTAAGCTCAAGTAGCATATTGTTAACTCCATTCCCATACCCAAACATTATTTCATAGAATTCATTAGGTAATAATATCGCAGCTAACCAAATGTCTGTTCTTCCAGTATTTCCAATTTCTTTACGCAACATTTTTGACTTTACAAATTCGCCAAGAGGTGTCGTTAAAATAAGTAACACTATAAATATCCCAAATGCACCTATTGTAATTTTCCTTTTCAGAGATATTTTTTTTGTAAATATAAAATAAATTAGAATGCAAATTAATAATCCCATCATAGAAGTTCTTGAAAGTGTAATTATTAAATTAAATAGTAAAAAGATAATTGCACCATACTTTATAATCCTAATAGATCTATTTTGTGTCCATGAAAGAACAAATAAATATAATACAATACCTAGACTTAAATATATGCTAAATGTATTTCTATTTGAAAAAAATGACGAAAAATTGTATGCATATGGTTTGGTGCTAGATAAGAATATTTTAGCTATATCACTAAAATTTACAACTATATTATAAAAAGCAGCTAAACAAATATTAAAAATAAAAAATTGGAACAATAGCTTTATGTTTGATTCGTTGAATTGTTTTGTCTGCATTAGTACATAAAAAATCACAAAATTATATACTAGTACACATGAATCTAAAACTCCCTTTATCGTAATTATCTTATAATTTTTAAATGATATTAATGATGCTATTAAATTTATGCAAAAAAAAGACAAAACTAAAATAAATTGATGATTTCTCAACATAGTGTTTATATTTGACAATTCCTTGAACAATAAAAAGGTGATCAGTAGAATAACACAGATTTTATATCCGATTGATAAATAATATTTTAAATTAAATAATACCTGTATTTGATAAATTAACTGTGAAATAAAACTTAACACGAAATATAATCCCAGTATTGTGAAAAATCCTATGGACTTCATCTTGTACATATTTTTCATAGCAGTGTTAAATTTCATGTCATAATTATATATTAAATATTTTTTAAATTCTAAATATAATGACTAAATTAATATAGATGTTCTATTGTTTCTTATTTTTAATATTATTTTTTTTATATTTCAACATTCCAGCAAAATCTATGAATCCAATAAATGTCCCAATCGCATATGAGAAATGCAACAGAAAAAACAAAAATGGTAACACCAACACACCCAGTGGCTCTCGATACTCAATTGAACTTTTAATTGCAAATATAAAACAAACCAATACATACAACCCTATTAATACTATAAACGGATAAATCATCGCTTGATATTTACTTATTCCTAACCCAATTCCAAATAATACTGCAGTAAAAATTAGTGATAATAAAAACAAATACGGGACAAAGTGATGCAACGAAAACATCTTAATATTCTTTACGATAGATGCAATGCCTATAGATTTTCCTGTTAAATACTTCTGTTTGCACATTCTTTCTAATGTATTTCTTGCATAATATTCTGAATGAATCATATCTGACATTAGTATTTTATATCCCGCTTTCCTTATCCTATAGTGCATATCCGTATCTTCGCTTCTTAAAAGCCCTTCATCAAATAAACCTACTTTTTCAAATACCTCTTTTTTGTAACAAGCTTGTGCGACACTTTTGACATATTCTTTTTTGTCACTTCTTCTATACTTCGCTGGACTACTTCCAAATATTGAATTCTCAGCCATCAGCAGTAACTTTGCATTTAAATCATTAGTACTTGCAACTTTAATTATTCTTCCACCACAAACATCTTCGCCCGAATTAAGCACCTCAACATTCATCCTTACAAAATCTCGTGGAATGTTTGCATGAGCATCTACCCTAATTATTGCTTCCCCCATAGAGTTAGTGATAACGACATTCCATCCCGCCGCTTGAATTATTTTATTATTATCGAATATTTTTATATCAAAAAATTTTTCTTTATTTTGTGTTGCAAATGTTAGCAATTTTTCTTTTGTATCATCTTGAGATAAACCATCTGCAAAAATGAGTTCAATTTGTTTCTTGTCATAATCCTGTGCAAGTAAATCATTTAATAACCCATCAATTGCCTTTGATTCATTAAGTGTTATTATCCCTACTGTGATTAACATTTTTTCTTTCTCCTATGAAAAACTGTTCTTAAAATTATCCCCAAATTATAAAATAAACCAATTTTTTTTATATACTGTAAATTTATCATATTTTTATCTGGCATAATTTTTTCAATATAATCTTTCTCGGGGTCTAAACTTTTTTGCAGTATTTCGCCTTCGTTATAATATTTTAATGATGCTAATCCAGTTATTCCTGGTCTAATTTTAAGTACCATTTTATCTAAATCAGTATATAAATCAACATGCTTTTTTACATCAGGTCTTGGTCCAACAAAACTCATATCACCGCATAAAACATTAAACAACTGTGGCAATTCATCAATCTTTAATTTTCTTAATATTTTACCCGTTTTTGTTATTCTATCATCTTGTTCTGCCGTTATGAGTGAGCTACCTATTTTTTGCTCTACTACCATAGTTCTATATTTTAATATTTGAAACATTTTTCCATTTTTACCAACTCGTTCCTGCTTAAAAATAATTGGCTTACCATCTCTGCAACGAACTACTATTGCTACTATTGCAAATAGTGGCAACAAAAACATAATTCCTAAAAAACTCAACATTATATCAAATAATCTAATTAAAAATAACGAAAATTTTTTCTTTTTTAATACCTTTTCAATTTCTTCTATCGTAATGTTATGCTCTTTTGAGTTTGACATTCTAACTAAATCTCCCAATTTTTGTATAATATATTTATAAACTAGTTCCATTTTGAAATTCTTTAATCTAAACAATTATTTGTGTGTTTCAAGATAGACTTAACTATTAAATTATTCTCCTCTTCCGACTTAACAGCTATCCTCATAAAATTATGTTTCTTAAATATTTTTTTCTCTGATAAATCTTTAAGAAGGATCTTATCATCTTCTAACATTTTAATTGCCACTTGTTTCGAACTGTGCTCCAATAGTTCGATCATAATATAATTTGCTTGCGAATCAAAAACTTTAATATTTTTATACTTTCCAAGTATATTAGATATTCTATTCCGTTCTTCTGCAATTCTACGACAAGATTCAGTATAAAATTGTGCATACAAATTGTGTATCTGTAAATAATATTCTGCAAAACTATTTATATTCCATATCGCCATAAGTGACTTAAACTTTTCAATCATTACCAAATCTGAACTTGCTAATATGCCCAATCTTAACCCTGGATTACCATATGACTTTGATATAGATTTAATTACAATCAAGTTTGGATATTTATTTAAAATTTCATCTGAAATTAATGAATATTTTTTGTCATGATCTGCAAAATCAGCAAAAGATTCATCCACTACTATCTGTACATTTTTTTCTTTTGCGGAGGCAATCATCTCAATCAACTTATTATAAGGAATATGAAATCCTGTAGGATTGTCTGGCGTAACAATCATGACGCAATCAACTTTATCTAAATTCGTATAAAACTCATCATAATTAAACTCATAATTAACTTGTGAATTATCAATAAATACTAACTCACTATTTTTAAAGCACCGTATGTATTCATTAAATACTGGCATAGAAACTGCTATCTTTTTGTTGGCTAAAATTTGCCCTAGATTATTTATCAACTCCGCAGCTCCATTGCCTACAATAATTTTTTCTTTTTCTATATTAAATATCCTTGCTGCATTTAAATTTTGTACAGACAGACATGATGGATATTGAGAAATTAAAACTTGAAAATTTCTTTTAATTTTATCAATCATTGAATTTGTCGGAAAATATGGATTTACAAGAAACGCAGCATCTATTAGATTATATCGCCAATATCCACCCCATTTGGACAGCGTTTTATCGTACTTTTCTTTACCTTTAGAAAACTTTGCCTCGGCAATCTCTAAGTCTTGTTCATCATCGATTTCGTACCATTCTGTACTACTCATATCAAATGAACTTAATTGCACATTATCAATATTTAAAATACACGATAAAACACTCTCATAATATGAGTTCTTTCCTACTGCTTTTTGATATGCTTCCATAAATGGCAAATATATGTTTGAAAAAAATTCTTTAGAAAATTTATAAATATTCACAGTCTTGTAATATTGCGAAATTAATTCATTTACCATCATTTTTTTTGATAACATTTGTTTTATTTTATCTTTATCTAATAAAACAACAGTGCCATCCATCCATTCCTGATACTTTGCAACAGCTACTAAATTTTTATCTGAATTTTTCACCATATCTGAAATTACTTTATCTTCAAATATTAAATCTGATTCAAGTAAAATAGTATCATCATTACTCATTTCATTCCTAGCGAGCCATAATGAATAAATATTGTTTGTCGTTGCGTAATCTCGGTTTTCAATAAAAACGAACTCAATATCACTGGAAACATACTTGTCTTCTATGTATCTCCTAAGCTCGTCACCTTTATACCCAATTACTAAAACAAATCTTTTAATTTTTGCTTTTTTGATAGATTCAATAGCTCGATCTATTAATTTTTTACCAGCTACTTCAAGCATGCATTTAGTATTATCATTAGTATACTTTTTTAATCTTTTGCCCATTCCTGCTGCTAACATTAAGGCTTGCATTTCTCTCTGCCTCCTAATTTTAAACTTTTAAATTCTTCATATGATAAGTTTGAGTTGTATCCTTTGGCACCCATATTAAAAATCTGTATTATTCTTAACAATGATGCCTTGTAATTCTTGTGCTCCTTTAGAATATAATAATATTTAAGCATTCTCCAAAATCTTGGATATGCCGCCTTACAATATGCACCTTTGTCATACATGTATTTTTCAGTATACCCATTAAACCAACTACTCTGACCATAATTAATATTTCCAATAACATCCGTAACTCTATATATTTTATTTTTATTTCGTTGCAATATCTTACAAAAAATAGAGTCTTCACCTGAAGAAAAAATACTTCCTGGCCCAAATAACTTACTAAACCCAATTCCTTGTTTTGTTATATCTTTATTATTGTAAGCTATTCTTGGTCCACCAAATGTTCTTCTTGTTATGCTGTTCTTCTTTGTATAATTAGACATAGTGTTATTGCCAGAACTTGTAAAATTAAAAACAATAACTGGCATTTTATATTTATCAAAAGCATCGCAAATAATTTTTTCATAACCGTCAATATATCTAATGTCATCATCTGCAAAGAGACAAAATTCGGCATTGCTCAGCTGCATCCCCAAATTACGGTTAATTGAAACGCCTCTCGTTGTTGTTGAAATCATACGCACTCTACACCCATTAATTTCTGTCTCTTCAATCTTATTTTCATCACTTTGATTGCAAAAAATTACATCTGTTTGTATGTTCATTTTTTCAAATAACGAAAAATCTTTTTGGTGCATTGTTGCTACGAGTACTTCAACCCGACTCATTATGATTTACCTCAACTATCTTCTTTTTATTTTTTATCTAATTCGTAGCCTTTCTTATCAGAAAGTCCATACTGCCTTTTAAAATTTTCTTTATTTTTTTCTATATATATTTTAAACAGCTCTACACTACTCATTCCAATGCGATTACACATACCTACAAAAAAATGAAGAATATCTATTAATTCTTCTTTAACATTCATGGTATTAACTTCTTTCGGATTTTTCCACCACTTAAAATTTACTTCATTTAATAGCTCTGCAAGTTCACTCATAACTGCCAACGTCTGCTTTTGTATCCATTCTTCTGGTCGTATATTTTCAAGCTGTCTATTCTTTATTACATCTTGATCAAATTTTTCTTGCAATTCAAAAATCATATCAAGCTTATCTTTACCATTTAGATCAAGTTGGAACAACTCGTTTAATTCTTCTTTAATCATCCATTTTCTCCCAGCATTATTTCTCTTAAATTAATATCCTCTCCATTACACAACAAACTGCTTGATACTTTATTAAAATCAAACATTTTCTTTATATAGCTATTAATGTCCGATACTGTCACACTATCGACTTGTTTAATTTTTTCATCAACCGAAAGCAGATTCCCAAATCTAATATATTGAGTTGTCATTATAGAACTTCTACTTTGATTTGATTCTTCAGCAAATACCATCTTGCTCTTATACTGTTCCTTTGCCATCATAAGTTCACTTTCATCAATACCATTATTAACAAACTTTATAATCTCACTTCGTACTGCTTTTGTTGCATCAGATACTTTGTCATATGATGTTGAAAAATTTATAACATACATCGAATTATTAACAATATAAACTGAGCCACCATAAATAGAATAACACAATCCAAGCTTGTCACGAATATTTTGAAATAATCTTGATGACATCTGTCCAGAAAATATAAGTGATATAATGGCGTTATATAGCATTATTCTTCTATCAAGCTTATTCCCAAGTTCAAATGCAATATTAACTTGTGCCTGCTGTACATCCTTATTTTGAAAAACATGCCTAGCTATATATTTTTCGGTCAAATTATTTTTCTTTGATTTGTTGTCTGTAAACTTAAGAAAATACTTTTCAACAAGTGCTTTTGCTTCCTGAAATGATATTCCTCCAGCAATCGATATTACTGTATTATCTGCTGTATAAAATGCTGTCTTATGTTTAATAATATCATCTCTTTGAATTTTTTTTATTGTATCTTCCGTGCCTATCACATCTCTTCCAAGAACTTTTGGATATACTGCACTATCAAGATTCTTCATACAAAGAAATGCTGGATCGTCAAAGGCGTCAAAATATTCTTCTAATATAACGGCTCTTTCTTTTTCTATCTCATCTTGAGGGTATGTTGAATTAAAAAATATATCAGATAAAATTTCAGTAGCTTTGTCTAAATTTGACACAAGTGCCTTAAAATAATATGAGGTTACATCTACATCAGTATATGCATTATATGAAATACCTAATGAGTCAAATTCTTTAACAATCTGAAAATGGGTTCTATTCTTTGTCCCCTTGAATGTTGTATGTTCCAGAAAATGTGAAACTCCTAAAGCACTTTCATCCTCGTGCACTACCCCAACATTTACCGTTACTGCAAATGAAACTGACTTACTATGCTTGTTCTCCCAATGCAATAAAGTTAAACCGTTATTGAATTTATAACTTTTCATTTGATATTGCTATTATTACGCTTTCTTTATTACCTGTTTTAGAGCAAGATTGATTCTAAATTTTTCATCAATATTAAGAACTTTAACAAGCACTATATCTCCAACATTTACAATGTCTG
The DNA here is from genome assembly GCA_963542015.1 of uncultured Clostridia bacterium. GTDB lineage: Bacteria > Bacillota > Clostridia > Christensenellales > CAG-917 > CAUTUX01. Next base: position 10,573 of record CAUTUX010000009.1, on the reverse strand, counting down.
TAACCTTTTCAATTCTGTCTTTAGATAACTTTGAAATATGAATCATTCCTTCTTTGGTAGGTCCGAGTTCAACATTAGCTCCGAATTGTCCTTTTTCATTTTCAAGAATCTTAACTACTTTACCTTCATATATGTCACCAGGTTTTGCATCCTTCACAATCAACTCTATCATCATTTTTGCTTTGTTAATTGCATCCACATCAATTCCTGCAATATATACTGTTCCTTGTTCGTTGATGTCTATCTTTACGCCTGTTTCGTCAATAATTTTTGTGATTGTCTTTCCACCACTTCCAATAACATCCTTTATTTTGTCCGCATTAATCTCCATTGTTTCTATCTTTGGAGCCCATTTGCTTAGTTGTTTTCTTGGTTCTGCTATAGCTTCAGACATTTTTGAAAGTATATGCAATCTTCCCTGCCTTGCCTGCTCTAAAGCTTTTTTAAGAATTTTTTCATCTATTCCTTTAATTTTAATATCCATCTGGATTGCTGTGATGCCATCTTTAGTACCTGCGACTTTGAAGTCCATATCGCCTAAGAAATCTTCCAATCCCTGTATATCGCTCATTATTGCGACTTTATTCTTATTTTCATCTTTAATAAGTCCCATTGCAATTCCAGCAACTGGAGCCTTTATTGGTACCCCTGCATCCATGAGTGCCAATGTGCTTCCACATACTGATGCTTGAGATGTGGAACCATTTGAACTCAATATTTCAGACACTGTTCTTATTGCGTATGGAAAATCTTCTTCACTTGGTAATACCGGTTCAAGAGCTCTTTCCGCCAACGCACCATGCCCTATTTCTCTTCTTCCTGGACTCTTTAACGGCTTTGCCTCTCCCGTTGAATATCCTGGCATATTATATTGGTGCATATATCTCTTATATGATTCTTCATCGAGCCCTTCTAACTTCTGAACCTCGGCAATAGTTCCAAGTGTTGCTGTTGTCATTGCCTGTGATAAGCCTCTTGTGAAAACTGCACTTCCGTGTACTCTTGGCAACATACCAACTTCACACCATATGTCTCGAATATCTTCAAGATTTCTTCCATCTGGTCTTACACCTTTTAATATCTTCGCTCTTACTTTTTCTTTCTTAATGTAATATAAACTATCAAGGATAAACTTTATCTTCTTTGAATAATCATTAAACTCATTTTCAAAATGTAACAATACTTCTTCATTTAATGCATCTTCTCTCTTTTCTCTCTCTGTTCTGTCAAAAGTTTCCAAAACAAAATCCATTTTCTTGTCTGCAAATTTGCGTACAGCATCATCAATTTCCGTTGGAATTGTTTCAAGCTCAATATTTCTTTTTTCTTTTCCTATCTGCTTTTGTATATCTTCAATAAATGCAACTATCTTTTTAATCTCTTCATGTCCAAAAAGAATTGCATTTAACATCTCTTTTTCGGTAAGCATATTTGCTCCTGCCTCAACCATCATAATTGCATCTTTTGTGCCTGCAAGGTTAAGTGTGAGCCTTGATTTTGCTCTCTCGTCAGCTGTTGGATTTATTATATATTTACCGTCAACATATCCAACGACTACAGATCCAGTTGGTCCATAGAATGGAATATCAGAAATAGACAATGCGACAGAACTTCCTATCATTGCCAAAACTTCCGGTTGATAGTCGACATCCACTGAAAGAACAGTTGCAATGACCGTTACATCGTTATAAAAACCTTTTGGAAAAAGTGGTCTTAAAGGTCTATCAATCAGTCTTGATGTCAAAATTGCCTTATCTGAGGCTCTGCCTTCTCTTTTTTTAAATCCGCCCGGTATTTTCCCTATCGCATACATTTTTTCTTCAAAATCAACACCTAATGGAAAATAATCCATTCCTTCTCTTGGAGCATCTGCCATTGTTGCATTAACCATTACTGCTGTATCTCCGCAACGGACAATGCACGAACCATTTGCCTGCATACAATATGCACCGGTCTCAACTATTATCTCTTTTCCACCAACTGTTGTTTTAAAAATCTTTCTTTCCATCATTTCTCCTTAACTTTATACACATACACAAAGATTATAAATATCTGTCTTTGTACAGTAAAAAAGGCTGTTAAACCTTTTTTATTTTCTTATTCCTAATTCAGCGATTACTTTACGATAACGTTCTATATCTAAATCTTTGATGTAATTTAAGAGATTCTTTCTTCTACCAACGAGCATCAACAAACCTCTTCTTGAATGGTGATCCTTGAAATGAACTTTTAAGTGTTCTGTTAGTTCATTAATTCTCTCTGTCAAAAGTGCTATCTGAACTTCTGGAGAACCTGTATCTCCTTCGCTTCTTGCAAACTGCTTTAAAATTTCTTGTTTTCTTTCCTTATCCATTTTTACCTCCGTGGATACTTTATTTTGTTTTGAACTAAGTAGAACATTGAGGATTTGTTAAACCGAGTACAAAATCGTTATTAAGGATATCACAGATTGTTGTGAATGGTAAATGAAAAATGGCTATGCCTGTTATTCATCCAAATCAAGTTCCCCTCTGGCGGCTCTTTCTTTTAAATCTGCCAATACATCATAATTTATTGATGTCTTTTTTTGTTTTGTGAAGTACTCCATATTTTCAGGCATTTCACTTCCTACAGTTATCAGCATATTCCTAATTTCCTTGCCGATTTTCATACTAATATCTATTGCCTTTTTTACAGACAATACCGTCTGTCTCTTAAATGCTTCTATTGTCTGGGATATTCTCATTAAATTTATAACTTGCTCAGCTCCTGAAACACTATCAAGGAATTTCCGGCCACTGATGTTTTTCTTTTTTAAAATTCCCTCTATGTTTAGACCTCCGTATAGACCCTTATATCCAGATTCAATGATCGTCTTTATATCTTTTTCAGATTCTATGTCAAAGTCATATAAAATATCTTTCAATGCATCTTCCCAGTCATATATGTTATCTAGAGTAAGATCGCCTAAATTAATATTCATCATAGTTATTCTCCTTTTTAATATAATGATAGCCTTATTTACAAATCTCTCAAATTTATTTTGTTTCACAGAGTCTAGCACAAATTTAAATTTTATTTGTTTTGAAAAAATACTTTAATCATTTTTGTTATTCCAATTGATATAAAACTTTGTAATGACATTAAAAATGTCACCATATATAAATTTTTCTAATAAAATATGTTAAGTACAAACCCCCTCTACTGAATTTGCTAAAAAATAAACTTTCATTTTGCTCTTGACCTTGCACCTAAATGGGTATACTTTGTAAGTATGAGCGAAAATACACCAAAGAAAAAATCTATTATAGATAAAATTTTAACAAGAATAGAGTCGGCACCAGATGGAACAATATTTAGTATCAACGACTTTTTTGATATAGGGGTTGAAAATACTGTAAAGTCTGCTCTTTTACGGCTAAATAGACGTGGAAAAATAATGAGGATCTTTGATGGACTATATTCAAAATACAGATATAATCGAGTCATAGATCGCTATACTCTACCTGGTGCATTTGAATTCGCAAAAAAAATAGCATCTAAATTTTCATGGAATGTTTGTCCTGCCGAACTTACAGCTTTAAAATTCGTAGGGTTTGATATAAATATCAAGAATACCCTCGTCTTTGTTACAGATGGAGCATATAGAAAATACTCATACAATGGATGGAATATTATTTTTAAATCAACAGATCCAAAGTATATACTTCACCATTCAATTGATTTTCTTATGTTAATTCAAGCTATAAAGTACATAGGGACAAAGCGTATTACTCTAGAAGACTTAAATATATTTGTTAAGTTTAGTAGAAAAATTACTGAAGACTTAATTGAAGATTCCGTCGATTTCCCTGGAAATATTCGTAAGATTCTTGCCTTAATTAATTATAGAATGGAAGACGATATTATTTAGAATTATTTTTTTTATAATCTTCTATCGCTGCTTTTATTGCTTCCTCTGCCAAAACTGAACAGTGGATTTTTTGTGGTGGTAAACCGCCTAACTCTTTAATAACATCACTGTTTTTAACTTTTAATGCTTCTTCAATAGTCATGCCTTTAATCATTGTCGTTGCAATTGACGAAGTAGTCATTGCAGCCGCACATCCAAAAGTTTTAAATTTTGCATCCTTTATGATGTTATCCTCTATTCTTAATGTTACTTGCATAATATCGCCACATACTTCGTTCCCTACCACACCTTTTGCGTTGTAGTTTTCAACTTCTCCGACATTCTGCAAGTTTTCAAAAACTTCCATTACTTTCTCGTTATACATACATTTCTCCTACTTGTTGAATAGCGGGGATGCGTTACGCAACCGTTCAACAATTTTAACAAGTGTATCTATAGTATAATCCACATCTGCCATACTGTTATCATTTCCAAACGAAAATCTTATAGAACCATGTGCCAACCCTACAGGCACCCCTATTGAAAGCAATACTCTTGAAGGTTCCAATGATGCTGCTGAACATGCTGATCCTGATGATGCTGCAATTCCTGCTAAGTCGAGAGAAAATAGTATTGATTCCCCTTCAATATATCTAAACGAAAAATTTGCATTATTAACAAGTCTTTTTGAAAAATCTCTTGTACCATTTAATTTAACTTCGGCAATTCGCTTTTCAACTTCCTCAACAAAATGATCTCTTAAATCTTTAACTTTCTTATTGTTATTTTCAATATTATCAACTGCATTTTTTAATGCCGTTGCCATTGCTACAATATTTGGAACATTAGATGTCCCTCCTCTTTGTCCTCTTTCCTGTTCTCCTCCAGTTATGAGTTTTTCTATCTTTGTTCCATTTTTAATGTATAAAACTCCAATTCCTTTAGGTCCTCCAAATTTGTGACCAGACATTGACAACATTGAAACTCCTAAGTCTTCAACATTATATTTAACCGCTCCAGTTGCTTGTACAGCATCTGTATGAAAAAGAATTTTATGTTCTCTTGCTATTTTCGCCAATTCTTTTATGGGCTGTATTGTTCCAATTTCATTATTAGCAAACATGATACTTGCTAAAATGGTTTCGTCAGTTATAGCTTTTTCAAAATCTTCTATACTAACAAATCCGTCCTTATCGACATCTAAATATGTTACCTTAAAACCATATTTTTCAAGTTGCTGACAAGTGTTATATATTGCTGGATGCTCTATTTTACTCGTTATTATATGATTACCTTGAGACCTTCTTGATAATGCCGCACCCTTTACAGCCCAATTATCCGCTTCTGTTCCAGATGCCACAAAATATATTTCACTTGTCTTTGCTCCTATACATTCAGCTATGGTTGCTCTCGCTGTATCAAGCCCTTTTGCTGCTTCTCTTCCGAAAAGATGCTGAGAATTTGGATTGCCAAAATGCTCATCCAAATATGCTCTCATTGCCTCAAATGCTTCTTTTGTTAATGGTGTCGTTGCCGCATGATCTAAATATATTCTATGTTTTTGTATTTTTTTCATTTTCTTACCTCTCCATCACCTTCAAGTATATATTTTGATGTTGTAAGTTCAACAAGACCTATAGGTCCTCTTGCGTGCAATTTCTGGGTGCTTATACCCATTTCCGCTCCTAAACCAAATTCAAAACCATCTGTAAATCTAGTAGAAGCATTAACATAAACTGCTGCCGAATCAACATTATTCACGAAATACTCAATATTTTCTTTCTTCTTGCTTAATATTGCTTCTGAATGTCCTGTACTGTTGCTATTTATGATCCTAACAGCATCAATAACATCTTTAACAAAAGAGATTGTCACTTTGTTTATGAGAAATTCTGTCATGTAATCCGTATAGGTTGCTAATTTAACTGAAGGAATTAATTTATGAATATTTTCATCTCCAAGTACCTCAACATTATTTTCAACTAGACTTATGATAAGTTTTTTTATAAAGCTCTCACTTACATCTTCTTTTAAGAGTATATGTTCTAAAGCATTACATGTAGATGGCCTTTGTATCTTTGCATTAAGAATTACATTAATAATTTTTTCTTCATCAAAAACTTCATCAACATAGGTATGACAATTACCACCAGCTGATGCTAATATAGGCATTTTTGCATTATCTAATACAAATTGTTTAAGTACTTCGCCTCCACGAGGTATGACTAAATCAATATACTTATCCTGTGCTAATAATGTAGCAACATCATCTCTATCAGTACTTTCAAGAAATCCAATAATTTTTTCATCATACTTCAAATTTCTTATCGCATTTACAAGTATTTCATAAATTGCTTTGTTTGACTTAATTGCATCACTTCCCCCCTTTAAAAGTGGGATATTACCAGACTTAATACATAAGGCTGCAGCATCAACCGTAACATTAGGTCTAGCTTCATATATTATGCATATCACTCCAAATGCCACTCTTCTCTTTTTTAGAAGAAGACCATTTAAAAGTCTTCTCTCTTCAATATTCCCTAGAGGATCTGGTAATGAAATAATTTGACGCACTCCTTCAGCCATCGCAGTAATGCGTGTTTCGGTCAGTCTAAGCCTATCAATAAAAGCGGATCCTTTACCCTTATATTCCGCTTGTTCTATATCCACTTTATTACTTTTAAGAATTACTTCAATGTTTTCTTTTTTTGTGAGTTCTGATATAAATGCTTTAAGTATGCTATTCCGTACATCAATACTATATGAACGGATGCTTTCCGTCGCTTTTTTACTTCTTTCTGCACATTCAACAGTTGCCCGCTCACTCATAATATTTACTCTTCTTCTATATCAAGTATCGCATTGTGATAGATGTTCTGTACATCATCATGTTCTTCCATCATATTGATCATTTTTAATATGGTTTTTTGTTGCTCCTCGTTTAAAGCTACATAATTATCTGCAATCATATCTATCTGACTTGAAGCAATTTTTATTCCATTTGCTGTAAGCTTTTCCACTACCAAATTTAAATCTCCTGGTGCTGTTGTTATCTCATAATAATCATCAGCTTCAGTGTTAATATCTTCAGCTCCTGCATCCAATGCATACATCAACATATCATCTTCAGGACAATCATTTTTTTCTACAAGAATTATTCCTTTCTTATTAAACATATATGAGACACATCCGTTTGCCCCCATTGAGCCTCCGAATTTATCAAACATATGTCTTACATCTCCACCTGTTCTATTTCTATTGTCAGTTAATGTTTCAACTATAAACGCAGTTCCAAATGAACCATATCCTTCATATGTAATTTCTTCATAATTAATACTATTCAATTCACCAGAAGCTTTCTTTATGCTTCTTGTTATATTATCATTTGGCATATTATTGCTTTTGGCTTTTGATATTGCATCTCTTAACTTACTATTTGAATTTGGGTCAGGTCCTCCCTGTTTTACAGCAACCGCAATCTCTCTACCTATTTTAGTAAATATATTCGATCTTGCAGCGTCACTCTTACCTTTTTTTTGTGCAATATTATGCCATTTACTATGACCACTCATTATTATGCCTCCAAACTATACATTGCAATAGCCCCCGCTATTGCAACATTTAATGATTCTACTTCATGATTCATAGGTATGGTTAAATAGCTATGTACCATATTTCGTACTTCTTTTGATATACCTTGTGATTCACTGCCTAAAACAAGCAAGACTGGTTTAACTAACTGAATTGTTTTTATATTATCACCAACCAAGTCCAAACCATATGTCTTCTTGTGCTGGATTAACTCCTGCACATCATCTATCTCAATGTTATAAACATTTAAGTCAAACACCGTCCCTAATGCAGCTCTTATCACCTTAGGTGAATAAACATCAACACATCCATACAAATAAATATCATTAAAGCCAAATGCCTTTGCTGTCCTCAATATTGTTCCTAAATTTCCAGGATCAGATATATGATCAAGCAATAATGCATTCCCTTCTGTTATGATAAATTCTTTTACCGGTTTTTTACACACCAGCAAAAATCCGTATGGCGATTCAGTTGATGAAATATACTTCATCAAGTCATCATTGACAGTATAAACCAACAATTTTGCGGTATCAACCAAACAACTTAATTCATTCTGTCTATCTTCAGTTACGACTATATATTTTATATCAGCTTTATAGGCAAAATCTTTAACAGTTTTAACACCTTCAACTATTATCTCACCACATAAGTCCCTGTATTTTTTATCATGCAGTTTCTTTATATGTTTAATAATTTGATTTTGTCTAGATGTAACTATTGCCATATATTAAAAAAAGCCTTTCGGCTTTTTTCATTTCAATGCCTTTTTAGCCGATTCGCACAATGTTGCAAATGCTTGTTTATCATTTACAGCCATATCACTCAACACCTTTCTGTTAAGCTCTATACCTGCCATCTTTAATCCGTGCATTAGTCTCGAATAACTTAAATCATTATTCCTTGCTTCTGCATTTATTCTTGCAATCCACAACTTTCTAAAATCTCTTTTCTTTAATTTTCTTCCAATATATGAATATTGTCCAGATTTTAATAACTGTTGCTTTGCAATACGATATAGACGATGCTTAGCACCAAAATATCCTTTTGTATTCCTCATTATTTTTCTACGTTTCTTTAACGCATTTACAGCTCTCTTAATTCTCATTTTATGTTCTCCTTATTTGTATGGTAAAAGTCTTTTACATTCTCTTGTTTTTGTACTATCAACAAACTCTGATGAACGTAACATTCTTTTTCTCTTCCTGCTTTTTTTTGTAAGCAAGTGACTATGTGCTGAATGACCTCTTTTAAATTGACCATCCGCTGTTACATTAATACGCTTCTTCATTCCGCTATGTGTTTTTACCTTTGGCATCTTCTTTCTCCTTTTATATTATTTTTTCCCTATAGGTCCTATTATTGTATAAATTACTCTGCCTTCCTGCGTTGGCTGTTTCTCAACTGCTATATTTTCCCCGACAAGCTGTATAAAATTATTAACTGTTTCTACTGCAAGTTCAGGATGTGCTTGTTGTCTACCTCTCAATCTTATTGAAGCTTTAACTTTATTACCTTCACTAACAAACTTTTGTGCCTGTGTAGCTAGTCTCTTAATATCACCAACATCAATTGTTACTGAAAGTCTTACTTCCTTGATTTCAATTATTTTCTGATTTTTTCTAGCATCTTTTTCTTTTTTTTGTTGTTCATATCTGTACTTACCATAATCCATCAGTTTGCATGTTGCTGGTTCAATATTTGGAGGAGACACTTTACATAAATCCAAACCGTATCTCATCGCAATCGCTCTTGCTTCCTGAATATCAACAACTCCATACTGTTTCCCATCATTTCCTATTAACAATACTTTTAAATCAGTTATCTTATCATTTACAGTTAATTCTTTCATTTATCTCCTAAATTAAAAATGTCGAAGCAAATTAAATCCTTCGACATCAAAATAACAAAATAAATTTTGACAACCACTTCGTATAACTGATGGTGAAAGATATAACTTTACTTGCTTTAAATGCTATAGCTTTTTAAAAAATATGTCAAACAAAATTTGGAAATACCATATTGCTTGTGTTTCTGATACAAAAAAATGCCTTACGGCACACACTTTTTGAAATGGTGGGCTGTCAGGGATTCGAACCCGGGACCCACTGATTAAGAGTCAGTTGCTCTACCAACTGAGCTAACAGCCCATTTCTTGGAGCGGGAAACGAGATTCGAACTCGCGACTTTCACCTTGGCAAGGTGACACTCTACCACTGAGTCATTCCCGCATCAGCATTAAAAAATATATCAAAATATTATTTTGTTTGCAAATTTTTTTGCCTTAAAAGACAGTATATAAATTTTCTCCCATGCAGTAAACTATCATTGTAAAAACAAATAGTTTTTGTCTAAGCATATGCCATCTCAAACCAAATTTTCATATCCCGTCTACATTAACGGGATATGAATTTACAATAATATATATCTTAAGTTTCAAATTCAATTACAGGTCTGATTGCATATACATTGTTTACATCTAATTCAAACAGACGTTGCGAATTAAATGTCCATACAGTCTTATCAGGTTCGATACTAAAATTACCTTTTAATGCATGTGTCGCTGTCCATACAATATTGTAATCAACTTCCGTGTATTTTGTTTTTGGTATTCCACGCATTTGTGAATATTGTTTTTCAACCTGTTTAGTGTAGTCTGTTTTTTCTGCATTAGTTACTTTATTTATCTCATCTTCTGTTAAACTATCATTAATATCATCAAATGCTCCAGATATGAATCCTTTTATTTTTGACAAATAGACCTTATCATTTTTTCTCAGTGCCATTTTCTTATGCATAACTACTTCAATATATTCACGGATATATGATCTTTCATAAACATTATGTCCATCACCAAATTCATGGTAAATTGACATATCAATTTTCTTTTTACTCAACATTTCCTTCTTATGAGCATATAGTGGTGATTCTTCTAATTCCACCAATTCATATTTAAAATATAGATCATTAACTTTTTCATACTTAACTCCATATAAATATGCAACTATCCACTGTGTATTGTTATTTAAAGAAAGAGATTGTGAATGTGTAGTTAAAATTGCCTGATTTAATTCTAGGTTGTTAACTTTTCCCTGTGGATAGTATCCTCTA
>CAUTUX010000008.1:0-47577 GCA_963542015.1 uncultured Clostridia bacterium | reverse complement strand
TTGAACTGTTGTCATTGATTGATATAGTGGATTAATTTGGGAATTCTTTATTTGAACATTTTTATTCATAGTCTATTAGCCTCCAATACTTCAATTGTTTCTTCTGTTAAAATTGTTTTAAATTCAATCATTGCATATATCTGAGCAATAAATCCTAATCCTGGTATGAAGATCCCTAAAAATAATAAACTTAATGTTGTTTTATTATTATCTTTTTTCCATCCCTGATGAAACATTGCGATAAAGTACAGTACTGTATATGCAATTGATGCCAATACCAATATAATTGCTACAATGAACATAATTGATAAGGCTACTGGCACCCTCGAAATTTTCAATAAAATAGGCAAAACGAATTTTAACTGTTCTGGCATTACCACATACAATTTTTCAAAAAGCTCTGTGATTTTTCCTATTCCATGAGCACTTATACCATCTAATCTTCCTATTCCAAGTAAGATCAAAAAAATCAAGCCAAAAAGCATGACACCGTACATTACAGACCTTATTATAATCGCTGACAGTGCACACCTATATCCTGTTAATGGTTTCATAACTTCTCCCTACCATTAAATAATATCGTATTTAAATTTAAAAAAACAAGATTAATTTTTATAAGAGTGTAACGGTGCTGGAATTATTCCTCTACGATTGATAAAGTTTTCTGCCGATCCACTTTTAAGTTGCATTATCGGAGCAAATCCCAACAAACCACCGAAATCAACTTCTTTATTTTCTCCAAAAACTGGGATTACTCTCACAGCTGTTGTTTTGCCATTAATCATACCTATTGCCGCTTCGTCTGCTATTATTGCAGAAATAGTGCTCGCATCTGTATTACCTGGAATTGCAATCATATCAAGTCCAACGCTGCAAACTGATGTCATTGCTTCTAATTTGTCTATTGTTAATACACCTTTTCTTACGGCATTTATCATTCCAAGATCTTCACTTACTGGGATAAACGCACCAGAAAGCCCGCCAACATGAGAACTAGCCATCATTCCACCTTTCTTAACTGCATCATTCAACATAGCAAGTGCGGCCGTTGTGCCGTGGAATCCAACTGTTGATATTCCCATTGCCTCTATCACTTCAGCAACACTATCATTTTCATTTGCTGTTGGGGCTAAAGATAAATCAATAATACCAAAATCAGCTTTTAATTTCTTGGAAGCTTCTTGACCCACAAGTTCTCCCATTCGTGTAATCTTAAATGCTGTTTTCCTTATAATCTCAGACATCTCATCAAATGTAATATTTTCTTTCCCCATTAAGGCAGCTTTTATTGTTCCAGGTCCAGAAATACCTACGTTTATTACACAATCACCTTCTGCTATTCCGTTAAATGAACCTGCCATAAATGGATTATCATCAACAGCATTTGCGAATATAACAAGCTTTGCACATCCGATACTATTTCTATCTGCTGTTAGTTCTGCAGTCTCTTTTACAATTTTGCCCATCAAATCAACTGCTGTCATATTTATTCCAGCTTTAGTTGATGCTACATTTACTGAAGCACATACTTTTGATGTTCTTGCTAATGCCTGTGGTATTGTTGCTAAAAATTTCTTTTCATACTCTGTCATTCCCTTTTGAACTAATGCGGAATAGCCACCTATAAAGTCTATATTTATTTCTTTTGCAGCTTTGTCCATCGCTAGAGCAATATCTATAAATGAATTTGATGAAGCACCTATTAAACTTATTGGGGTTACACTAATTCGCTTGTTTACTATAGGTATCCCATATTTCTTAGATATCTCTTCCGTTACGCCACAAAGTTTGCTACCTTTTTTAACAATTTTCTCATACACATTAGAAGCTGTTTTCTTTTTATCATCACTAATACAATCAAGCAGGCTTAGATGTAACGTGACAGTACGAATATCAAGATTCTGCTCATTTATCATTTGAATTGTCTGTATGATTTCTTTATTATTAAGCATTCTATATCCTATGCATCTTATTAAATATTTCTTCGTGCCTTATGGCAATATCAACATTCATTTCTTTTGCTACTGTTTGCAACTTTTCATTTACTGTATTGATATCAACCTTTGACAAATCTACCACCATTACCATGGTGAAAAAATTGTCTTGCATTATTGTTTGTGAAATATCTTCGATATTGATTTTTAATTCATATAAAGCTGTTGATACTTTAGCTATTATCCCAGTTTTATCTTTTCCTATAACGGATATTATTCCTTTCATATTTCCCAACCTTATTTCTTTGAGTTTTTAATTGCATTCTCAATTTGTGCAATTTGTGTAGCGACTATTAAAACTGATATTGCTTTTTCCAACTCCTCAATTGTTGGAATTGATGGAGCAATTCTTATATTTGCATCTCTATCATCATTCCCATATGGATATGTCGCTCCAGCTTTTGTGAATTTTACATTGTGCTTATTACATAATTCTACAATCCTCTTGGCACAGTTTGGGACATTATATGAAATAAAATATCCGCCCTTAGGATTGCTAAATGAAACTGTTGTATCTTCTCCAAATGCTTTAGTTAATTTGTCTATAACAAGTTTAAATTTAGGTATTAAATATCTTGCATGCTGTTTGATTATTTTCTGTGTATTAGATTTGTTTTTAAGAAAATAAATATGAAACAACTGATTAACTTTATTAGGACAGATTTTCTGAACTGAAAGATGCTTAGAATAATCTTCTATATTTGCCACTGATGTCGCTAGTGCAGCAATGCCAGATCCAGCAAATGTTATTTTAGATGTAGAAGTGAACTCATATACTTTATCTCTATTCTCTCCATTCCTCGTTGCTTTTATAAGGCTTTTTAATTCATCGCCATCATCGCTGAGATCTTGTAGGACATAAGCATTGTCCCAGAATATTCTAAAATCTTTTGGTAATTTTAAATTTGCTATCTTATCTACCACTTGTGAAGAATATGTGATTCCTGTTGGATTAGAGTATTTAGGAACACACCACATACCTTTTACATCAGGGTTGCTCTTAATAACATCTTCTATGATTGAAACATCTGGCCCATCAGCAAGAATTGGTACTGTTATCATTTCTATTCCAAAATGTTCACAAATCCCAAAATGTCTATCATATCCAGGTGCAGGACAAATAAATTTAACTTTTTCAAGTTTGTTCCAAGGTTTTTCACCCATAATTCCAAACTGCATTGCACTCTGTATAAGATTGTACATAAGTTCCAAACTGCTGCCATCTTGAACCATTACTTCTTCAGGTTTCACATCAAGAACTTCCGCAAAGTATTCTCTTGCTTTTGATATACCTAAGAGCCCACCATAATTTCTTACATCCATTCCATCTTGGTTATAGTTGATCATTTTCACATTTTCAAACATGGGCATTGCTATATCGAGCTGTGGCTGTGATGGACGACCACGTGTCATATCAATAACTTTGATATCTTTTGAAATATCTTCCAATTCTTCATTTAAACTGCTAAGTATCTTTTCTAATTTATCTTTATTCATTCCACTGTATTCCATATTCGCCTCACGCTTTAAAATGATACTAAATTGCCATTTAAAAGGCAAAATTGCCATTATTCATCTTTGTTCTTTCTGAAGTATATTTTTATCGGTGTGCCTTCAAACTCAAAATTTTTCCTTAATACATTTTCTAAATATCTCTCGTAACTGAAATGAACTAATTCTGGGTCATTAACCTTGATAACAAATGTAGGTGGAACAGTTGCTACTTGTGATGAGTAAAATATCTTCAACTTTTTCCCATTCTTCATCGGTGGCTCATTTATTCTTGTACTATCAAAAATAACCTCATTTAATAGCCCTGTTTTTACTCTACGATTAGCATTTTCATTTAATTTTTCACAAAGGGGTATAATCTTATCTACTCTTTGCCCTGTTTTCGCTGATATAAATAATGTTTTGATTTCCGTCATGAATTTAATTTTTTCTTTAATTTCATCTTCAATTTTCTTTGATGTGTCACTTTCTTTAACCTTAAGATCCCATTTATTTATTATTATTAAAAATGGTTTTCCTTCATTAAATACATGACCAATTATTTTTACATCTTGATCTGTTATCCCCTCAGTACCATCGACAACAACGCAAATTGCATCTGCCCTTTTTATAGCAAGTAACGACCTAGACACTGAATATTTTTCCAAATCTACATTAATTTGTTTTTTCTTACGCATCCCTGCTGTATCTATTAATGTGTATTCTTTGTTATTGATTGTTAGTTTGCTGTCTATTGCATCTCTTGTTGTACCAGCTATATCACTAACTATTAATTTGTCTTCTTTTAATAATTTATTAACTATTGAACTTTTACCAGCATTTGGTTTACCCACCAATGCAATTTTTAATCCTGGATCTGAAAACTCATCTTCTGTCTTTTTAATTCTTAATATTACTTCATCCAGTAGTTCACCTAAACCTTTACCTTGAGAAGCTGATACTGCTATAGGAGTTCCAAATCCAAGGGTATAAAAATCATATGAGTTATCTTGTTCAATGTTGTCAATTTTATTAACTGCAAGAACTACTGGCACTTTACTCTTTCTAAGATAACTTCCTATATGTTCATCATCTGTTGTTAGTCCTGTCTTACCATCAACAACATAAATAATACACTGTGCTACCCCTATGGCAAGCTCGACTTGTTCTTTGATGTTTTGCCACATGATGTCTTCACTTTTCAACTCAAGTCCACCAGTATCTATTAATGTAAATTTGTTACCGCACCACTCACAATCGGCGTATACCCTATCTCTAGTTACGCCTGGAATGTTTTCAACTATTGATACTTGTTTACCTACCAGACTATTAAATAATGAAGACTTGCCGACATTAGGTCGCCCAACTATTGCCACATAAGGAATCATTCATCACCTATTGACAATAAATAGCTTTTAATATTCTCGTCTGAAATATATTGCATCTTTTCAACTACATTTTTTATTAATTTGTCTTTAATATCCGTTTGGAACATATCATATAAGTATGAGATTACTTTCGTATTCTCAGTCGCCAACAAAATAAGTCCCGACTCTTCTAACTGTTTCAAATTGTTTATATCATCACTTTCATGTCCAACAGCTATGATAGGTACATCAACTGAAAATGCTTTATATATATTTACAACATTGAAATCCGTTACAAGAAAATTTGCAAAACTTAAATAAGTATCAAATTCACTTCTATCCGCTGTGAATATTACATTTATATTCATGCCTGCAACTTTTCTATATAGTGAATCTAAAAATTTATTGTTGTAAGTATTAATTACAATATTAAACTTCTTACCCTGATCGACAATCATATTAAAAATTTCAGTTACACTTTTTTGATCTTTTATATCAATACAAATCATAGGAGTGTCTGGTATGCCGTTTTTCTTTTTAATATCTTCTATTTCTTCATTTGATAATTTTTTTAATTTAAATGGGAATCCTAAGTTAGCTATATTTTTATTCTTTACTCCCATTTTAATTAGCTGTTCTCTCATGGTAGAGTTTTCAACTATAAATTTGTCCGTTACAAAATCATTGTATATCCTGTCTTCAACCATAAAGCGGAATATATAGTCGACAATTGTAACCTCATTTTTGAAATCTTGTTTTGCCCGAATTGCGATGTAATGTGCAAAAGGAGTGAGCGTAATGATCAAATCTGGTTCGTATCTATATATGGCATTAGAAATTCTTTTTATTGTTCTATGTGTAAAAAACTTCAACAACTTCTTTTTTTCTATGAATGAAATCTCTTTAGAATAATATTTCCCTCTATCTATCTTATTTCCGATATAACAGTATTCAAGTTTTGAGCGATACTGATTATCTGAAATAACTATTACCCTATTATCTGAAGTTTGAAGCAAGGTTTTGAGAGTTGTTGCAACCTCAGGAGACTGTTCATCTGATGTTAGTATCAATATCATTTTTTTCTTTGAATCGGTACTCATATCATTCCTCTATCACAATTGGTATCAAAACAGGCAATTGTGTACCTCTATATATTTTTCTCTTAATCTTCTTTTTTATTTCCAACACAACCAAATCATGAGTAACTTTCTTTTCATTATTGCGTAAAGAATCCAGAGTGGTATATATCACATCAACTATTGTTTCTCTAATTTTTTTTGTTAAGTTAAATCCTCTACTTTCAATTTCTGGTTCCGCTGTTGCATATACATTTTTCATATCTACCCTAACAACAACACAAATACATCCAAATGCAGCCAAATATTTTCTTTCTTGAATAATGTTACTATCTTCTACAATCCCTTTTGCATCTACATAAACATCTTGAACATCTATTTGTCCTGTATATTCAATACCTTCGGATGAAAGAGTAAACTGATTGCCTAATTTTGGTATAAAAATATTTTCAGGATTTATACCAACTTCAGCAGCCATATTCTTGTGTTTCAAAAGATGTCTGTATTCTCCGTGCAGTGGTATAAGGTATTCTGGATTTGCCAATGCAATCATCGTTTTTATCTCTTCTCTGTATGCATGCCCTGATACATGAAGATCAGTTGATTCTTCATATATCACATTTGCTCCCCGTTCAAAAAGTCTATTTATCAATCCATATATTGCTTTTTCATTTCCAGGTATTGGCGATGAACTTAATATGATAACATCGTTGCTCCCTACCGAAATCCCAGGGAACGCTGAATATGACATTTTGGATAAAGCACTTAATTCTTGTCCTTGTGACCCTGTTGCAAGCACTACAAGTTCATTGTCGGGTATACCCTTTATGTCGGTAACTAACAAATCTTTTGGAATTATGAGTTCTCCAACTTCTCCAGCTACATTGACAATCTGTTTCATGCTTGTGCCAGCCAAAAGTACTTTTCTATTGTTTTCTTTAGCAACATTTAAAATCTGTTGCACTCTAAAATTAGATGATGCAAATGTCGCTATTATTATTCGTCTTTCTTTATTTTTGGCAAATACACTCTGAAGACTCTCGCCAACTACTTTTTCAGAAACTGAGTGCCCAACTCTTTCTACATTCGTAGATTCACCAAGCATTACTCTTATTCCCTCTTTGGCTAGTTCTCCTATTCTGGCTATATTTGTTCTTTTCATATCAACTGGAGTGTTGTCTAGTTTATAGTCTCCTGTGAAAAAAATATTGCCTTGTTTCGTTTTAATGTTAATTGAACATGAACCACCTATTGAATGTGTGACTTTTATAAATTCAACTTTAAAACTTCCTATATCGTAAATTTCACATTCGTTGATTTCAACTAACTTAGCCTTGAGTCCTCTTCGTGCTAATTTGTTTTTTATGATTCCACATGTTAAGGGGGTACCATATATAGGGACATTTAACTTATCCCAATAATATTCAATTGCACCTATGTGATCTTCATGACCATGGGTTATTACAATCCCTTTTAATTTATCCTTGTTTTTTAAAACATAACTTATATCTGGTATTTGACCCTCAACACCAAATGCATCACCATCTATGAATCCTCTTCCGAGATCAACAATAATCATATCGGATGCTTGTTCCACAACCGTCATATTTTTGCCGATTTCGCCTACGCCACCAAGAATTGAAATTTTAACATTGTAGTTAATTTCAATCTTTCCTTTAGTTTTCTTCTTGCCCATTAATTTATTTTCTCGCTATTTGTGCTGGAATTATTATATATCATTTTTATTTTTTTTGCTTAAGACACTTTTTAAAATTCTTAAGGCACAATTTCATACTCTTTATTTAATAAATAGACCAATATTTTTTTATCAATCTTTATATTATTTCCCTTTTCATAAATTGTCTTATACATCGATACTTGCTTGAAATATTGTTCTTTTATTGCATCATCTTTTGGCTTTGATAATTTAAAATCAATTATTACATTTTCTTTTCCAATAATTAAAAGATCTATAATTCCTTCAAGTAAGGTCATATCTTCGCAATTATTGTTTTCAAAAAGCTCAGAGACTTTCATCGCTGCAGAAACTTCAACTTCATGTTTGAGTATTCCACCCTTATAAACATTGTCTCTAATTACTTTAGAATTTAAAACCCAATCTATTATTTCGTCAGATATTTTTTCTCTTTCATCTTGTGTGATTATTTTGGCTGATACCATATTGTTAATTGATTCTGAAACGCCAGATTGTTCCTTAATTGTATAATCGATTTTTTCAAGAACCTTATGATATATAACTCCCAAACTCATAAGCATTTTTTTCTCTATCCTATCAAGCACCTCGACTCCAGGTTCTTGGATTTCTTTCCTTTCAAGGTTGGTATTGGCTCCAGCCACATTTAGGACTGAATAATGTATTGATGCAGTTAATGCATCCTGATTTTTATATTCAAACTTCTTTAATTTCTCAATTTGTTTTTCAATATCCTTTGGTATAACAACTTCTTCATATTGCTTTTTATCTATTACTTCATTTCCGTTGTTGATTTCTTCAATTTTATAAAAATTGACACCAAGATCACCAGATATAATTGCATCCTCCATAATACTTTTAAACGATGATTTGTTGAAATGATATTTTCCAGAAAAAGAAATTTTAGCTAAATTTATATTCGCATCAATTGCCCGAACATCCTCTTCCCCAAAATATTCATCACTCGTTTCTTGAAGTATAATTAATTTATTCTTTATGTTGGTGTTCTTAACTCTTGTTAGCTGGACATAGAGCAAACGCAATTCATCTTTAAGTTCTCTTTCTGACTTTAAGCATTTGAATGCAAAGTTTGAAATGTTGTCTTTTTTAGATTTTGATGTTATGTCAGTAGTCTTAAATGCGTAAAAATCTTTACCTAGTAAATTAATATCCGACGACATAACATCCATGCCTCTAGAATCAACCATGCTTGCAAAAACAACTGGTTTTTCAAGACCCTTATAGCTGTGAACTGTGGAGAAATCTATTGCATCAACATCTGATCCACCACCTTTAATATTAATCTCAATATTCTCAAGTTCTCTTACAAATTCTGATATAGAATCATAATTTGCTGACTCTGATATTAAAGATAATAAAGCTGAATATGCATTTTGATTTAATGACTTTAAATATTCGTCATAGTGAAATTCAGATATAATTTTATTTATAAGCTCATTTAATGGATACACACCTGAATAAATTTTAAATTTTTTAATTACACCCAAAATTTTAAGAACTTTTTTCTTGTACCCTTCAATTGTTGACCTATACTGCTCCTTTGTGCATATTGAACTATCATTCGAAATGCTAAAATGCTCGCTAAAAAATACCAATTTATCATAAATACTGTTTAATAAGTATTTCTGTTCCGCTAATTCCTTTTGTCTCAACAATACAGCATTATTAATTATGTTTAAATCTTTTTCATTAAGTGTAGAGAAAAAAGATGTTAAAAACCCTAACATATAAGAATCTTTATGTGGGTTATTTAATACATTTAAAAATGAAATTAATTCTACTACTAAACTTTTCGCACTGTCTGCCACATTTGTTCTATATGGGATATGATTCTGATCCAATAATCCCAAAATGTTATATTTTTTATTTAATGGATCTTTATGAATATTTTTTCTAGTTAAAAAAACAATATCATTATATTTGTATCCTTGTTCTATAAGGTTATTTATTTGAGCAACGATATACTTTCTTGTCTTCTGGATCTCATCCTCTTCATTTTCAGCTTTGCTATTAATGAAAATATAGTTAATGTCTTCGTGGTCTATATTATCTGTATCTACAGTGAACGCTTCATTTTCATAATTTACATCACTAAGTTCCTCAGTCATTTCGTTTTTAAAAATTTTATTCACAAAATCCAATATTGCTGGGGAACTTCTAAAATTATCTTTTAGATATAAAATATGATTTTTTTCATCACCACTTTCTAAATATCTCCTTGCTCTGTTTAGAAATATTGTAGGGTCTGCATCTCTGAATGTATATATTGACTGTTTTATATCTCCCACAGCCAATAAATTATCTCTAGATAATTTATTTACTATTGCTTCTTGTATCGGATTAAGATCCTGATATTCATCTACAAATATATTTTTAAATCTATTCTTATATTCTTCATCAATACTCAGTGCTTTAAGACAGTATATTTGTAAATCGTTATATGTCATTATTCTATGGCTGATCTTATAAGTTGTATATTCATTATTGATTTGACGTAAAATCTGCATTATCAACTTAATATATTTATTAAAATCCGCTATCTCTTTTAGCATAACCGTTTGATATGAATCGGTGTCTTTTTTTATACTTTCAATATATTTAAATAATGGTTTTATCGGATCTACAATCTCTTTCTTTATAGCCTCATTTAGGGAAAGAACTTTTTTAGCACTTTCAAATTTTTTCCATTTATCAAGATATCCATTTGGTCTTCTTGCAAATTTAAATTCACTTATTTTAAGTAAATCTTCAATACAATTAATTGAGTCACAGTAATTAATAAATGACCTTATTGATTCCATTTCATTTAAAAGTGTACCCCAATCCTTTTTCAACTCGTCGCACGATGTCGCATCCAGTTCCTTTAATTGTGCCTTTATTTTTTCTTCTTCGGTCACCATATCATCATCAGACAATTTTTTGTACACAATTTTAAGTTTATTTATCCTAACTTGATAATAATGGATTATCGTTTGAATATATTCTTTTAAAAATTGTTCATTTGTTTTATTTTCGATTTCAGATAATGACTTCTCAAAATCTTCTTGTTCTGTCATCTTTGTATACAATCTCATAATTTGATCTACAGCATTTGCCCTAGTATCAAAAATTTGCATGAATTCTACATAAGTATCATCTGGATTTTCAGCCATTGCATACATATCAAGTACTGCATTAATTATTTTTATCAATTTTTCATCTTGATCGCTAGATATTATTGCATATGTTGGTGAAATTTGAAGCTCATTAAAATGTTCTTTCGCAACCTTCGATGAAAAACTGTGAACTGTATGTATATTTGCATAGGGGATATCACTTATTGCTTTAATAAGTACTTTTTCATGTTCTTTAGACCTCAATAGTTCATCATATAATGCATCATATATCTTCTTTTTCAATTCTCTTGAATTGGCATCTGTAAAGACCAATACTAAAATTTCAGGGAGTTCCACTCCTTCATTAATTATCAAATGTATTATTTTCTGGATCATAGTTGTACTTTTTCCAGTACCTGCAGATGCCGCCACGAGTACATTATTATTTGCAAGAATTATTTTTTCTTGATCCTTTGTTGGCTTATTCATCTTCAACCTCTGACGCATCGCCATTCTCAACTATAAGTTTTGCATATCTACATATTTTAAAATATTCACAACTTTCCTTAACACATTTGCTTGAATCTGGGGTGATGTTCCCATCTTTAATATTAATAACTTTTTCTTTTAAAATTTCTTTAACTTTCGAAAGCATTTCATCCTTATAGTAATATCCTTTTTTCTTATCGTCTTGTGATGATTCTATAAAGAAATTGCCATTTTTCTCATAAGGATATTTAGCATCCTTTCTTATATTATTTTTAATATTTATATATGCAATATCACTTACGTGCATTTCATTTTCTTCTAACGCCAACATGTAGAATGGTAACTGTATCTGTTCTCCACTATCAAATTTCTTTATATTTATTTTTTTATCTGATGTTTTATAATCATAAATAACATAGTTATCTTTTCTTAATAAATCTTTATCTATTCTGTCTATTCGACCCGTAATCTCTATTTTTTCAAACTCACCATTCCCAAGTTCAACAGTTAATTCCTTTGTTTTAAAATCAGTATCAGTACTAATTTGAGTTTCAACTTTATATGGCTGTGTCTTCCATTCGCCCGAAATCATATCTCTATACATTGTTGCAATAACTTGCCAAATTGATTTTCTTGTAAGCTCAACCATAAATTTAAATCTACCAACTTCTAACAAAAAACTTGGGATTTCTTTTTCTGCCTCTATGACATAATAGCTATTAAAACGATTCTCCAAATCTTCCGTATTTTCAATTTTTTCAGCAATATAATCATTAATAAAGAGCTCAAGATATTTATGACATAGAATTCCTCTAAGTATACGCTCCGTTTCATCCGAATCCTTGTTTTTAAAATCGCTCTCAACATTCATTATTTTAGAGATGAAATACTTATATGGACATGTAGAATACATCTCAATTCCTGTAGGAGAAAAGGAATATTTTTTTGCCAATGGAAATTCATGCTTAATATCAGCTGGCAAACAGGACTTGCCATCAAAATTTGAAATCCCAAAACCAGCAATTTTCTCAAGCAACTGCTGTTGCTCTGGACTGAGTTTTAAATATTCATCTCTTGCTTGAATAAATTCACTGTACTTCGTTTCCTCATTAACTAATGAATATTTTAATCTGTCATTTAAACCTATTAAATTTTGCAATGTAAATTTTGGTTTCTGCACTTCCAAATTATCGAAGCAATTCATCAGCTGTTTATATATAATAGCAGACGATACTTCATCAGACACCGTTGCTGATATTTTCAACTTTTTTCCAGCTTTTTTAATATATTCTATTAATGCCAGCATATTAGTCGTCATATTTTTACCAGCATCGTGAAGTATTATAGATTTATTATTTCGAAAAGCTTCATTCAATTTTTTTTCATCTGCAAAAGTTATAATAAGACCTTCTGGGGTCGTTTTTGGAATATTATTTGAATCTGCTCCTATAACATATAAATTGTCAGCACCTGAAAATCTTGAAAAGAATGAACCAACCAAAACAGAATCTATATAAGCAGGTATTGTAGCTATATTTATAACTGATACAACACCTTTGAATATGAAGATAAATTCTTCCAATGAACATTCATAATCTATTATTTTTGTAAGGATAGAAAAAACTTCTTCAAGTTTACTATCAACCTGATTGGCAATCCTTGAATATTTGTCATCAATTTCTTGCATATTTAAAGTATACTGTTGCCAATTTTGCTTAAAATATGGGTTTTCCAATAACAGATTTACTTGTGCTACCCATTCGCTTATCTTATATGTTCCCTTCTTAATTGGTGCGAGCTGGTTACACAAATATTTCCTAACAGCTTCAGCCAATCTACAATTTTCTTTATCTTTCTCTTTGTCTGTTAAGCCTTCTTTGAATTCCGTAAAGAATGATCTCTTCCCCGTTTTGCCACTTATATATTTTTCAATAACATATTTTTCAAAAATACCTATCGAATTAACAATATCATCATAAGTTACTTTATCTTGATAAAAAATTTCGTTTGATAGTGATGCAAAGCTAGGTGCAAAAAGCTGATTGTTTATAAAATCAACAACTGCATCTTGAGAAAAATCATTGACAATTACATTTAAGGCTTCATTTATATATTTAACTTTAACTTGATCTGCTAACTTTGACTTTACATCTATAAAAAAAGGTATTCTATACCGCTTAAATATCTTCTCAATTACATTTTTGTATGCATTAATATCACATGCAAATATTTGAAAGTCTTTAAACCTACCGCCATTTCTGATACTTTCAAGAATATCAAGTGCTATACTTTTAACTTCATCATTTTTATCATCAAATTCAAACAATTCAATTGTTTCGTTTTTAATTTTTTTAGCAGGTTTCTCGTATGAGAATATATATTTACCTGCCATTTCTATTTCTTTTGAGAGATCTTCGTTGGAATATTGAACTTCATTATCGCAGTGCTTATTTTGTTTATCCACTACGGCTATAATCTGATCAAATATTTTTTTTGCATAAACATAGCTGTTGGGATTCTTTTCACTGTATGATAATGCTATTGTTGCGGTTAAAGCTTTATTGTTAATATTTTTTACCAAATTAAGCTGTTGTCTACTCATAGAATAGAAATCTAAAAAATAGCAGTGCGTATTCCTAATGTCATCAACTATTTCATCTGACAGCGCCTCAAGAACTGTAACTGAATCAAAATAGTTGTCCCGCATCTTTTCTAAATATTCTTTATATATCAAGAATATTTCGTACAACTTTGTCTTTAATTTATCTGGTAACTTGCTTTCAATCTTAACAAGTTCTTCTTCTGTTACTCCACTTTCAAGCAGATTAGTTAATGTATCATAAAGTATGGTTGCAAAATTTTCATAATTATGTGCATTAGCAAAGAATGAGATCTTTTTCCTCTTGCTTAGTTCATATATGCATTTATTAATGAGTAAGACTGAACCTTCCTTAGTTAAAAATTCATATCGGTTATTTTTCAGATAGTGTCTTGCTAAATCTTCAAATGATGTGACATCAATCTTTCCTTTGTGATCAGCAAGATCGGTATATATGCCAAGCTTTGCTGTTGCCAAGAACTGATCCGTAACTATTACTAAATGTTTTGATTTGTTATCCAGATCAAGTCTCTTTTTTATCAGCTTTATTGTTTCTATATACGCCTGCCTAGATGTGTTGGCAACAATTTTTAACATGATTAAAACATAACACTTTTAGTTATACTTATCAACTATTTTTTAATACCCAACTGTCTTATTAATAAGACACTAATTGATTCCATATAGTTGTTCAACAAATATAAATAAACATCTATTTAAAACACAATGCAAATGTACAATTTTTTAATTATAGTAATTTTAATTATAGTAATTTTTAAGTAGCAATATTAATCAATCAATATTATTTTTAGCTTTAGCCGTTCAACCAATTGATTTTACCTTCAGACTCAAAAATCATTAACCCGATGAAATTCCACACGTTCCTCTTGTAATAATTCCTTTTAATTTCACAATTTATAAACTGCAAATTAATGCAATCCCTAAATGCATAATCTCCAATATTTTCCACTGTGCTTGGAATTGTAATTGAAGAAATTGGCGTCTTATAAAAAGCTCCCTTTGATATACTTTTTAATCCCTCATTAAGCTCTATTAAATTTAATCTGTTACAACCATTAAAAGCAAATTCTCCAATTCTTTTCACTGTACTTGGCATTGTAATTGAAGAAATTGATGTTTTATAAAAAGCCCCATCAGATATTTCTTGTAATCCTTCATTAAGTGTTACCGAATTTAATATCTCACAACTATTGAATGCCCCAGCTCCTATTTTTCTAACTGTTCCTGGAATTGAAATCGATCTTATCACTGTGTATGCAAATGCTTCTCTACCTATTTCTTTTAATCCATCATTAAATTCTACAAAACCCAAATTTTTACAATTTTTAAATGAGTTTTTTTCAATATTTTCTACTGTTTTTGGAATTGTAATTGACTCTATTGATGTCTCAAAAAATGCATTTTCGCCTATTTTTTTTAACCCTTCATTAAGTACTACCGAACTTAAATTCTTACAATTCATAAATGCGTTTCCCCCAATATTTTCTACTGTTCTTGGAATTAAGATAGATTCTATTATTGTATTAGAAAATGCCTCATTGCCTATGTACTCTAATCCTTCATGAAGTGTTACACTCTTTAGATTTTTACAATTTGAAAATGCACCACGCCCGATGCTTTTTACTGTACTAGGAATCATAATAGATTCAATTTGTGCTCCTTTAAATGACCAACTATCTATTTTTTTTGTTCCTTTATTAAACTGGATTGATTTAAGTTTGCTATTATCCTCTAAATATGGGTCAGCGAATGCATAATCCCCTATGTTTTCCACTGTTTTTGGAATTGTAATTGATTCAATTGATGTCTTAGAAAATGCTTTACTTTTTATGTCTTTTAATCCATCCCGAAATATTATTTCTCTTAAGTTTTTACAACCATAGAATGCCTCAACATCTATTGTTTCGACCGTACCTGAAATATCGACTTTTTCAAGAAAATCTACATCTTTAAACGCTTCAGAAGCAATTTGATTAATCTTTTCCCCTTTGTATTGTATTGGTATAGTTACATTATCTTTTTCGCCTATATACTTCTCTACTGCGTATCCACCAGCAATTCTCTTCATCTTAAATAATTTTTCTATTTGCTTGTCTGACATTTTATATCCTATTTTGTTTTCCGAATTTTTATTTTCATCACCTATTGTATTTCCACAACCAAATAATGACACTGCCATTAAAACAATTAAAATTAATAATACGCTTAACTTAAAATTCTTCATATAAATACCTTCGTAAATTAATATCTATTAAAATCTTACCCCCCCCCCGTTGTGATTTGTCAAGTTGCGTTGAGATGTTGATGTTTCGTAGTAACTTTATTTTTAGATTCATGCACCCCAACAATGTCAAAAATAGACTTTTAAGGATAACTTTTGTACAATTTAACATTATGAAGAAGTTACGGATTACAGCACTTATTTTTATATTAATTATTCCTTTTGCTCTTGTTGGGTGTGGGAAAAAAGCAAGTATTCAAGGCACATTAAACAACATTCTTAAAAATGATTTAAACTCTAGTACATTTACATATGATGTTACAGACACTGAAACTGATGACAAGGGAAATTTGACTGTAAGTGTAAAAAAATACTCCGCAAATAAGGAAATAACTCTACTAAACTCAACAAAAAGAACATATACATTTGAAGTAATGGAGATTACGCAAACTTTAAAAATGAAAAATGTTGAATACAATCTTCAGTCCATCACAAGAATTAGTGGAAATGAAAATTTATATGCTCCATTATATTTTGCCAGACAAGAAAAAGAAAATGAAGAGAAAAAATTACTTGCATCTGGGGAGATTAATAAAACTTCCACAACTGTAACTATCAATGGGAAAAAACAACCTATTCATAAAAGCAAAAAAGCTTTTTTTGACAATACTCAAATTCACCAAGTTATAAGAGGCGTTCAATCATTTGAAAATATGGTATTTTCATTTGAACTTGTAACTGCAAGAAATCAATTTGCTACATATAGCATGACGGCACAAACAAGAAAAGATACTAAAAGCATAGATATTCCATATAACAATCAAAAGATTGAGACATATGTTGTTGATCTAACAAAATCAGGAAAACTTAAAACAAGAGCTCAAGAGCTATATTATGCAAAAAATGACATGACCGTAAATGGATGGCCAGTTAAAAATCCTCTAGTTAAATTTATAGAATACAAAGGAACAACAGACAAACAAGTTATATATGAATTAAAAGATATTGCAATTAGCTGATATCATTTTTTCTTTGAGCTCCCAAGCTTTCTTACTTAAATCTACTTTATAATCGTGGGTATTTAGTACTCTCTTATATTCTTCGTCAAATTCTGCATAACTATTATCGGCATACTCTGCTATTTTTTGCAATGTTGGTTGTTTATAGACAAGTACCCCGTCTTTAAAAATTTGAACACTTAATTCCTTAATTGTAAATTTATCAAACTGTTTCTTTTTCCAACGCTCTTCATTGTGTGTAATTGTTAATGGCTTACTTGTGTCTATAACTTCGTCTTTTAAACAAATCATATCTGCTTGAGCTTTCCCATCTACATAAATTCTGATAACTTTCTTTATTCCAGGATTGGTAGTCTTTTCGAGTGAATCAGATATTTTTATTTTAGGAACCAACTTTCCTTTTTCTTCAATGGCACATAATTTATATACTCCACCAAGTGACGCATTTGAATATGAAGTGATCAGCTTAGTTCCTATTCCATAAACATCAATTTTTGCACCTTGATGAGCTAGTGCAAGTAATATATCTTCATCCAAATCATTTGAAACAAAAATTTTAGCTTCACTATGACCAGCTTCATCTAACATTTTTCTTGCCTGTTTGCTTAAATATGCCAAATCACCACTATCAAGTCTTATACCTAATGGTTTGTATCCTTTTTCTTTCAAATCATTAAATACTTTAATTGCATTTGGTATCCCGCTCTTTAGTGTGTCATATGTATCAACTAACAACAGACATTTATCTGGATATTGTTTCGCATAAGCTCTAAATGCAGCAAGTTCATTTTCAAATGACATAACCCAACTGTGTGAGTGCGTTCCGACAATTGGAATATTAAACATCTTTCCAGCAAGCACATTAGACGTTGTTCTGCATCCTCCTATATATGCAGCTCTTGCACCATATATACCAGCATCTGGTCCTTGTGCTCTTCTCAAACCAAATTCTGATATTGGATTCTTTGTACATTCACAAAGTCGCTTTGCTTTTGTAGCTATTAATGTCTGATGATTAATTATTGTTAGCATGGCTGTTTCAACGAGCTGTGCCTCAAATAACGGTGCTGTTACCGTAACTATAGGTTCATATGGAAAAACAATTGTTCCTTCTGGTATAGCCGTTATATCTCCAGTAAATTTAAAGGTTTCAAGTTTTTTTAGAAATGCTTCACTAAATATTTTTTGACTCCTCAAATATTCAATATCATCAGCCTCAAATTTAAGATTTTGAATGTATTCAATAACCTGTTCAAGACCAGCTGTAACAGCATAGGAATATCCGCCGGCTCCTCTGTAAAAAATATCAAACGAAGCCTTTTTGGAATGCATATCTGATGCAAGATATCCATTCATCATAGTTAACTGATATAAGTCTGTAAGCATTGTCAAATTTTTCATCTTAATCCAAATTAAACGCTAATTCGCCTTTTAATTTCTCCTCTTTTGTTTTTAAGATAAAATCACTTTCTTTTAAATTTATGAAATATTTTTTATCTATATTTTTATAAAATTTCCATATTAAATTTTTTTCTTCTTTTGTGTCTAACATCTTTACGGCTACTGTATATAACCTTACTTCTGCCATACTAATTACAACTGTTTTTAGAGTATTTCTTTTTATTGCACCTTCAACCTTCCTTATTATTTCCCTACTTTTCTGTGCATATACCAAAAACAGCATAAAAAGTATTAACAAAGCAAATACTGGAGCTCCAGCATATTTCATCGCTTCCTGAAGTTTTAATGTTCCATCCAATCTTAAGAAATCAATTAATCCTCTTCCAAGCATAAACCAAAATAAATATAAAGTTGTCCATACTCCCTTATACTTTCTGTATTTTCTCCAAAGCGTATATATTAATGCTAATCCGATTGCATTAAAGCATATTTCATAAAAAAAAGTTGCTGCGTAATAGCCTTCAATAAAATTACCATTCTCATCTGCATACTTTTTTGCAATCTCTGGAGTAAGTCCACTTGGGTTAGTTATCTTTATGCCAATTGGAAAGAAGTGTAATTTTTCGTTTTTAATTGGTATCCCAAACGCTTCCTGATTAACATAGTTTCCCCATCTACCTATCATCTGCCCTACTAAGAGTGGAGAAACTGCAAAGTCAGTTAATTTGAAAAATGATATCTTCTTTCTCGCAGCAAATATAATAACGCCTAATATTCCACCCAATACTCCACCATATATCGTTACTCCACCTTCCCATATTTTAAAGACATCTACAAAATTTGAATAATCTCTGCTGTGAGTAGCAACATATAAGATTCTTGCAAAAATAACTGCCAGCGGTACCGTACAGAGAAATAATGTTAAAATATCATCTCCAGTCAATTTAATTCTATGAGCGTTATAAATTGCAAATGTTAGTGCAACAATTAAAGCAATACTGAAAATAATTCCATACCATGCAATTCCTTCTCCTGGTCCTATACCCTTTATCGCTGTTTTGTCTAATAGCATATAATTAAGCATTTTTCACCATGTGTGCTGGGTAAGGTTCTATGGATACTCTGAAAACATTTTCTTCCCCAAAATCATCAATTAACTGCTTTTCAATATTTTTCTTTGAATCACCAAAAACAAGTATTGTTCCTGCAAATCCGCCTCCATGAACTCTCTTTGCAACAACCCCATCAATCTTGGATGCTTTATCTAAGGCGTCAATCAAAACTGTACTTTTTGTTTTTTGTGAAACTAAATTTTGTAAAAGATTTTTTGAACTTTCACCAGATTCATTTACACAATTTAAAAAAGTCTGTTTATCTTTTTCAGAAATCGCTTTAAATGCCTTTTCAACTCGTTTAACCTCATCAAAATAATGTAAAGCTCTGTTGGCAATTTTTTCACCTAATAATTTCTTTATTGCATCATAATTTTTTCTAAAATCCTGATCTTCAATTTGAGATAATCTGTCTTTCCCAAAATATTCAGATACTTTTTTCATATCTGTTAAGATAGCTGCATAGTCATCTGTGAGATCACTATGGTTTCCTTCTGTATTTATTACAAAAATATCAATATCACCAAACTTCCAATCAGCATGCTTAAACTTAATATCTGACAAATCAAAGAAGTCTATTGTATTTACACTTCCCAATGCAATGATCGTTTGATCCATCATTCCAGATGGCTTTCCAAAATAAATATTTTCTGCATATTGTGCTGCTTTTGCAGCAAATAAAGGATCAATTTTTTTATCAGATGTTAGATCATTAAATATCGTTGCAATTAAAACTTCAAATGCTGAAGATGATGATACTCCAGCTCCCTTTGGAACATTTGATTGTGTTGATGCTGAAAATCCAGTGATCGGTTTATTGTTTTTTTTGAAGAAATCGGCAACTCCCCTTACCATAGCCAATGAAGTCCCTTTTTCATTTTCTTTCATTTCTGTGTCATTCAAATCTATTGTTATAAGAGGATAATTTTTAGAATGCACTAAAACTTTATTGTCACTTCTTTTAGAAACAACTGCCAAAATATTCAGTGATACTGCCGCCGCTAAAACCTTTCCACCTTGATGGTCGGTGTGATTCCCTACAATCTCTATCCTCCCTGGTGATGAAAAAATCATTTCAGGTTTTGTTCCAAATTCCTCAATATGTGCTGTTTCTAAACTTAATAATCTATTTTCTTCTTTCATCTATTCTCCCAACAATTGCCATTGTACTATATAGTTCATTTACTGTCATTTAACAGTTCATTTATTTCCCTCTCTGTGAGCGTCGGGATATTGAGTGCTTTAGCTTTTTCATATTTACTACCTGGATTTTCACCTAAAAAAATCAAATTGGTTTTTGATGATACCGATGATGAAAATGTTGCCCCTAGTTTTGAAGCCTTTTCTTCTAGTTCATGTCTTGAATATGAATTAAATGAACCCGTTATGACTATAACTTTCCCATCTAATATTCCATGAACTTCCTCTACATTTGCCACTTCAACTCCAAGTTCAAATAATTCATTAATTGTTGAAATATTCGCTTGATCTAAAAAATACTTTTCATAATTTTCTGCTATTACTTCACCAATACCTTCTATTTTAATTATGTCTGCATATTTAAGTTCCATTGCATTAGAAACTGTTTTTGCATACTTCGCCACATCTTGAGCCATTCTTTTCCCAATCCCTTCAATTCCCAACGCATATAAGAATGAACCTAAATCAATTTTCTTACTCTTATCAATTGATGTAAGGATATTGTTGATTTTTTTTGACTTAAATCCTTCTATTCCAAAAAAATCAATTTCTTCAAGTTTAAATAAATCTGCTACATTTCGTAACTTATCAAAATCATAAAGAACTTCTATTGTCTTTTCTGAAAGTCCATCAATATTAAATCCTGGCTTCGAAACAAAGTGCGTTATTCTACTAATAACTGCTGGTTCACATTCTCTATTCGTACAATACAAAAATGCTCCATCGACCCGCACTGGTGATTTACAATATGGACATTCTTCTGGCTGAACTATTTCCTTACGATTTGTCCCTTCTTCATATACTCCCATAATTTCAGGAATAACATCATTGCTTCTCCGTATTAGCACTACATCATTTACTGCAATCTTTTTTCTTCTTATATCAAAAATGTTATTTAATGTCGCTCTTGAAATTGTTGCTCCACAAATATCAACTGGTTCAACCAATGCTATAGGGTTTAGTTTATTTGTTCTTGAAACTTGCCATATAACATCCAGAAGTTTTGTTGTATTTTCTTCTGCTTTAAATTTATATGCAATTGCCCATCTTGGGAATTTATCTGTTTCCTTTAAAATTACCCTTTCTGATATTTTATTTACTTTTATAACTATGCCATCTATTAAATAATCAAGTGTCGGTCTAAGTTTGTCTGTCTTATCTATATACTTCTTTACATCTTCAATTTTTGATGTAACCAAATAATCTCCTTGCATCTCAAATCCTTGATTTGTAAGGAACTTTCTCATCTCATCTTGTGAAGTAAATTCGCAATCAGAATAACCTATGTTATATGCGAAAAAACTTAAATTTCTTGTTGCTGTTAACTTTGGATCTAAATTTCGTATTCCACCAGCTGCTGCATTTCGTGCATTCTTTAACGGCACATTTGCCGTCTCATTGTATTTATTAAAGGAAGATAGTCGCATAACGCATTCTCCGACCACTTCTACTTTACCCTTGTATTCTATCTTCTTTGGTAACTGCTTAATTGTTTCAGCATTTTTAGTTACTACCTCTCCGACAACTCCGTTACCTCGTGTTTTGGCTTCTTTTAAATATCCATTTTCGTATAAGATATTTAATGTGAGACCATCAAATTTGTATTCAATGGTGACTTCGGGATATGTTCCCAATGTCTTTTTAGCTCTATTGTACCAATCTAAAACTTCTTCAAATGTTTGAGCTTTATCTAAACTATATAACCTCTGAATATGCTCTTTTTGTTCAAATTTATCTAAAGGGCTACCCCCTACTCTATGAACTGGGCTATCTGGAAGTGAAAAATTCTCTTTTTCTTCAAGTTTTCGCAACTCGTCATACATTGCATCATATGTTGCATCTGATATGGAGGGTGCATCATTTTCATAGTACTCGGTTGCATATTTATTTAATAAAGTTGTGAGTTCCTTTATTCTTTCTCTAGACAATTAAACCTCCAAAAATTTTGATGCTAAGTCAAGCTTAAATTTTTTAATTCCCTGATCAAATACAGCAACAAGTTCATCAGCTACTTTATTCACTTCTACTACTTTCCCCGCTCCATACAAGGCATGCTTTACAGTCATACCTAGTACATATTCAATATCTTTCCCAGATGTACTTGGTGAAATTGTGTTTTTAATATTCTGCAAAATATGTGCTG
Source organism: uncultured Clostridia bacterium (assembly GCA_963542015.1). Taxonomy (GTDB): domain Bacteria; phylum Bacillota; class Clostridia; order Christensenellales; family CAG-917; genus CAUTUX01. The sequence goes on along the minus strand of CAUTUX010000008.1, from coordinate 24,614 downwards.
GTTTGGACATGTTGATTTTTATTTTTGGAACTTCTTCCCTTGTATCTGTATGCTTTTCTGTATGTTGAATTCCGTCACCTCTAAGTTCTTTTATAAATCGACTCATTCTCATATATTGCAAATTCCCATATTTCATTCTTATTCTTGCAGATGATATTTGAAGAGATTTTTTTGCTCTTGTAACTGCAACATACATTAATCTTCTTTCCTCTTCTATCTCATCATCCGATCCAATTGGAAATCCCCCTTCTTCAACCGCCGCTATGTACACATTTTGAAACTCCAAACCTTTTACACCATGTACGGTTGCTATGGTAACGGCATCCATATCATCCCTTTCACTGTATGATGTTATTAGTGATATCCCTTCAATGTATTCGTTTAGTGTAAGGTCGGGTTGAATGCTTTCATCTTCAACAATTGATGAAATTAATTCTTCAATGTTTTCAGTAGCACTTTCATCTTTATCATTTTTCCCCAACTTAAGTATTCTCTTTATGCCTGTATATTTGTATATTTCTTCAACAACTTCTGAAGGCTTATGATTAGTAGCAAAATCATTTAAATGTTGCATGACTTCAATAAAGCTTTTAAACCTTGCATTGAGTTTTGCATCGCACAAATTCATTGCTTCATATAATGAAATTTCTTTATCATTAGCAAATTCAATTAATTCAGAAACTGACTTATCACCTATTCCCCTTGCTGGATAATTTACTATTCTCTGAAAAGAAGCGTTATCTCTCGGATTAACGATTAACCTAACATAAGCATGTATATCTTTAATTTCTTTTCTATCATAAAATTTAAAACCTCCATACATTCTGTATGGAACTCCATTCATACGACATTGGTCTTCAAATAGTCTTGTTGTGGCATTTGTCCTCACCAATATCGCATAGTTGTTATAATTATCCCCTCTTCTAATTTTCCTACAAATTTGTGAAATAATATCTGATGCTTCTTCTCTATCGTTATCATATTCAAAGATTGAAACGCACTCTCCAGCATCTAGATCTGTCCAAAGATTTTTTTGATTCCTAATTTTGTTATAACTAATTATTCTATTTGCTGCTTTTAATATTGATGAAGTACTTCGATAATTCCTTTCAAGCTTAAACATTTTTGTATCTGGATATTTACTTGTGTATGTGAGTATGTTTGATATATCGGCACCTCTCCAAGAATATATACCCTGATCTTCATCCCCAACTAAAAATATGTTGCCATTTTTAGCCCCTAACAATTCAACTATCTTATGCTGTATTTTATTTGTGTCCTGATACTCATCCACATGTATGTATTTATACAAGTTTTGATATTTCTCAAGTATTTCTCTATGTTCACAAAACAGTTTATACACATTGAGCAACAAATCATCAAAATCCATTGCGTTACTTTTTTTAAGTTCTTCTTGGTATCTTAGATAAAGCATCAAAACTTCATCTCCAGTATATGAAGACATTAGTCCTGCTGAGCGTATATCTTCTTCTGTATAGTTGTATGTTTTAATTTTTGATATTACATCTGGGAAAGCTTTTAAGAATGCCTTACGTCTATTTTCATCTGGAAAAATATCTGAATTAATTTTAATTATATTTTTTAAAGTTTGTTCCTTGTCATGTTCATCATATATGACAAAATTTGAGCTATATCCTAAGACTCCAGCTTCAACTCTCAAAATCTTTGCACACAATGAGTGAAATGTACATGCCGTTACTTTATATGCATCACTGTTTATTTTTGAAATTCTTTCCTTCATCTCATTTGCTGCTTTATTTGTAAAGGTGATGGCTAGTATGTTATCTGGACTAACTCCAGCTGACAAAAGATTGTATATTCGTGCTGTGAGGACTCTAGTCTTTCCTGTGCCAGCTCCAGCAAGTACAAGAACTCTTCCATCAAGAGTTGTTGCGGGCTTTATTTGTTCTTCATTTAAATTAAATTTATTTTCCATTGTATACATATCCACTTTCAATTAATTTTAATAGAACCTTATAAGTTGTCTCTACATCGGCAATTGCTCTATGAGCATTTTGATTAGGAAAATTAAATGCCTCTGAAATAAATTCTAAATTATGCCTACTCAATCTAAAATATTTCCTTGCGAGTATTAAAGTGTCTATTGTTTTATTATTAAATACATATCCTGCTGGTTTATAGTATTTTTTGATAAATTCAACATCAAAACTATCAATATTATGTCCACATATTATTGCGTCTCCAAAAAACTTAACTACATCGCCTATAGCATCGCTAAAATGTGGTTTCCCTACCAACATGCTGTCTGTAATATGTGTCTTTTCTGCAATCTCTGGTCTCAATTCTTTACCAGGATTAAATAAGCCATCCATCTTTTCTATGACTTTACCGCCCGATATCTTTAATGCCGCAAACTCAATTACTTCTTCTTTTGGTATTTCTAATCCGCTCGTTTCTAAGTCAAATATAACTATATTAAGCTTCTTAAAGCTCTCTGGCATTTCCGTCAATCCCCCAAGTGTACCCTGTACATTCACGGAATATGGTAATGGGCTCATACATTGATAATGTTTAGGTGCTGGTAAACCCTTTTTTAAATCAATTTTTTCATAATTAATATCTGCATAAAATATCGCATCAACTGTAACATTTATTTTGGAATTATATATGCCTGTTCTTCCTTCAAGCACTATTTGTGCACCTTGGTCTACCTCTCCAAGTCTTTTTCTATCTTCATTATTATAAAACATTGTACATTCAATAACTTCAGTTGTATCGCTAAGATAGAATTTAAGAAACTGTTTTTTTCTTGGCTCATATGTTGAATCGTGTTCCATCTTAGTTTTTTCATCTTTTGGGACATATTCAATTATCTCAGCTTGCGTTATCTCACCACATAATATTACTTTCTGATTAGGGCTCCCCTCTCTTACATCATTTATATAATCAGCACCACTCCTATTAATACCTGCGATATGTTTTTTTCCTATTATTTTTTGTTTACAAATAAATGGTATCTGTCGCCTGCTAACTATTTGTTCTGCATCATAATCTCCGCTACTAATTTCTCCAGAAATTTCTCTATCTGGAATTTTATGTATAACTATCTTAATATCCTGCACATACTCTTTTTCTAAATATGTGGTCAATGCCTGTAATAGTTTCTCTTCAAAGATCTTGCAATATGTCTGTTGAATTCTTACCGTTATTTCAACCTTTCTATCTTCAGCATCAATTATAATGTCCTCATCAGTTAGCATGTCATACATTGTTGAATAATTTTGTTTTATAAATTTCAAGAATGACTGTATAATTGAGTTTCTATCACCATAAACTCGCATATACTCTATACGCACCTTGTCATGATTAACTATCTTCTTGCATACTGTTTCAATATTGTTCTTTTCTACTTCATTGATATAGTTAAAGCGTGAATCATATATGAACTTTATTTTTAACTCATCATTATTCTTTTCATATTCAGATGAAATATATCTTAATGCTCCTTTATATTTATTTTGGGTCTCTTCTGCAAATTTTAATTCAAATTCAGTCATTTAATTTCTCCACTTACAATTTCCAAAAACTTTTCTAACAAATCTTTGTTATCAACTATAGAGTGCTGTTTGCCATTTATAAGTATAACTGATTTTTCCTTACCGCCAGCAATCCCATAATCCGAATTTTTTGCTTCACCTATCCCATTAAGTGGGCAACCTAAAACTGATATCCTCAAATTCTTTCTTGTACCGCTCAGCAACTCCTCAACTTTATTTGCTAAAGCCTTAACATCTATTTCTGTTCTTGAACAAGTAGGACAAGAAACAACATCTACCCTATCATCGTCAAGATGTAACATCTTTAAAATCTGTTTACCCGCATATATCTCATGCTCCAGATCTTCCGTCAACGAGACTCTTATAGTGTCTCCTATTCCATCGCTCAACAAAGTTCCAATTGCATATGAGGACTTTATTAACCCATTTCTAAGCCTTCCCGCTTCAGTTACTCCTACGTGTAACGGATAATTGCATAATGATGCAAGTTTTCTATTTGCCTCAATAGTCTCAAGTGCATCTGATGATTTTATCCCAAGTACAATTTTCTTTACTCCATATGATTCAAATACCTTTGCACAATCTACTGCAGAATTAACGAGAGCATCAACAATTGGTAGTTTCTGATAATCTGGATGAATTGAACCGCAATTAACGCCTATACGTACTGCAGTGTCATAATCCAACAACATTTTTGATAATTGTTTTATGTTTGAATAATCAGTCATATTCCCTGGATTAATTCGTATTTTTTTTGCCCCAGCTTTTATGACATCAAATGCAATTTTATAACTATAATGAACATCTGCAATTAAGGGATGTGGTACTTTCTTCTGTATATTTGCAAAATGCTCGACATCACTTAATAAAGGGACTGCAACTCTAACAAAATCACATCCTAGTTCATACATCTTATTAGATACTGAAATACATTTTTGCTCATCAGAAGTTTTAATGTTTAACATTGTTTGTATAGTTATAGGGTAATCACTGCCCATACCCACATCACCAATTTTAAAATTACATGTCTTCCTTCTGGTTTTCATTTATCTTAAAGTCTTCGCATATTCTTTAGCTTCATAAGAAATTTTCAAGACATCATCTACTGACGCATCTTTTATATTTTGAAATTTTAAATACACCTTTTCAAGATTTTTATATATATCGTTAAATTTAATTTTGTCTGCTAGGAACTTTTCAACTAACACTTCATCAGCAGAAGATAGTGCAATGATTGCTCCATCACTTTTATTTAGAGCTTCTCGAATTAATGTCATCACTGGATATCTATCAATATCAAGTTCTGAGAAGTGCAACGAGCCTATTTTTGAAAGGTCTAATATATTTTCTTCTTCTGTTGATTGAATGTTTGGATAAAAGAGTGCGTTTTCAATTGGTATACGCAAAGATGTTTGAGACATAATTGCTTTCTGCGACCCGTTATTCAATTCAACTATTGCATGTATAATACTTTCTCTATGCATTAATATTGAAATTTTTGAAGGATTTACATCGAAAAGGTACTTTGCTTCAACTATTTCTAGAGCCTTATTAAACATTGTCGCTGAATCAACAGTTATCTTTTTCCCCATCATCCAATTTGGATGCTTTAGTGCATCGATCGCTTTTACATTCTTTAAGTCATTTATATTGCAATCCCTAAGTGCACCACCACTTGCTGTTAATATAAGTCTCCTTATATCTTTTGTATCTTCTCCCTTAAGTCCACTCTGTATTGCTGAATGTTCTGTATCTAAAGGAATAATTAAACCACCAAACTGCTTTTCTAATTTTTTCAAATATTTTCCCGCACAAACAATTGTTTCTTTGTTAGCTATTGCTAATATTCCACCTCTTTTTAGAGTGGCAATGGCTGCCCATAGCCCACTAAGTCCAGAAACTGCGGAAACTACAATATCTGCATCTAAAGAAGCAAGTTCCTCTAATGAAGGTAGGCACTTTGCTCTGTATTCTTCACTGTCCATATAATCAAAAATTGACAGCTGCGATTCAATTGAGCCAGTTGGTGTGAAATAATGAATGGGATTAAATTCAGCTATTTGCTGGCTTAATAACGCAGTATTTTCATAGCAAGATAACCCTACAACTTTAAACTTTTTCGGATATTTTCTTATTACATCGAGCACAGCTCTTCCATACGATCCTGTACTACCTAAAACTGTTACTGTTGTGCTTCGCTTCATGTAAAATATTATATTATATAAGCAATATATTTTCTACTTTTAACGGAACCTAATGATGTGATACAACCTATGGATTTATCCCTTGATTCTTGCAATCAATGTAAGGAAAATTAAAAGAACAAGACATGATGAAATTATGCTGTCTAGTCTATCCATTACACCGCCATGTCCTGGAAAAATGTGACCGTAATCCTTTATGCCCATAAGCCTTTTTATTTTTGATGCCACCAAATCTCCAAGTTGGCTAACAACTCCAGTTACAAGTCCGATGGAAATAAATATTAAGGCATTTTTCCACTTCCATCCCTTAGCACTATGAGAAACAAATGGTTCAAATTCATTTTTAGGTAAAGCTGAATGATATAAATCAAATAATACAAATATCAATACCGAAATCAGAGCAGCTCCAACAAGTGCACCTATTCCGCCAGCAATTGTTTTCTTTGGAGAAACTCTCTCACATAATTTTTTCTTTCCGAATGCCTTGCCAAAATAATATGCAAAAGCATCAGAAAAAATTGGAATTGTTACGCATGTGGCTACAACAAATACCGCATAGTAATTAAATGTGAGAATATATATTAGATGCACCATAAACAATGGATACACCAAAATAAAAATTGTTGATATAAAGTCTGAAATTGTTAGATTTTCATCTCTAGAAAATGTGTACTCAACCATTGATATGAAAACTGTAAGGACAAACATAATTATAAGCATCTCAGTGCCCATTCCAGCAAATTCTTGAGAAATACGCATCAAAGGATATGTTAAAAATGCAAATAATGTAATTGGGAACTTCTTTACCTTATATCCGCTTCTAGTGAATGTATGAGTCATCTCATAGGCTGCTATTAACATCCATATCATCATGTATACTTCAATAATTTCTTTATTGAAAAAATAGCCAAGAATAATTGCACCTAAAAATGAACTTAATAAAACTATTGCCACCAGTGTACGCTTTAACATTTATACCCCGTAATTCCTCTTTACTTCCTCAAAATTCTTTATACATTCATTTATATCAGACATTTTTACATCGGGCCATAGCTTGTCTAAAAAATAAAGTTCCGAATATCCACTTTCATACAGCATAAAGTCCGACAATCTATGATGTTTCCCAGATCTTATAATCATATCTGGTGGCGTAAGAAAATGTGTAGATAAGTTCTCTTCAAATTTATTTATATCTCCTCCACTTTTCTTTACTGCGTTTAAAATGTCTGATTTGGATGAATATCCCAATGCAATATTTACATTAATAAGTGCATTATCTGAAATTATGTCTTCTTTTTTTATCTCTCCAAAAAATCTTACATTGACTTTTAACTTTTTAACCAATTCAAGAAACATATCTATTTGCTTGAAAATATATTCTTTTTCAAGCTCCGAACGTTTTAAATTGTCCTTTGAAAAAGCAAAAACAGTTAGATTTTTTAAACCAGAATCCCGTAATCCCCATACTATATCAAATACCGTTTTCATTCCAGCATTGTATGCAAATTGAAGAGTTTTATTGTTTACACTCGCCCAGCGTCTGTTACCGTCAACAATTAACGCAATGTGCTCTGGAAACACTTAAATCTCCATTATTTCTTTTTCTTTATCTTTGAATTCCTTATCGACAAAATCAATTTTTAATTGCAGTACTTTATCCATATCTTTGGTATAGATTGTGAGGTCATCTTCTGTTATTTCTGATGTTTTTTCAAGTTTCTTTAAAGCATCAATCGCATCACGTCTGGCATTTCTCAGAACAATCTTTGTTTCTTCAGCGTACTGTTTAATTTCTTTTGTAAGCTCTTTTCTGCGGTCTTGTGTAAGCTCTGGAAATACTAGTCTTATAACTTGTCCATCATTGTTTGGGGTAATTCCTATATTGGCATTTACAATTGCCTTTTCAACATCTTTCATGGCACCCTTATCCCAAACATTAATTACAAGAACACGAGCTTCTGGAGTACTTATATTTGCCATTTTGTTTATTGAAGTCATTTGTCCATAATAATTTACTTGGACCTTATCAAGAATATGTGCGTTTGCACGACCAGCTCTCACCAGCTTATATTCCGATGATAAATTGCTAACAGCTTTATCCATTTTTTCTTCAGCTTCCATAAATACGATATCAACTGCTTCTATTCCAGTGTTCATATTTTCCTCCAATTAACAACTTAATAAAATTTTAACTTAAGGTGTATTCCTTTTCAACTAGGAAATTACTGTTCCTATATTTTCTACTCCGCAAATTGCTTTTTTGATGTTCCCTTCATCAAGTATAGAGAATGCTATTATAGGTAAATTGTTTTCCATACACATCGTTATCGCTGTAGTGTCCATTGCTTTTAAATTCTTTGAAATAACATCCATATATGTGAGATGATCAAATTTCTTAGCATCCTTATTTATCTTTGGGTCTACATCGTAGATACCATCAACATTTTTAGCAAGAATTAAAGCATCTGCATTAATTTCACATGCTCTTAAAGCTGCCCCAGTATCAGTTGAGAAATATGGATTTCCCGTTCCACATGCAAATATAACTATCCTTCCTTTTTCAAGATGTCTTAATGCCTTTCTCAGGATGTATGGTTCTGCGACCTTCGTTATTGTAAGGGCAGTTTGAACTCTTGTTTGTTCTCCCATCCTCTCAAAACATTCTTGTAAGGCAAGAGCATTCATTATTGTGGCAAGCATTCCCATGTGGTCTGCTGTTGTCCTATTCATTCTTTCATCAGCTTGTCTACCACGCCAAAAGTTTCCACCACCAATAACTATGGCAATTTCAACTCCCATTTTTTTAACATCAATAATCTCAGCACAAATCTTTTCTATTTTTAAAGAATCAATTCCAGTACCGTTCGATGTAGCCAAAGCTTCCCCCGACATTTTAATGATTACTCTTTTGTACTTAGGTTTCATTTTTCCTCAAATAAAATAAAAGACGCTAATGCGTCTCCCATTTTTAAACTTATTTTTTTGCTTTCGTTGCCTTTTTTGCAGGCTCCTTTTTATCATTTGCTAGACCCGCTTGTTGCATGACTTCAGCTGCGAAATCATCAACTCTTTTCTCTAGCCCTTCTCCCATCTCATATCTTACAAATCTTCTTATTGAAATCTTTTCTCCAATTTTAAATGTTGCATCAGTTACGAGCTGTTGAATTGTCTTTGTAGGGTCTATGATATATTCTTGTTCTAACAAACAAACTTCCTTGTAGTATTTGTTAATTCTTCCATCAACCATCTTTTCAATAATTGGTAGTGGCTTTGGTTTTGCTTCATTCAAAGCCTGTTGAGTAAGAATTTTCTTTTCCGCTTCAATTTCTGCTGCAGGAACTTCTTCCTTTGTGATGTACTTAGGATTTGCAGCAGCAATATGCATTGCTATCTTGTGTGCAAGTTCTTTAAACTGTTCACCCATGGCAACAAAGTCTGTCTCACAGTTGATTTCTAAAAGCACTCCAATCTTTCCATTAAAGTGAACATAACTTTCAACTAATCCCATTGCAGCTATTCTATCTTGTTTCTTTGCTGCAGATGCAATTCCTTTTTCTCTTAAATATGTGATTGCTTTTTCCATATCACCATCAGTTTCCACTAATGCCTTTTTACAATCCATCATTCCTACGCCAGTTTTTTGACGTAGATCCATAACATCTTTACTTGTAAATGCCATATTATTCTCCTTTCTTCTTGGCAGCCTGTTTTTGTTTTTGCTGCTCTTTTTCTTTAATTGCTTTTTCTAAAGCATCTTCTGTTTTTACTTCTTTTTTAACTTCTACTTCTTCCTTCTTTGGTTCTTTTTGTACTTGTTCTTCTTGTACTTCTGGCTCTTCGGAATTTGCTACTGGCACATAAGATTCACCTTGCTTTGCTTCAAGAACTGCATTTGCAATTAATGATGCAAATAACTGTATCGATCTAATTGCATCGTCATTTCCTGGAATAACTTTAGTTACCAAATCAGGATTGCAATTTGTATCAACAACTCCAACAATAGGGATTCCCATCTTATGAGCTTCCTTTATTGCAATGTCCTCATTTTCTAGGTCAACAACAAAAAGACATCCTGGCAAACCTCTCATGTTTTTGATACCACCAAGGTTGTTTTCTAACTTATCTCTTGTGGCTTTAAGCTTCAAAACTTCTTTTTTTGGAAGTAAATTGAAATCTCCAAGAATTTCCATATTGTTTATTTTGTTTAATCTTTCTATTCTTGTTCTAATTGTTTTGAAGTTTGTTAATGTACCACCAAGCCATCTCTTGTCAATATAGAACATCCCACAACGCTCAGCTTCCTCTTTAATAGCCTCTTGAGCCTGTTTCTTTGTTCCTACAAACAAAATATTTTTACCTTGACTTACAATATCTTTAACAAATGCATATGCATCATCAACACAGCTTACGCATGTCTCCAAATCAATAATATGAATACCATTTCTAGCATCATAAATATACTTCTTCATCTTAGGATTCCATTTATCCTTCTGATGACCGAAATGAACACCTGCTTCAAGCAAATCCTTAATTGAAACTACTGACATAATTAAAAAAACTCCTATTGTTTATTTTTCACACGGAACAACTTCTCAGTCTTGTAAAACTTAACAACAATTAAGACTCCGCCGTTCCGCTAAAATCGCTATTTATAATATATTAATATATATTTTTAGGCAAATTGTTTTAATAACTTTTACCTTTATTTTTCAGAATCTACAGGTGTATCTATTTCTTCTTCCTGTATTTTAAGATCCTCTTCAAATATTTTATATATTTCACTTCCGATTGGATCATCACTACCTAACATTGTAATATTTTCAGTTTGTTCATCTGGATATTCAACTTCAGCAATATATATTGATAATGGACCGCCACTCTCAAGTTCATCAACTGGTGCTAAAGCAATATATGATTTCCCAGAATCTTTATAGTTATCTAACTGCCAAAGTGCCCCGAATTTTTCTTCTTGTTTTGTATCTTCGTTGTAGAAGACTATTTCATCATACCCATCACCGCAACAATCGCAACCACATTCATCATGCATATGATGATCGTGTTCACATCCACAAGAACAATGTTCTTCGTGTAAATCCTTATCTTTCTTGCCTGCCATAAGTTACCTCTCTAAAATTTATTTTTTGATAAATATGCTTCCAATATAATTGTTGCTGCAACTTTATCAATTACTTTTTTTCGTTTATCTCTTCTTACATTTGCCGATATCAACATTTTTTCTGCACTTACTGTTGTAAGGCGTTCATCTTGATATACAACATCTAAGTCACTCAATTCTTGTATCCTTTGCCCAAATCGCTTAACCTTCTCTACCATCTCGCCATGAGTACCATCCATATTCATGGGCAAACCAATAATTATGGTATCACAGTTTTCTTTTTTGGCATAGTTAATAAAGTAGTTTACATCAGTATCTAAATCTTTTGCACTCATGTATGTTTCTCGAGGATTTGCAACAATATTCAAAGGATCGCTTACTGCAATACCAACCCTTACATCACCTATATCCAAAGCCATTTTTTTCAATCTTCTCTCTCCTTCTTCCTTTTAATTATCTCTTTTTCAAATCCCGCTTCTTTTGGAAAATAAAATGTACTCCCCATGAGCTCTGTAGGTAGGTACTGTTGTTTTACATACCCATTCGGATAATTATGTGGATACAAATATTCAAGACCTTTGCCAAACTTATTTAAATTATCTCTTAAATGGAAAGGTACTTCTTCATTTTTAATCTTTGCAACCGCTTCTTCCGCTTTTTCCAATGCAACAACTACTGAATTTGATTTTGGAGCTTCTGAAATATAAATAATAGCCTCAGACAAAGGAATCATAGCTTCGGGCAGACCTATTTTTTCAAGGGCATTCATCGCTGCTACTGCAATCGGAAGTGCGTTAGGATCTGCTATTCCTACATCTTCAGCAGCATGTATTATTATTCTTCTAGCTATAAGCATTGGATCACATCCACCTTCAATCATACGAACAGCCCAATATAATGCCCCTTCACTTGATGAACCCCGCATGCTCTTTATAAATGCTGAAATCATGTCATAGTACATGCTTTCATTAATTACATAACTTTTATCTAGCAAAAGACTTTTTACGCTTTCTAGATTTATAGCTATATCTGCATTTTGATCATATTTGGAAAAGTTAACTGCCAACTCAAGATAATTATATAGTTTCCTTAAATCTCCATTCGCTATATTTATTAGTGCATCAACTGCCTCGTCATCTATATGAATGGATAACTTTCCAAAACCTCTTTCTTTATCTTTCAAAGCTCTATCTATTGCAATTTTCATCTCTTTAAAATCAAGTCTTTTGAATTTAAAAACCTTACATCTTGATAAAAGAGCTCTTGTAATGCTTACATATGGGTTTTCTGTTGTTGAACCTATAAAGGTTATAATTCCCTCTTCAACCGCTTGAAGAATGCAATCTGATTGACTCTTAGACCATCTATGACATTCATCTAATAGTAAATATGTACGTCTCCCATAAATTCTCAGATTGTCTTTTGCTTTTGCTATTACTTCTTTTGCTTCACCAACTCCAGAGGATACTGCATTTAATTTAAAAAAATCGGAGTGACCATCCTTTGCTATTATTGTGGCAATAGATGTCTTCCCTACTCCTGGCGGACCATATAAAATAACACTTGGCACATTACCTTCTTTAATGAGTTTATATAGTAAGGTTCCCTTACCAAGTATTTCACTTTGACCTATAAATTCATCAATGTTTCTAGGACGCATCCTATCTGCCAAAGGTGCATTTGTTTTTTGGTTCTGATTAAAATCAAATAAGTCCATTAGAAAACTACAGCCTAAATCCTACAACTTTTACATTTACATCACTTACACTGAATCCTGTGTATTGTTCTACCGCAAATCTTATTGCACCAGCTATTGAATTACTTACTGGAGTGACAGCAACTCCTACCTTTAAAATCACATCCACTTTTATTACTATTGATGAGCCAAGTGAAGAAATTTTCATTCCTCTTAACAACCGTTTTACATGCCAGTTGCCAACCGTATCATGCTCGGTTGAAAATCCCCAAACTCCATAAACATCTGAAATCGCAGAGCCAGCAATTTGTTTAACCGCTTTTTTATCAATATATATATTTCCGTACTTATTTGCAGTTTTTAACATCTACGCCTCACGCTATTTAATTTTACCACAGCAATGACTCTTCTTAAAGCTGAATTTTTAAAATCAAAATATATTTATTGAATTATGTTAAATTTTTTTCTTGCTAATGTTTCCAACTTAGAAAAAACACACTAGAAACAAAGATTGGAGCTGATATCGGGATTTGAACCCGAGACCTCTACCTTACCAAGGTAGTGCTCTACCTCCTGAGCTATATCAGCGAATTAGTTTTATTGGGTTAAAAGCTCCTATAAATGTAGCTAACACTATACCAAAACCGATACCAATGCAAGAACCAATTATGCATGCATTTTTAAAATCCCTACTTCTGTATGTTCCTGAAAAAAGAAAGGCAGCTATAAAACCAACGATCGGAAATAAAAAAGATCCTATCCCAATCAGCCAAGAAAACAATAAACGCTTTTTAGCGTCCTTTACTAGCATTTCATCGTAGTCTTCAACTAAATTTTCATCTACTTGTTCTACTACAGTTGAAATATTTGGTTTCGGCTCTTCTACTGGTGAAGAATTAAAAAAAGAATCATAGTCTGAATCTGAGTCAGACTTATGATTCAAATTATCATCATTTTCAAACATCTATTATGCCGCTCTACCTGCTAATTGAACAATACAATATAAGATTGCACCTAAGCAGATTCCACCAAATATAGCTGTTGAAATCAAATAAGCAAAAGGATTTTTCTTTTTCTTCTGCTTTGGAGCTGTTGGTTGTGACGCTGTTTGGTTTAGTGTTGTTTCGTCCATTTCATTACCTCTCTAAAATATTAAATTGCGGAATAAAGTATAAAAAATACTCCAAGTCCTATAGCTAGCATAACTAAAATATGTAGAATTATCAAGACGATTGAATAGCCATTCTGTGTAGCCATGTTTTTCAACATATCTGCGAATGTCATTTCATCTTCAGCCTTGCTGAAATCTAAAGAAGGAACATTGAAGCCTGCTCCAAAGTTTGTATTAATATCATCGTTTAAAACAAGACTCTTATCATCCTGAACTCCTTGCCCTTGAATATCCTGTGCCTGAAACTGCTGAGAAAAATCATCTGACTGTGTAGCATTTGGATCGAAATTTTGATCCGCATTAGCTGAGTCGGTTATATCTTGGAAATCTTCAAACAAGCTTTCATCAAAGTCATTCATCTTATTTCCGCCTCCTTCAAGTTATTACTAATATTATAAATTTTTATATATTTTTTAGCCATATTATTGAGTTTGATTTGCCTTAATTGCTACTTTTTGAACGATAAACAGTGACAATATCTATAATCTGATTGTGATTAACTATTTAACCTATTGTTTTTGAACCCACTATTTGGAAATTGCACCTAAAACTACATGGTCATAAACTTATGAGTTCATCAATTACTTTTGGAATTTCAGCGACTATATCTACTGGCAATATTGAAAATTCGTTTATTGTTGAAATCTCAGCACACCTTCCAAGAATGTATGAGCCCAAAATTCCAGCATCATAAACATCTGCTCCGATCCCAAGCAAGCCACATATTATTCCTGAAAGAACATCGCCACTTCCTCCCTTCGCAAGTTTTGCGTTCCCAGTTCTATTCGTGTAACTGCGTGTTCCATCTGTGATGAATGATTCGTGAGATTTTAACAGCATCACACACTGATGTTCCTTTGCATACTCCTCTGCAATTGCATTGTCTTCATCTGCATTTCTCGTTAGGGAAACAAATTCATATTTGTTTGGTGTAAGGATACATCTGTTTTCAAAACTATTGATTTTTAAATGTTTTAAAGCATCTGCATCTATAACTATTTTTGAATTTGTCTTATTGAGAATGTACTTAATAAACTTGTCTGTATTTGCATTATTCATTCCCATTCCAATTGCAACAGCATCACAATGTTTCATTGCGGTTTGCATAATATGCTTTGAAAACATCATATTGCCACAACGCTGTGGCATTCTAATAATCCCAGAATATTTAATGTGTTTCATTGCAACATCCGCAACTTTGCCTGGCAACGCTATGTGAGATAATCCAACCCCACAACGCATAACTGCTTCTGTGCAACTTAACAATGCATCTAGTGCCTGTCCAGTAAACTGCGGAGCCCCAACATACTTGTATGAACCACCAATTATCAAGCATCTACCAAAATCAAATTTACTTTTTGTGTCATCTCTTTTTTTTAAATATTTCTTTGCCAGTTCTTTAACTGTTGAAGATATCATTTAATGCCGCTCCGGCTATATCGTATAGGAATCCTTTGCCTGCCAAATATGCCAATACTTTTTGTTTTTCATCCGATTCTAAGTGTCTTATCTTAATATATTTTTCAGCTATACCTTTTGCATATTTTATTTCTTTTTCACGAGTTAATATTTCATCTAATACAATATCTATAATTTCTGAATCAACTTTTTTTTCATTTGAAAGTTTGTAACTTAAAAGTTTCCTTCCATATCTTTGTGCATTGTATTCCACATACATCTTTGCATAGTTTTCATCATTGATATAATTATATTTTTTGCAAAAAGAAACCGCTTCATCAATTTCTTCATCTGTATAGAATTTGTCATGAAGTTTACTTCTCACTTCAAACTCACTTCTAGGCGATGTGTTTAAAATCTTTAAAGCGGCTTCTGTTGCTGTTTTCATTAATCTACGAGATTTTCAACCCAGTTAAATGGATCTTTTTCTCTACCAAATTGGATGTCTGTTAGCTTGGTGTATAACCATGATGTTATTTTACCCATTTCGTTATTGTTAATTTTCATTTCTGAATCGTTGTATGAAATTATTCCCACTGGAGATATTACTGCTGCCGTACCTGTACCAAAGCACTCTTCAAGTTTCCCTTTCTTGTATGCCTTAACAAGTTCCGCAATTCCAACTCTTCTTTCTTCAACTTCATATCCATTAGCCTGAAGAATTTTAATTGCACTATTTCTAGTTATACCTGGAAGTATTGTCCCATCAAGATTTGGTGTAACAACTTTTCCATCTATAACGAAAAATATGTTCATTGCTCCAACTTCTTCAACATATTTCTTTTCTTCACCATCCAACCAAAGAACCTGATCAAATCCAAGTGCTTTTGCTCTTTCGCCAGCTAATAACGAACATGCATAGTTGCCCATACATTTTGCTTCTCCCGTACCACCTTTACATGCTCTTGTTAGTTCTTGTTCAACAATAAGCTTTGTTGGTTTTAAACCGTTTTTGTAATAAGAACCAACTGGTGAAAGAATTATACAAAATGTATATTTTTTTGATGGATGTACTCCAAGAAAATTTTCACTTCCATACATAAATGGACGAATATATAAAGCTGTGCCAGGATTTGTTGGAATCCATTCTTTTTCTATTTCTATAAGCTGTTTCAAACCTTTTAATGCTTCAAATTCATCAAATGTCTGCATGCAAAGTCGCTTTGCACTATTATTCATTCTTTTAAAATTATCCAAAGGTCTGAACATCTTTATTGATCCATCTTCGCATTTATATGCCTTTAAACCTTCAAATATTCCTTGCCCATAATGAAGAGAACAACATGCTGGTGAAATTGGAAGATTTTCAAATTTCTTAATCTCCATCTCTCCCCAACCACTTTCTGAATCGTATTCCCATACGAGCATATGATCTGTAAAATATTTTCCAAATCCTAAATTTGTAAAATCTGGTTTTTCTTTTCTTGTCTTAACTAAATTTAATTTCATCATTACCTCTTAATTGTTATATATTTTATTGCTTTTATTTCAATTTCAACATTTGATGAGGTTTCTTTCATCAAATCTTCAATCACCTTATCGTAGTCGTTTTTTAATATGTACGCAACACAATCTATTTTATCTGAATATGTTGTTTCTGCCAATTGTGCACGCCCATCTAACATTTTTTTGACACCGTCAAAATATTGATATTTAAAATGCAATATGGTTTCAACACATTCTTCTTTGGTTCTGATAAAAGATTTTTCAATAGCTCGTGTTGCACTATCCTTATATGCCGTTATCAATCCGTTTGCACCAAGCTTTATTCCTCCGAAGTACCGAACAACAACAATCATGCTGTTTACAAGTCCTTTGTTTTCAAGCACATGCAATATTGGTTTGCCTGCTGTTCCCTGTGGTTCACCATCATCACTAAATCGTACCGTTCTGCCAATGTCACAAATGTATCCATATGTACAATGAGTAGCTTTTGAATGTTCTTTTCTTATTTCATCTAAATGTCTTATTGCATCTTCTTGGGATATCTCTCCTATGGCATATGAAATAAATTTTGATTTTTTTATTTCATACTCATCACAAAATTTACCATCAACAAATGAATATGACTCCACTACTGCAACTGAACCTTATATATATTTTTCTTCCCCTTTTTAAGTATGAAACCATTTGATTTTTGTGCATCCGTTAACTTTGCAAATGGATCTTTAATTACAAATCCATCAATAGACACTCCGCCACCTTCAATCAACCTCTTGGCTTCGCTCTTTGATTTAAGCTTTGCAACAATCATAAGTGCCTCAGCTATTTCATTTACACTTGACGGAATTTCCACAATCGGCATATTTGCATCGTCTCCACTGAATGTAGCGTGTACATCGGCAAGAACCTTGTCTGCCTTTTCTTTTCCATGAACAAGTCTAGTCAATTCATATGCCAACTTTTCTTTTGCAACATTCATTCTTTCATCATTATATTTTGTTAACTCTGCTATTTCATTTAATGGTATAAAAGTTAAATATCTAAACACCTTTTCGACATCCGCATCAGGAATGTTTCTCCAGTACTGGAAGAAATCATATGGAGATGTTTTATTTTCATCAAGCCAAACCGCACCTTTTGCAGTCTTCCCCATCTTTATTCCTTCAGATGTGGTTAATAAAGAGAACGTTATAGCAAATGCATCTGCCCCTTCCTTTCTTCTTATAAGATCAGCACCCGCAAGTATGTTGCTCCACTGGTCGTCTCCACCACACTGCAATATACATCCGTATTTTTTGTATAAAGTTAAAAAGTCGTATGCTTGCATCAACATATAGTTGAATTCAAGGAAGCTCAAACCTTTTTCCATTCTTGATTTAAAACATTCTGCTGTTAGCATTTTATTTACTGAAAAATATGCTCCAATATCTCTTAGAAAATCTACATAGTTGAGATTTAAAAGCCAATCTGCATTGTTAACAATAATCGCAGCATTTTCACCTTTATCAAAATTAATGAATCTTGCCATTTGTTTTTTAAAGCACTCAACATTGTGGGCTATTGTTTCTTTTGTCATCATTGACCGCATGTCAGTTCTTCCAGAGGGATCTCCAACCAATGCAGTTCCACCACCAACAAGAATAATTGGTTTATGTCCGGCATCTTGTAACCTTTTTGCAACAATCAATTGCATAAAATGTCCGACATGCAAACTGTCTGCCGTTGGGTCAAAGCCTATATAAAATGCTTGTCCTTTTTTATCCAACTTTGCTTTTAATTCATCTTCAAAAACAATTTGCTTAACTAGTCCTCTTTCTCTTAATTCATCAATTATATTCATATGTACTCCGTTCTATATTATTTTGCCATTAACAGCTTTTTTTACTCTATTCATTATTGACTGTTCAATACCATTTTCAGAAAGCATCTGTATTATTATATATCCGTATTTTTTTTCAGCATACCTCAAAGACGAATATATATTCTTCATATACTCTTCCGCTGTTTTACCCAAGCTCATCTTATTTTCAACTTCACAGTTTTCTAAATATGAATCCAGTCCCATTATTACTGGATTTAAATCTTTCTTTTGAACATACTCTTTTACCGCATGCTGTGAGTCAAACGCCAAGACGGCATCAACTTCAGGGGAGTAATGCTTATATTTCATTCCTGGAGATTTAGCAATTTTAATTTCTCCATTAAAAGCTTTCACATCTCCCAAAACTTCACATAACATTTCTGATGTTATCGCACCTGGTCTAAGAATTGTTGGGATTTCTGTGGTGAGGTCTAGCACTGTGGACTCTATGCCAAAAGAACAATCACCACCATCAAGTATATATTTAATCTTTCCATTTAAGTCATTGTATACATGTTCTGCCGTGGTTGGAGAAACATGCTTTGAAACATTTGCAGAAGGTGCTGCAAGTGGTGCAGAAAGTTCTATAAGTCTTCTTGCAATTTTATGCTCTGGAATTCTTACAGCAACTGTGTCACCCCCAGCAGTTACAACATCTGGTACTTCTTTACTTTTTTTTAAAACAAGTGTAAGAGGACCAGGCATAAATTTTTCTGCTAATAAATACGCATAATTTGGAATACTTACCGCTATTTTATTTATTTCTGAAATGTTTGCAACATGAACTATAAGCGGATTATCTTGCGGTCTACCCTTCGCCTGGAAAATTTTTTTAACAGCACAACTGTTTAAAGCATCTCCGCCAAGTCCATATACAGTTTCTGTTGGAAACGCCGCGATTTCACCAGCATTAATTTCTTTAGCAACTATTTTTATGTTTTCTTCTGTACCCTCAAGGATTTCTGTTGTCATCTGACCTCATGAACTGTGTATATAACATCGTTACCAGAGGCAGTATATTCAAATACAAAAACTTTATTAGGATTATCTAGCTGACAGTATAGAATAGTGCCTACTGGGAATATTGTATCTTTTATGACTGCATTATTTTCATTCTGTCTTATTCTCTTTACTCCATATAAAATATTCCCATTGACATTCTTGAACTGCATGTAAATATTCTGAGTGTATACAATTTTTCCATCATTAATCTTCTTACCATTTGCATCATAATATTCGTGGAAAATTAATTCACCAGTATCTCTATGTCTTTCGAATAAAGTGCCCGACTTACTCAATAATCTATATTTGTCTCCATATTTAGGAACAACTAAAGCAAAATCACCTCTAAATGGTTCAATCTCTTTGATGTCTTTTATATCCTCAGAAAATGAGTCAAATACTTTCTTGCCACTGTATGTAAAGACAACATGTCCAGTTTCTTCACTGTTCTTTTTCTTTACTTGGCAAACAATCATCCCATGGTTAGCAACTGCCTTTAAATATATATACTCATCATTGCTAAACTTCAATTTGCCATTCTTATCCATAACTCTTAATGTGCCTGGATTGTATGGCACATAGGCAATGTCATCGACGCAGTCAAAAAGTAGGTCGGTTAGTGTGGCTTCTGAAAATTTCTTTATTGAATCTACACTTATTCCGTAGTTGCCAGTGAGACTAAGAACGGGCTTGAGTTTTTTATCAACTATAAACTGGTCAAATGTAGGGTTCGATGGCTTTGTAAGATCTACAACATAACCACAATACTGGTATCCAGGTTTTAGGACTTTTGAAACTTCACGCCCTTCCAAATTATATGAGTACTCATTTAATATCTTGCCATATAAATATCCTGTGTCATTCTTATATTCTTTTCTATTCGCAGCATTAAAGAAGGCAGATTTAATTAAAGTATATTTCCCATTACCCGTTTTAATCGTATAATTCTTTTCTTTTCCTTCTTGATTTGTCTGAATGTAGAACCTACTCATTCCGAGATATGAAACAAATTGAGTATATTCCTTGGCATCCTTAGGTTTAGCATATTCTATAAGTTTTTCACCAGTTATTATGTTCCACAAGACACTTCCACCCTGATCTTGTTTTGAATCGCTACCAGTTCTAACAATAGAATATGTATTCTCAACTACTCCAACATTTCCTAATTTGTCACTTGGATTTTCAATTGTGTTGCCTTTAACTCCCCTACTTGAAACATCACCTTCAGTTGTAGGTCTAAAGAATGTAACTGTCTTACTTTTCCCATCTTTTAAATATTCCCCAGATACAGCTATAGTATCTGAGTCAGCTATCTTTATAATATCCGTTAGCTTTTTGGCACTATTGGCAATTTTATCTTTATCAAAATGACTTTTACTTAATACCGTTCTGCCATCCATATTGTATACAGAAACTGTGTTATCACTTCCAAGGATCGCAATATATCCATGTGCTATTTGTATCTGTTTTGGTCTTAAATTTTCATCAAGAATTAATGAGTCAGAACCAGCTTTCATTACATTTAATATTTTTTCAGATTCAACAGCATGTTTTGCTGTATCTGTAACTTTAACTTTTTCAACAACAAAAACATTATATTTTTCTATATATCCAATCTGGGAACTTGAATCTGGGAATCCAGGGACTTGAGGTGCAATATCAGAATATATTCTGTAATTTTTAGGCATTGATTTATAAGTGGTCATTGTTGTTAATTCGCCAGCAGAAACTCTTGTGTGAAAAATGTCGGAAAGCTTCTTTGTCTTTCCTGTGCCCTTTCCGCATGCCACAAGAGACATGCAAGCTATAACTGTAATAATACTAAAAATCGCTATCCTGAACTTCTTCATTTTAATTCCGTCTCTTTATTCTTGATAATTTTTATTCCCATATAATGATATATTATTTCTTCTAACAAAAGTACCGTCTCCAACATATACTTTTCAGAAGTCTCTTTACCTTGAATACATTGTATCGCTTCTCTCGATATATATATTGACTGGGAAGGTGTTGAACATGGTCGACAAACAACACCAGCTTCAACATCAAATGCAGCACATTCAAATGGCTTACCGCACACTGAACAGGTCTTAAATTCAGTATTAAATCCGTTTAGTTCTAACATCCCAGAAAGAAAATCAATTTGTGCCACTAATGGTTCTATTTCACCGTATGTTAGTTTTGTAAGAACATCAATCGTCTTATCAAATAACGCTGGATCAGTTGATTTATCATTTATTTTTGCGAAATTTTTAAGTATGTAACAGCCTGTGAAATATCTATCAATATCAAGTGTAATATCACTCAATGATTCAATTTGAACACATTCCTTTATGACATTCATTTTGCCACAAAGAATATATCTGCCAATATTAAATACTGATACAGCATATTTCAATTTTGCATCCGTTTTTTTAACTGATTTTGCTGTAGCTAGAATATTTCCACTGCCCCTTGTGAGTAAATTGGCGAAAGCATCATTATCCTTATACGAGATACAGTTTCCTACTATGGCTACAACCTTTTTATCCTCATTCATTCTTCTAAATCCTTCATGTTATAATTCAGTTCTTTTAATAGGTAATTACTATCTCTCCAATTTTCCTTAACTTTAACATACATTGTTAAAAAGACTTTGGCATCAAGCAGCTTTTCAATATCTACTCTTGCCTTTGATGCAATCTCCTTTAACATAGTTCCTTTTTTACCTATTATGATACTTTTATGTGACTGCCTCTCACATATAATATCAACATTTATATCGTATAAATTCTTATCTTCATTGTATTCAAAAGTTGTGATCTCTATCCCTATCCCATATGGCAATTCTTTACTTAACAAATACAAGGCTTTTTCTCTTATGATCTCGGCTACCATAAAACGCACTGAACTGTCTGTATACATATCTTCTGGATATATTTTATCTTCTTCATTAAGGTATGGTATAAGCTGTTCTACTATTTTTTCTACGTTCTCAGATTTTTTTGCAGATACTGGAATTATTGCCTTTGCCTTACTGTATGTATTAAGTTTTGCGAGAACTTGGAATAGTGTTTCATCTGTTATCGTGTCTATTTTATTTACAACTATCAATAACGGGATATTTGTTTCTAGCTGTTTTTCAATAAAATTTTCATCTTCAGCACATACCCCTTTGCTACCATCTATAACATATACAACTGCTTCCACATCTTTCATACTGCTAGACACTGAAGTCATCATATACTCACCTAGCTTGTTGTGTGGTTTAAATATTCCTGGAGTATCTATAAGTGCAATTTGATAATCTTTAGAATTTATAATTCCTATAATTTTATTTCTAGTAGTCTGAGGCTTATATGAAACAATTGAAACTTTTTCACCAACAAGAGCATTAACCAGTGTTGATTTACCAGCATTTGCCCTACCAACTATACAAACATATCCAAATTTCATCTATATAGCCCCACTCTATTCATTATCTCTTTTTGAACTTCTAGCATAACTTTTTCATCTTCTTTTATAACATGATCATAACCCAAAAGATGAAGTAGCCCATGACAAAATAAAAAGCCAACCTCTCTTTGAAATGAATGACCATATTCAGTCGATTGCTCTTTTGCGACCTCTTCACAAATTAATATGGAACCTAACAGCACTTTATTCCCATCAAAATCTTCAATTGAAAAATCCTTTTTTGTAACTGGCAAAGAGATTTTTTCAAATGCTGGCATACTTAAAACATCTGTCGCCTTATCCACATTTCTCAGTTCAAAATTTTCTTTTCTTATTTCATCTTTATTAACTATCCTCACATCAATCTCAAAAATATCTTTTTGTTTGTGATATTCGAATACTGCATGAGATATTCTTTTGAAAAGTTTAAGAATATCTTTCCCTATGTTGAATCCTGATATCATTGCTTGTCCTTAAGTACATATGAAATTCTCTTGTGAAACATACTTGGGATAATATCAAATATAGTCTGCTTGATTTTTGTGAGCTCTGCGAAGGTAATTGGGGCTTCATCAAACTGTCCCAACTTTATTTTATCCTCTACCAATGAGTCTATTTTTTCTTTTATGTCTTCCGCAGACTTAGGATTATATGATCTAAATGTAGCCTCAATTGTATCAGCAATCATAATTATTACACTTATCTTACTCTGTGGAATTGTCCCGTGATATCTGTATTTTTCTCTCGAAACTGATTTATCTTCTGTTATGTCGTTTGCAATGTTATAAAAATAACCAACAGGTGTTGTTCCATGATGTTCTACACATATGTCTGCAACTTCTTTGGGTAACCTGTTTTTCTTTGCAAGCATCTGACCAAACACAGTATGTGCCGTTATTATGTTTGCACTAACTTCAGGAATCAAATCATCATGCGGATTTTTCCCCGTTTGATTTTCTGTAAAGAACTGTGGGGATTTAAGCTTACCAATATCATGATAATACGCAGCACATTTTGCTAGTGCACCACTTTCGCCTATTGCTATTGCACAATACTCAGCAATTGTTCCAACAGCAAGTGAATGTGTAAATGTTCCAGGTGCCTCATTTGCAAGTCGTACAAGTAACGCATTATTCAAACTACATAATTCTCGCAATCTAAAATCATTGGTTAAATTGAGTGTCCATTCCAATAAAAGGGCAATCGGAGTAATTAATAGAATTGATCCTACATTCGTTACTATCGTCCATAAAACATTAAAACCTATATCTCCATTTACTATTCCAGATGCTGCCGATGCAAAAATTGAAAATAGTATTCCTACACCTGAATATAAAAATGAATGTATAAGAAATACTGCTCTATTTGTTTCAGTTGAAATGTATTTTAGAGTTATAAATGTCGTACCTGCGGATGCAAGTATCGCCAGTATTGCTTCTGTTTTATTCGTTACATGTGAAGTGTGTAAAGTGAAAGCGATTAGAAAAACCGCCGTCATTGTTGTTGAATGCACAAATGCTAATTTTTTATTCATCAATGTACAAGTAACTAATGCAATAAATATAATTGGCAATACAAATATATTTCTTGAGACAAAATATGCAGATACAAAGAAAGTCACCGTTATTAAAAACCAACCTGTTAATGCGTTTATAACTTTATCTTTTAAATATTTTGATGAGCAATTAT